>JAJLKL010000079.1:0-5467 GCA_033838975.1 Hymenobacteraceae bacterium | reverse complement strand
AACTCCAGGTCCAGGTGGTGCGCCTGCAGGTAGGTCAGCACAAAAATAGAAGGGACTGTACCCGGAAACTTGCCAAAGGTATCGTACACATACTGCGCCTGCAGCGCCACACACTCCCGGAACTCCTCGCTATGCACCTCGGCGGCCCCTCTCACTTTGGCTGAGTCCCTCCAGGGGCCCGGCGTCTCCGGGTTGAACGGCCCGCCCTTGCCAAACTTGCGCTCACACACAGCCTCCACGGCAGCGCGCATGTCCGGGTAGTGTGGCGGACAGAACCCCTCCATCACGCCCGTTAGCCCCGTGGGGTTCGCGTATGGCCAGCGGTCATCGGTATCATAGCGGAAGCCCAGCCCGTCTACCCCTGCCACGCCACTAGCACCCAGCACACTGAAAGGGTCAATGCCGTTGTAGAGCCAGCCTCCAAGCCCCATCGCCTGCAGCATCAGGTGCCCGGCATAGCAGCTGGTGGACAATTCTGCTGTTACCTCGGCCATGGAAAGCTGCTCCAGAAAAGTGATAGGCCAGTTATTGTTGATGTCCACGATGTTCTTGTAGCGCTCGATGCCAGGTATGGCCCGCTTGTTAATATCGTCGAACAGCACCAGCCCGTTTTGCAGCATATAGCAAATTGCCAGCAATACATGCTGGGCCAGATCGGCCACCGGTATTACCAGTAAGGTACCCGGCTTGTTCGAAACCCAGGTGTTATGCGCCTCCACATAGGGCACCTCCTGAGGCAGCTTCAGGCGCCCGTTCTGCAACTTTCTGACACTCCCTCGCAAGGCCTCAAGCACTTCATCCAGCTCAAGGGAGCCATCAGCTGCTCTTTCGGCGGCTGCAGGGGCATCCCGGTTTTCCAGCACATACACCCCCTCGTCATCCGTAAAAAAGGTCTTACTGGTATGAAAGCCCGCTGCCGAAGGGAAGGTACGGCCACCGGCTGCGCCTGCATAGTTAGCGAGATGAGGCGCGTAGCGCTGCGCACGGTAGATCATGTGGTGCCAGCCGGTATTGCCGCCGCAGGCTGTTACCACCAGCAGCTTCTCCAATTCTGTGAGCGGTACCGGGTCGTGTGATGATTGATGGGCAAAGACTCCATCCGGTATGTCAGCCCCCATAAAAAAGCGGCGCGAACGCCGGCCCAAAAGGGCCTCTACCAGCCCGAACTTCATCATGTCCTGAAAGCCCGGCGGAACAGTTCCCTTCGCCATACTTGCCTCCTTTCTTTAACAGTACTGTGATTCCTTCTCTTTTACTAACCGATCATTTAAATGTTTGAATAACAATAACTTAAAAATAGGAAAGTACAAGATCGCCTACCATACAAAGCCTCTGGATATTGCATAAAATAGGCTGGGGTTTATCTACTTAGCCGCGTCAATTCCCTGTCCGGCAGCAAGCTTCAATATTAAATTCACATTTTATTATTTACTTTTTAAAGAAATAGTATACCTATTCAGGCTCAACCCGTATAATAAAAAAATATTAAAAATTTGTAATAACATCAGTCGAAAGGGAGGTCACATGGGAACAGTCAGAAATATCCTGCAAAAGAAAGGAAACTCCGTACACGCCGTAGATCCCACCTCCACTGTCTACAACGCACTCGAGCTGATGGTTGAAAAAAATGTCGGTGCACTCCTGGTGCTGGATGATGAAAAGTTTGTCGGGATCTTCACGGAAAGGGACTATGCACGTAAAGTAATTCTCCGGGGGAAGGCCTCCAGAGAAACCCTTGTTCAGGAAATTATGAGCGAGCACCCTCTCACGGTAACACCAGACAACACAGTGGAGGAATGCATGAACCTCATGACAAATAAGTACATCCGGCACCTGCCTGTTATGGAAAACGACAGGCTGGTTGGTTTGGTCTCTATGGGTGACATTGTAAAGTACATCATCGAGGAACAGAAATTCATTATCGAAAACCTCGAGCACTACATTACCGGTCACTAACGGAGACAACCCTGATGTGAGTGTGCAACGGCACCTCTGCAACATGACTTGCTAGTTTACTCTTAATTATTCGCAGGAGGCGAAAAGGGATATGTACGCTTCAGAAGAAAACACGACCCTGTTGTGGCCGATGGTAGTGTATGGTGCCATTGTACTGAGCCTGGTAGGGCTTATACTTGGCCTCTCCTATGTGCTGGGCCAGCGCCACCAGGAACGTGCCACCGGAGAACCCTACGAGGGCGGCATTCTGAGTGCAGGTACGGCGCGCACCCGCTTCTCCTCCCAATTCTACCTGGTGGCCATGCTCTTCGTCATTTTTGACGTGGAGACGGTCTTCATCCTTTCCTGGGCCATCGCTTTCCGAGAGCTGGGCTGGTACGGCTACCTGGGCGTGCTGGTGTTTATCGTGATACTGGTAGTGGTGCTGGTGTATGAGTGGCGCAACGGAGCCCTGGATTTTGGCCCTGACGGCAAGAAAATTTTAGCAGCCTATAAACGCCTGACGCAAAAACCAAATGTGAGCTAGGCTGTTAAGTATAAGTCACAGGTACTTAAATCCTAGAACACGAACCCAACATACACACCCTCAGACCCCAACGGCGACAATGATGTAACACCCTGACGTAAAAAGCGACTCTACACACCAAAGCTAAATTATATGAAATGGTGGCTAAGCAAACCCGATGAGCCTGCAAGGGCAACTAGCGGTACCAGTTCCTTTGAGGAAACGGTGCAGCAAAGTGTGATGCTCACCACCCTGCAGGACCTGATCGCCTGGGGGCGCAAGAACTCGATGTGGCCCTTCCACTTCGGCCTCTCCTGTTGTTTTGTAGAGATGGCCACCAGCATGACACCCAAATATGATGTGGCCCGTTTCGGTGCAGAAGTTATACGCGGCACTCCCCGTGAAGCCGACGTGATGATCATCGCCGGTACGGTTTTCATCAAGATGGCTCCCATCATCAAGCGCCTGCACGAGCAGATGATGGAACCCCGCTGGGTGATCTCGATGGGCAGTTGCGCCAACTCCGGCGGCATGTTCGATATCTACAGCGTGGTGCAGGGGGTGGATAAATTCCTGCCGGTGGATGTATACGTGCCCGGCTGTCCTCCCCGCCCCGATGCCTTTATGGAAGGCCTGATGCTGCTGGCCGAGTCAGTGGGCAAGGAAAGAAGGCCGCTGAGCTGGACCATCGGTGAACAGGGCGTGATCAAACCGGAAAAAATAGACGTGAAGGAAAGGCGGCAGGAAGCCAGAGCAAAAATGACAGAGTTTCGATCGCCGGATGAGGTATAGGAAGTCAGAGAAGTATAGAACTTTAAAACATTATGTCATTCTGGAAGAAACTAGGTCGAAAAGAGGGCTTCTTCCCCCGGGAGGTTAAGCTTCCGCAACTCACAAAACAAGATTCTTTCAGGATGACAGAGAAAACACTAGGATACCTTTTATCAACTAATTCATATAACAATTCTTACTTATCATAAATAGTCAAACAAGGACAAAGATAGCATGAGTTAGCATTTTACGGGCATTTACTAATTCCTACTATGGAAAACGGAAGCGGCATATTCGAGCAACTGCAGGCGCGGTTCGGGGAGGATACATTCTCTCTGCAAACGACCAGGGATGAGATCCTCACCCTCTGGATGCCCCATGATAAGATCGTGGAGGTACTGACGTTCCTGAAAAAGGAGGTCCCGCAGCCCTACCGCCTGCTCTACGACCTGACGGCCATCGACGAGCGCACCCGTAAGCCCGAGAACGGCCACATACCTTATGCCTTCACCATCATTTACCACCTTCTTTCCTTTGAACGCAACAGCTTTATCCGCCTGAAAGTCGGCTACAGGGACGAATTCCCGACCGTGCCGAGCATCAGCAACCTCTGGGCCAACGCCAACTGGTACGAGCGCGAGGTATACGATATGTTCGGCATCCGCTTTGAAGGGCACCCGCACCTGTACCGCATCCTGATGCCTCGTACCTGGGTAGGCCACCCGTTGCGCAAGGAGCACCCGGCCCGTGCCACCGAAATGGGACCTTTTGCACTGTATGACGACAAGGTAGACCTGGAGCAGGCGGCCCTGCAGTTCAAGCCGGAGGAATGGGGCCTGCAGCGGCAGAGCGAAGACAGTGACTTTATGTTCCTTAACATCGGGCCGCAGCACCCCGGCACCCACGGCGTGCTGCGCATTGTGCTGCAGCTGGATGGCGAGGACATTGTGGATGCCATACCGGACATCGGCTTCCACCACCGGGGGCAGGAGAAAATGGCCGAGCGGCAGTCGTGGCACACCTACCTTCCCTACACCGACCGCGTGGACTACCTGGGCGGCACCATGAATAACCTGGCTTATCTGATGGCTGTGGAGAAACTGGCCGGCATCGAGGTGCCGGACCGCGTGAAGGTGATCCGGGTGATGCTGTGTGAACTTTTCCGCATTGCCAGCCACCTAGTGTGGTACGGCACTTTTGCGCAGGACGTAGGCCAACTCTCGCCGGTGTTCTACATGTTCACCGACCGCGAGAAAATCTTTGATATTGTAGAGGCGGTTACCGGCGGTCGTATGCACCCGAACTGGTTCCGCATCGGCGGGGTGGCGCAGGACCTGCCGAAAGGCTGGGAAACGCTCGTGCAGAACTTCCTAAATCATTTCCCGAAACGACTGAAAGAGTACGATGCCATGGTGATGAAGAACAGCCTGTTCAAGGCCCGCACCAAAGGCATCGGCATCTTTACCCTGGACGAGGCCATCGAGTGGGGCGTAACCGGACCGAACCTACGGGCCTGCGGCTTTGAGTGGGACTTCCGTAAGAAGCAGCCCTACTCCGGCTACGAAATGTTCGAGTTTGACGTACCCACCGCTGCCAACGGCGACTGCTACGACCGGGCCGTGGTACGCGTGGCCGAGATGCGCCAGAGCCTGCGCATCATTGAGCAGTGCTTGAAGAACATGCCGGAAGGCCCGTACAAAGCCGATCATCCGCTCACCACGCCGCCGATCAAGAAGCACACGATGCACGACATCGAAACCCTGATCACGCACTTCCTGGGCGTGAGCTGGGGACCCGTGATGCCAGCTGGCGAGGCCATGAGCTGCATCGAGGCCACCAAAGGTGCCAACGGCTACTACGTCACCAGCGACGGAAACACCTCACCCTACCGCCTGCGCATACGCACCCCCTCCTTCCCGCACATGCAGATGCTGCCCTACATCACCAGAGGCTATACGGTGGCAGACCTGCTGTCTATACTCGGCGCGATGGATTATGTACTGGCGGATATTGACAGATAGAAAATTAGTAGTCTGATAGTTATAACACTTTTAGTTGATTGAAATAGTCAAAAGCAGAAAGAGTATTAGCGCCGTGGTTGGTGTTTTCACCCACAAACAAAATTTGGAGTAAATGAGTTGTTTGTGTAAACACCAACAAACGCAAAACAAGTGTAAATGCAAAAGCTAAACGGATATCAGAATCAAGCATTAACAGATGGAAGAGATAAGATTA
>JAJLKL010000078.1:0-16138 GCA_033838975.1 Hymenobacteraceae bacterium | reverse complement strand
GTTGGCCGTCAGGTCGCCCTCCGGGTCTTCGTACACGTAGAGCTTGTACTCCGGAATGTTCACCCAGATAAAGCGCTGGTCCAGGCTTTTGGGCACCATGCGTTTCGGAATCCAGCGCCAGCGCTCCATGTTGATCATGATCTGCTGGATGCGGTCCTCCACAGGCACGTTCATCTGGGCCAGGGTGTTGCCGCCCACAATGCCGTCCTGCTTCAGGCCGTGCAGCATCTGGAATTTCTTCACGTCCCGGGCCAGGTCCTTGTCATATACATGCAGGCGCTGGTCGTTGGCGTCAAAATCCCTGTCAGGGTACAGGCGCTTGCGCACCGTCACGACAGCCTTCGCGCTGTCGCCCTCCTTCAGGATCTTCCTGTTACCCAGCTCCACTCTGGTCCAGCCCCCCCTTTCGTCCAGGGTACGGTATTCCTGCAGCTTTTCGCGCAGCTTCACGTAACCGTCGTGCAGGGCCTCAAACTCATAGTAAGGGTAAGTGCTTTCCCGCTCTTTCAGGATGGTTTGCAGGGCCTTGTGCAGCTTGATCTTGTTCTTTTTCACGTCCCAGCTCACGCTGCCTACATTTCGGGGGTTTACCCGGCCCCGGTAAAAATCCGAGGCATAGTTAAAGTAGGAGGCAGTCAGGGCCACGTCGATCTTCTGCTGAAGCTCCAGCCGGGCCGAGTCCTGCGGATCCAGCTGCTTGTACTGCTGTATCAGTTTGTCAAACTCCACGAGCCTGTACTTATTGGGGTCGAGGCCTTCTTTGGTGGCGTGATCAATGGTGGACAGGAATTTCTCCGTTTCCGGCACCAGCTCATTATCGCGGAACCAGGCTAGCTCGTAGGCTCTGTCGCCATAGAAAAGAAACATCAGCTCTTCGTGCTCCTTAAACTCGGGCTCCTGATTAATGTAGTTGAGCACAAACACGCTATCGGTGCTTGCCTGGGGTAGTTCTTTGCCCCCGAACAGCCCGCCGCCGCCCGTCAGGCCTCCGCTGCTTGCGGTGGCATTGGTGTCGCCGTTCGACTGGTTACAGCTCATCAGTGCCATCAGCATGAGCAGGGGCACTATGGTTATGTGTAAATATTTTGATTTATAAGAGTTCATGGTATTAGCGTTTGTTGTCTGGCTGCTTGCCATATCTGGTTCAAAAACCGTTCCTATCTAAAGTGTCTTTGTTTAGTGCAAAAACAGGTTGGTCAGTATGTTTCAATCAACAATTCATGCCTTATGTACTTTAAATGAGTACAAAATGTTCTGAATGCTTATATGGCCGGTCTTACAGAAAAGAAAGTATTCCCTTACTTTACAACATCTAAGCCGGGAGACTAATTCCGGTCTTTGATAAGTACCCGGGCCGGCAGGCGATGGCTTAGGCCTGATTTTTCAGACTCAGGCTAATTGGCTATCTTACCTGTGAAAGATCTATTCGAAAACCTATGAGACTATACCAACGTTGCTTACTTGGCTTAAGCGTGGCAGGGAGCTTACAGCTTGCCTCCTGCTCCACCCAGACAACTAACGACAACCAGACCATGACAGCAGAACAAAGCGCACTGGAACGTGCCTCGGCAGATGTGCACAGCTACGCGCAGCCTACAGAGGCCTTGGCCCGCCACCTGGACCTGAACATTGACGTGGATTTTGACCAGAAGGTACTGGCCGGCCGCGCCTCCTACCAGATCGAGAACCTGACAGGCACGGACAAAATCATCTTCGATACCCGCGGTCTGCAGATCCAGAAGGTATACCTTGGCGATGAGATGCAGGAAACCTCCTTCCGATTAGGAGAGTCGGATGAGGTGCTGGGGCAGCCGCTGTACGTGGATATAGAACCCGGGACGAAGAAAGTAACCATTGAATACCGCACCTCCCCGGATGCCGCCGCTTTGCAGTGGCTCAACCCGCAGCAGACCGCCGGAAAGAAATACCCTTTCCTCTTCACGCAGTCGCAGGCCATTCTGGCCCGTACTTGGATCCCGATCCAGGACAGCCCCGGCATACGCTTTACCTATAACGCCACCGTAAAGGTGCCGAAGGAGCTGCTTGCCGTGATGAGTGCGGAGAACCCCATGCAAAAGAACGATACCGGCGTGTATACCTTCCAGATGAAGCAGCCGATCCCGTCTTACCTGATGGCTCTTTCTGTGGGAGACCTGACGTTCCGGGGCATCGGCAACCAAACAGGCATTTATGCGGAGCCTGCCACCATAGAGGCCGCCGCCTACGAGTTTGCCGAGATGGACAAAATGCTGGTGGCCGCCGAGAAGCTGTACGGCAAGTACCGCTGGGACCGCTACGACCTGCTGGTGCTGCCGCCTTCATTTCCGTTTGGCGGCATGGAAAACCCGCGCCTGACCTTCGTGACGCCTACCGTACTGGCCAAGGACCGCTCCCTGACCAGCCTGATCGCGCATGAGCTGGCGCACAGCTGGAGCGGTAACCTGGTGACCAACGCTACCTGGAACGATTTCTGGCTGAACGAGGGCTTTACCGTATACTTTGAGCGCCGCATTATGGAGGAGCTTTATGGCAAGGACTACGCCGACATGCTGCAGGTGCTGGGCTACCAGGACCTGCAGCAGACGCTGGAAGAGAAAGGAGCCGGCAGTGAAGACACACGCCTGAAGCTGGACCTGGAGGGACGTGACCCCGATGAGGGGCTTACTGATATTGCCTATGAGAAAGGAAACTTCTTTTTGGTGAACATTGAGCGTGCCGTTGGCCGGGAGCGCTTCGACCAGTTCCTGAACAATTATTTCAGCACCTTCGCCTTTGAGAGCACGAACACCGATAAGTTCCTGGACTTCCTGCGCAAAGAGCTCATCAAGGGAGATGAACAGCTGGCTGAGCAGATTAACATTGAGGGATGGGTTTATTCCCCCGGGCTGCCTGCCGGGTTTAAGGCACCTGCCTCCAGCCGGTTTGCCAGCGTAGAGCAGGCGTATCAGGCCTGGAGAGGCGGCAAGCCCGCGGCCCAGCTGAGCACGAGAGACTGGTCCAGCCATGAGTGGCTGCACTTTATCCGTATGCTGCCTGAGAACATGACACAGCAGCAAATGGCGGAGCTGGATAAAGCTTTTAATTTTACTAACTCCGGCAACTCCGAGGTACTGGCCGCCTGGTTCCTGCATGCCATCCGCAACAACTACGTAACGGCGGATCAGGCGCTGGAGACCTTCCTCACCAACGTGGGGCGCCGCAAATTCCTGGTGCCGATCTACCGGGCGCTGATCGCCACCCCGGAGGGCAAGAAAAAAGCCCTGGAAATATATGCCAAGGCCCGTCCAAACTACCACGCCGTATCCACGGTTACCCTGGACCAGCTGCTCAAGTAGGGATATACTTCCCTGTCAACACAAAAATCCCCGCCAGCTCAAACTGGCGGGGATTTTTCTTTTGCTAAAACGAAAACCCTGTCACCTTCTTTACCAGCTTGGGTAGCGTGGCGAAAGTACAGGGCTTTTCCGTTTTCTTTATACTATTGCTTCTACTTATCTTCTGTTGTTCTGCTGCTGTGCCTCAATGTTGATGGTGCTTTCTGCAATGTCGGTCAGCAGCTGGTCTGTCTTCTTCTCCTCCATCAATGTCTGATTCAGAATGTCGGCAGCCTCACGCATGCCTAGCTGCTTGGCATAGGCGCAAACTGTACCATACCCGGCAATTTCATAATGCTCCACACGCTGAGCCAGCGCAATAAGCGCAGCATCCATCACATGCGGCTCCACTTTCTGCTGCATGATTTCTTTGCTCTCAGCAATGATGCCTTCCATGGCCTCGCACTTCTCGCCGCTAGGTTTTTCGTTCAGCATTTTGAACACCTGCTCTAATCTGTCAATTTGCGTTTCCGTTTCGCGCAGGTGCTTCTGGAATGCGTTTCTCACCTCGTCAGAGTTACACTTGTCAGCCATCTTAGGCAGGGCCTTTGTGATCTGCTGCTCGGCATTATAAAGGTCTTTCAGTTCGTGAATGAAAAGGTCTTTTAAATTATTCAGTTTCATAGCGTGGAAAGGTTTAGTGTATCGAAAAAAAACATCTCACCCGAGATGTGGGTTTCTATACGGCATGGGGTAGGTCGGGTTTGAATTATGTTATTTTAATTAGGTAAAAGCCTTATTTTTGCAGTGTAAACGGTTTTGTATATAATATTAACAATATGTTATACTTTGGGCGATCTGTGTTGGTAGCATTCCGAAAAAATAACTGCAAAGCAGTATTAGGAGTATCTGAAACGAAAATTGCCTGAAGCTGTAATAACTGTTGTCGCGGGCCGGGTGCATGGCCGGTACAACGTGTGCTGCCCAGATTGATGAAATTATTAAAGTAAAATTACAAGTGGATATACCTAAAGGAAAACTAATCGCAATTGGAGGAAACGAAGACAAAGGAACATACCCGAACCCCCGGTCTAAGAAAAAGTACTACCTCGATTTCTTTGAGCTGGGTATCCTGAAACGGTTCTTACAGGAGATCCCGGCAAAGAAGCCGCACATAGAGGTGGTTACGACTGCCTCTATGATCCCGGAGGAGGTGGGTGAGCGCTATGTCAGTGCCTTCGGGATATTGGGCTGCGAAAACATCAACCTGATGCATATCCGCCACGAAGAGGATGCCCTGGTGCCGGAGTACCTGGAGCGTATCAGGAACTGCGACGGCATCATGTTCAGCGGCGGTGACCAGTCCAGGATTATTCGCATGTTTCAGAACACGGAGCTGCTGGAGGCACTGCGCCACCGCTACATGCACGAGAACTTCACGGTGGCAGGCACAAGCGCCGGTGCTATGGCCATGTCCAGGATTATGATAAAAGGAGGCAGTGCCACCGAGTCTTTGCTCAGGGGATCCGTGAAGATGGGTGAAGGCCTGGGACTGATTGACGGCGTTATCATTGATACCCACTTTGTTGTTCGGGGGCGCTTCGGGCGTTTGATGGAGGCAGTGGTCACACACCCCAAGACAGTAGGTATAGGCTTGGGGGAAGATACCGGGGTGCTGATTACGGAGGGGCACATGATCGAAACCATCGGGTCTAACCTGGTGGTAATTGCCGATGGTCATGATGTGAAGTACACCAACGTGCACGACGTGGAAAAAGGGCGGCCCGTAGCCATTGACAACATGCTGATGCACGTGCTGGCAAAAGGCAACCTGTACGATATTGATGCCCGGGTTTTTTACCGCAGCGAGGAAGACTATCACCACGCGCAGCTGCAGGAAGAGCTAAAAGGGTAGCTTTTCTGCGCGTGCTTAGCCCTCCCTGTAAATGCCCACGTAGGGAGGGTCGCTGTTCTGCTGACTGGCACGGTACATCCCTTCGGAGTTAAAAGGCATGGCAATCTCGCCCCTGGGGCTAACAGCGATCAGGCCGCCCTCTCCTCCCAGCGCCACCAGCTTTTCCATTACCACCTGGTCGCAGGCTTCCTGCAGCGTATAGCCCTTGTACTCCATCAGGCAGGACACGTCGTAGGCCACCACTGCCCGCATGAAGAACTCTCCGTGTCCGGTGCAGGAAACCGCACAGGTCTTGTTGTTGGCATAGGTGCCGGAGCCTATGATGGGCGTGTCTCCTATGCGGTTGTAGTTCTTGTTAGTCATGCCGCCGGTAGAGGTCGCGGCGGCCACATGGCCGTTTGCATCCAGGGCAACCGCCCCTACTGTGCCAAACTTTTCATCCGTCTGCTCCGTGTGGTCCAGCATGAAGATGTTCGAGTCGCGTACCTCGCTCCACTGCCTGTAGCGGTAGGCGTCAAAGAAGTAGCCCTCCGGTGCGAACTCAATGTCGTGGTTGCGCGCGAAATCTTCGGCTCCGTAGGAGCTGAGCATCACGTGGTCTGAGTGCTCCATAACGGCGCGGGAGAGCAGTATGGGGTTTCTGATGTTCCGCACACCCGCCACAGCACCAGCTCCGAGTGTCTTTCCGCACATGATGGCTGCATCCATCTCATGCTTCCCCTCTTTTGTAAAAACAGACCCCCTGCCTGCGTTGAACAGCGGGGAGTCCTCCAGGCGGGCAACTGCTACTTCCACGGCATCAAGCGAGGAGCCTCCTTTGGCCAGTACGGCATGGCCTGCATGCAATGCCTCCTGTAGTGCAGCTCTGTATTGTTTATCCTGTTCGGGAGTTAAGGAGGCTCTGGTGATGGTGCCTGCACCTCCGTGTATAGCGATGGCAATGTTCTTCATGTAGGCGTTTCAAGCTAATTCTCATCTAGCTTACGCCTGCATGAACAAAGCTGTTTTATTTAGGCTACAGGCCATAATTTTTATCGCTTTCGGAGCTGAAAAGGGACCTATTTCCGGGGAAAAATAGTTATCTTTGTTCTAGTATAAATAAACATTTTTAAATTAAGTAGTTATGTCGTTTGATATCCAAGGTAAGCTGTACGAGGTGTTTGAGGAGCAGCAGGTAAGCGAGAAGTTCAGAAAGCGTGAGTTCGTTCTGGAGATTCCTGATGGTTCTTACACGCAGTACGTAAAATTCCAGTTAACGCAAGACAAGTGCAGCCTGCTTGACTCATACAAGAACGGTGATGAAGTAAAGGTAACGTTTAACCTGACTGGGAAGCCTTTCACGAAGAACGGTACGACCATGTACTTCACTAACCTGCAGGCCTGGAGACTTGAGCCAGCCGGAAACCAAATGGGCGCACCTGCCGGAGCTCCTTCTCAGCCAGAGGCACCGTCTTTCTACAGCAGCGATGCCGACAACGATCTGCCTTTCTAAGAAGCAAGAACATATACAGTATCAAAAAGCGGGTTGTGCAACCCGCTTTTTTGTTTTCCGCCAGCTCCATGCTGCGAACCTGCAACGGGGCGGCTATTGTCGTGTTTTTTGCGTATAAGGAGCAGTTTCATTCGATCTTTTATCTGCTATTGTTTGTTCTGTTTTTAGTATGGTTTTTGATGATCATGCTCTGAACATACTTTAACATTCTAACAGACAGGTGCTTTGTACTTACAGCCAATCATCTGTTACTGATCTCTCAGCACCGCGTTATACATATGGAAGAACTGCAGCGCCTGATCCTGCAAGGCGAGAACGACACCGTAGATTTTAAGCAGCGTGTTACACAGCCGGAGAAGATAGCACGTACCCTTGTTTCATTTGCCAATACCCGCGGCGGAATTATTTTGGTGGGGGTAAAGGACAATGGCTACATCTGTGGTGTAGACCCGGAGGAAGAAAAGCACACCCTTCAACTGGCAACGGAGTTTTACTGTGACCCGCCCGTTAAGGTCCGGTATGAGGAGATTGAGGAGGACAGGCGTGTGGTGCTTGCGGTGATTGTACCGGAGAGCGAGCATAAGCCGCATTTTGCCAAGGTGAAAGAGGACGACTGGCGAGGTTTCGTGCGCGTGAAGGATACCAGCGTGCAGACAAGTAAAATGGTGAACAAGGTGCTGGAGCAGCAACAGGAAGCACCTGTCTTTGAGCGCCTTCCCCTGGACCGCCACGAGAATGCCGCGCTTGAGTACCTGCAAAAGAACCCACGCCTTACGCTGAAGCAGTATATGAAGGTGGCGAACCTCTCCCAGCGCCGCGCCTACCGTATTCTGGTCAAGCTCGTGATCCACGGCTACCTGCGCCTACACGATAAGGAAAAAGAGGACTTCTATACCCTTGCGTGATCCTTTGCTTTTCTTGTAAGCTGCAGGTATAGCACGGGCTTATTTAGTGGCAAGCCTCATTCTCTTGCGATACCATGTACAAACCTGCCGCTACTACACCAGTTTAAACAGAGAGCAACTATTCAATGTGTCAGTGGAGTGTGCTGTAGGTTTTGCGTTACCTACTTGTGGCTTACAGCACTGTCGGACCTGCTGATGAGGTTACCGCTTTGGTAGGTTTCCTTGTGAGAGTAGTTTCCTTCGTTGTCATACACCTCCCACTCTCCATACCAAAAGTAGCGATCCCGCGTGGGGGTGCGAATGATGCGGGCCTGGCCTTTTCGGGCTAGCTCTCCGTTCTCGTGGTATTTCCTGATCTGGATGGTATTGTCGCGGCGGTTGTACTTTTCTACCATGTAGCGGGTGCCGTCTGGGTAGTAGTATTTCCACTTCCCTACTTCCACCCCATGGCGGAAGCGCCCGTTGCGGATCACCTGCTCGTCCTCCCCGAAAAATATTTTCCAGCGCCCGTGGTACTTCCCCTCTTTGTCTAAACGGTTGATCCTGAAAAACAGGAACCCGCGCTGCTGCTCATTTTTCTGCGGGCCTTTCTCCTGGTTCTGACTTATCGCGATCACCGGCAAAAGCAGCAAGAGCAGGAGGCACAGTGTTTTGTAAAGTAGTTTCATAGTAGTATCCGGTTTTAGTTTTAATGCGCAGCCTTCGCAAAGCTAAAAAATATTTTCATCCAACTAAATAGTTAGTTTAAACGGTTTGGCCTATACAAGGTTTTGGAAGTCAACGTTATATATTCGAAAAATCATACCTTGTCTGGCATGACCCCTCCAACCTGTCCGGCTGACGGGATAGATGCCTTAGCCGGATGCTGTTTTATCACGTAAACAGATGTAACTGTATGGTAAAAGCACCCCTATGAGAGTTCGCTCTCCAAAAGAAGTCAAGGTTTCACCCTAAGCGCAACGCCTATGCCCCAAGCATCCCAAGAACCCAAATCCGCTTCTGCCGGAACCAAGAGCACCCGCAAAAAGACAGGCAGTTCCACCAAGGCAACTCCTAAAACAAACAGTAAATCCGCTCAGAACGGTACCGGCCAAAAGATCTTCGTGCTCGACACCTCCGTCATTCTTTACGACCACAGCGCTATCCAGAATTTTCAGGAGCACGATGTGGTCATCCCGATCACGGTGCTCGAGGAGCTGGACAACTTCAAGAAGGGCAACGACATCAAGAACTTTGAGGCACGCGAGTTTATCCGCTTTATCGACAAGCTTTCGGCGGAGCATCGCCTGCAGGAATGGCTGCCGCTGAACGGGAAGAATAAAGGCTATTTCAAGGTGATGATGAACGAGGCGTCAGACCTGAATGCCGTCCGGATCTTTGGCGATAAGAACGACCACCGCATTCTGAACTCTGCCCTTAAGCTGCAGGAGGAAAAGCCCCACCATAAGGTGGTGCTGGTTACCAAAGACATCAACCTTCGCCTGAAGGCCCGCGCCCTTAACCTCGTGGCGGAAGACTATGAGACCGGTAAGATTCAGGATGTGGCCGGGCTGTACACCGGCAATGACACGCTGGAGGATGTGCCGGCGCATATCATCAACGAGCTCTACGAGCACGGTAAATGTGAGACGGAGAAAGTGATGCAGCAACCGCCTGCTGACAACCATTTCTACATCCTGAAGAGCTTTAAGAATTCGATTCTGGCTTATTACAACTCATCAGAGAAGCAAGTAGAGCGGGTAGACAAACTGACGGCCTTTGGCATTAAGCCGCGTAACGCGGAGCAGGCATTCGCCTTACACGCCCTGCTGAACCCTCAGGTAAAGCTGGTGTCGGTACAGGGGGTGGCCGGTACCGGTAAAACCCTGCTGGCACTGGCCTCTGCACTGGAGCAGCGCCGCGAGTATAAGCAGATTTACCTGGCCCGGCCCGTGGTGCCGCTCAGCAACAAAGACATTGGCTACCTGCCCGGTGACATCAAATCCAAGCTCAACCCGTACATGGAGCCGCTCTGGGACAACCTGAAGTATATTCAGAACCAGTTCTCGGAGTCGAGCAAAGAGTACCAGAAGATCCGGGATATGGTGGACCTGGAGAAGCTGCTGATCACGCCGCTGGCCTACATCAGGGGGCGCAGTCTGTCCAACATCATCTTTATTGTGGATGAGGCGCAGAACCTTACGCCGCATGAGGTAAAAACCATCATCTCCCGGGCCGGGGAAAACACCAAGATCATATTCACAGGGGATATTTACCAGATCGACACCCCCTATCTGGACTCGCAGAGTAACGGCCTCTCCTACCTGATTGACCGGGCAAAGAACCACCCGCTTTATGCGCACATTACACTGCTGAAAGGGGAACGCTCGGAGCTGGCGAACCTGGCCAACGAACTGCTGTAAGCAAAAGTCCCTAAACCTTGTGCATGCGCATGGCTTAGGGGCTGCCCTCAAGGAAAGGATATGTAAACTTCCTGTGCTACTTCCGCTTCAGGTACCTCGTCTGCAGGATGCTGATGTGGTGTAGCTCATGCGCCGCCATGATGTGTATGAGCGCGCGCAAAGACATACGGCACCCGTTCGCTGTGCCGTAGTTGTCCATCATTTCGGAGGTGAAGCTGCGAAACAGGGCCAGGTTAGAGCGCCGCACCAGCTCGTACTCATCCAGCAGGTCTTTCAGGGGGCGTATGTTAGCCAGGGAATAATAGGCATAACGATCCTCATCAAAGCCCGGCAGCTCGGCCTCCTCACCACGGCTGAAACACAGCGCGCGGTAAGCAAAAATGCGCTCGGTATCGATCATGTGCTGTAGCAGCTCCTTTATCGTCCACTTGCCCTCCTCGTAACTTTGCTCTGCGCGTTCGTCTGAGATATTCCGGAACATGTGCCTAAGGTCTGCCGCCTGCTTCTCCAGGGTATACAGCACCTCCTCCCCCTCCGGCAGCTGGTCCAGGTAGCCCTGGTAGGTTTCGGGGTACTCCTCTCTGGCTGGTCTGTTAATGGTGAGTGGCATAGGCTGTTCTTCTTTTTTCTGCCTTCTTCTTACTGTTATTCAACAGCAAAGTTTTGAGACCTAGCAGGCCTTTTTCTACCTCGTTTTGCTTTTTGTACCTGTGCATGACTCCCCACAGCCTTGCTACCGGGTTCTCCTCTAATCCTGCGCTCTGTTTCCAGACAACGCGGGTGCCCCCGCTTACGGCAGACAGCGAGAAAGAGCCGTGCAGAGGGCCTGGCCGGCTGTTTTCGGTCTGCAGGTAAGTCAGGGAAACGGGGCTGTTGCTCTCAGTAAAGACAAGCTTGCCCTCCCCCACTACATCGCCGCTCCACTGCAGGCGTGCCCCTTTCCCTCTGCTGGGGCCACCGTACAAGTGAATCATGCTCGGATCCTCCTGTTTGTTGAGCACACTCCAGTTTTCCCATTCGGCAGGGTTCTCGAGGTACAGGTACACCTGCTCGGGTGGGGCATCCAGCACGACAGCCTGCTCCACCTCCACCCGGTCAGGCAGCAGGTAAGTGCCAGCGAGCACAGCCACTATGGTCAGCAGCAAGGAAAACAGCACTTTTGGCAGCAGCTTCATACGTTCTGGGATAGCTTAATGAGTACCTGATTGGGTCAGCAATTTTAAGCAATTTAGCGGAGCTTTTTGTCGATAGTCAAGAGGCGCGGGAAGAAATATTTTTGTACCTTTATATATCATTTTTAGACATCAAAAAAGGCCCTGAGGCAGCTTAAAACCATTGGCAGACGTACAGGGTAGTAAATAGACTAAAAACACGATTGATATGCTAAACGACTGGATACATAAAGGAATGATCTATGCGCAGAATCCGATGTTCAAGAAGTTCTTGGGGAAAGCAGGCGGCTTAATGACCAAACCCCTGAAGCTTGGGCTATTGCTCACAACCGCCTACGGAAAACTGGTGGATGTAAACAGCGGGCAGAGCGGCTTTCAGCAGATCAAGGGATTTATGCAAACCTTTATCAGACTGGTGAAGGCCTATGCCAGCGGCGACTACCGCGATGTGTCAAACAAATCCATCCTGGTGGGCGTGGCCGTACTGCTGTACCTGGTAACCCCGCTCGATATTATTCCTGACTTCATACCGGCCTTCGGCCTGCTGGATGACATCAGCCTGATGGCCTGGTTTGTGGATGCCTTCCAGAAGGAGATCACCAAGTTCAGGGAATGGGAAGCCGATACGAGTTATGCGCATATCGGCAGGCTTTAGGACAAACTCTCAGGTATTCTAAAGTATGCGGCTGTCTCTTTTACGGAGGCAGCTTTTTTTGTACATAAACCGATTTACTGCACCTTGCGTGTCCCTGCACCAGGTATACGGGTGGGCTCTGGCCCTGTGATTGCTACACTGAGCTTAATTGAGTATCTTCAAGCGCTAAATTTCATTTCATTTTAATCTAAACATGATCAGCAAACGCATATTATCCCTTTTTGCGGCTGCTTGCCTGAGTTTAGGTATCGCCACTGCACGCCCGGATGAGGGTATGTGGCTGCCTATGCTACTCAAGCAGCTAAACGAGTCGGAGATGCAGAAGAAGGGCATGAAGCTCACTGCCGAAGACATTTACAGCGTCAACCAGTCGAGCCTGAAGGATGCCATTGTTTCTTTCGGAGGTTTCTGTACCGGTGAAATGATCTCCCCGGAGGGACTGCTACTGACCAACCACCACTGCGGCTACGGGCAGATCCAGCAGCACAGCACGGTGGAGAACGATTACCTGACAGAGGGTTTCTGGGCCATGACGCGTGAGCAGGAGAAGCCAAACCCAGGCCTCACCGCCACTTTTATCGTGCGCATGGAGGACGTAACGAAGCAGATCCTGGCAGGGGTGCCGGCTAACGTAACAGAGGAGGCACGTGAAGCCATCATTCAGCGCAACATCGCCAAAGTGCGTCGCGAGGCTACCGCCGGCACACACTACGATGCCGTGATCAAGCCGTACTTCTACGGCAATGAGTACTACATGTACATTACGGAAACGTTCAAGGATGTACGACTGGTGGGTGCCCCGCCTTCGTCTATCGGTAAGTTTGGGGGTGACACGGACAACTGGATGTGGCCGCGCCATACCGGTGACTTCTCCCTTTTCCGGGTGTACGCAGGCCCGAACAACGAGCCGGCGGAGTACTCTCCGAACAACAAGCCTTACAAGCCGAAGCATCACCTGCCTATTTCGCTGAATGGGGCCAAGGAAGGTGACTTTACCATGGTGTTCGGCTTCCCGGGCCGTACGAACGAGTACCTGACCTCACAGGCGGTGAAGGAGATCTATGCGGTGTCTAACCCTGCTAAGATCAACATCCGGGAGACCAAGCTCAACATCCTGGACAAGGACATGAAAGCCTCGGACGCCGTGCGCATTCAGTATGCGGCCAAGTATGCAAGCATTGCCAACTACTGGAAAAAGTGGATCGGTGAGAACCGCGGTATCCGTAAGGCCAACGCCATCGAGAAAAAGCAGCAGTTGGAGCAGCAGTTTGCCCGTTGGGTAGCCGCTGATCCTGCCCGTCAGCAAACGTACGGCAACCTGCTGGCCGATTTTGAGAAGAACTACAACGCCCTGGAAGGCATCACCATTTCGCGCGATTACATCACAGAGGCGGCCTATGGGGTGGAGCTCCTGAAGTTTGCCAACACCTTTGTAAGGCTGCAGGAAATGCTGGATACCAAGGCTCCGCAGCAGGATATCGATGCACAGGCAGAGCGCCTGGAGAAGAGCGCGACCAGCTTCTACAAAGACTATAATGCCCCTACCGACAAGAAGGTGTTTGCGGCGCTGCTGAGCCTGTACTACAGCAACATCGACCCGCAGCTACACCCGGCCGCTTTCAAGACTGTGCAGCAGAAGTACAAAGGTGACTTTGGCAAGTACGCGGAGGAGGTGTACAGCAAGTCAGCCTTTACCTCAGAGGCGGGTGTAAAGAAGGTGTTGGCTGATGTGAAAGCCGGCAGGAAAGATGCGCTGAAAAATGACCCGGCCTTCCAGCTGGCCAGCAGCATCAACGACTACTACCGCACAAATGTACTGCCCACTTACAACCAGGTAAACGACAACCTGAACCTGCTGTACAGAACCTATGTGGCCGGCCTGCGCGAGATGCAGAGCGATAAGAACTTCTACCCGGATGCAAACTCTACCCTGCGTGTGGCCTACGGTATCGTGGAGCCCTATGAGCCCGTGGACGGCGTGAAGTACAAGTATTACACCACCCTGGAGGGCATCATCGAAAAGGCGGAATCTGGCGCTGCAGAGGACTATGCCATACCTGCCAGGCTGAAGGAGCTGTACGAGAAGAAGGATTACGGCATTTACGGGGTGAACGGGGAGCTGCCAGTGGCTTTCATTGCCTCCAACCACACCACGGGGGGTAACTCCGGCTCTCCGGTGATCAATGCGCACGGCCAGCTGATCGGCACCAACTTCGACCGCAACTGGGAGGGCACTATGAGTGATATTGTGTACAACCCGAACCAGGTGCGCAACATTGCCGTGGACGCCCGCTATATGCTTTTTATCGTGGATAAGTTTGCCGGAGCCGGTCACCTTGTACAGGAGATGACGCTGGTAAACGACGATACTTCCGGCTTGCCCCAGGTGGACGCCCGCCGCACGCAAAAGCAGGAGGAGCCTGTGAAAAAGGAGAAAAAGAAGAGGCGAAATAAAAGGGAAAAGGCAGAGGCTGTTGGTAACTAAGCAGCTGCCCTCAGGATAGTGAAAGCCCCGTCTTTTGTAAAGGCGGGGCTTTTGTTTTATGGCTGCTTCAGGTGCGGCTTTAAATCTTTCTGTGGCAAAAATCAGTAACAGCTGTATATAGCTTCACTGTATTCGCAGACAATACAGTACAATTTATACCTCTTGTACATGACTTACGATGCACTGAAAAGAGCGAATGCCATCATCATCTTTGCGCTGGGTACCTTGACCATCCTATACCTGGGCGAAGGCTTTCTGATCCCGCTGGTATTCGCCATTTTCCTTACAACACTCATGAAGCCTGTCGCCAATAAACTGGAGGGGTTTGGCGTACCCAGAATGCTGTCTTCGGTTCTCTGTACCCTGGCTGTGTTTGTTTTTGCGGCAGGCTTGTCGGGCTTGCTCGTAGACCATTTGAAGGTCTTCGTGAATGACCTGCCTGTGCTGCAGGACAGGCTGGAGGAGATCCTGGGCAGGCTACAAGGTTACATGTCCAGGGCCTTTGGTATTTCATCCCAAATGCAGCACCAGCTCCTGGAGCAGCGCTCCGACGCTGCGGTTGCAATGCTGCAATCGGAGGCGACGAAGTTCATGGGCAGCTTGCTCAGCACCTCCCTTAAGTTTCTTTTGATGCTGGTATACCTGTTTCTGCTGCTGGCCAACCGCGACAAGTATGACCGGTTCATCCTCATGTACACGCCCCGTGAAAAGGACGCCAAAGCCAAACATATCATGAACAAAACGGAGAAGGTGGCCAGCCAGTACCTGTGGGGGCGCCTGAAAGTGATGACAATACTGGCTGCCATGTACCTGATCACCTTCGTCATTTTTGATGTACAGTACATGGTCCTGCTCACGGTGTTTGGGGCCATCGTCACGGTGATACCGTATATCGGTCCTTTTATCAGCGGCGTGCTGCCTATACTGATCGTGATCCTGATGGGTGAGAGCTTTGGCACCATCCTCACCTTTGCTTCTATCATATTGGTGATACAACTCATCGAAAGCTATGTGCTGGAACCCTACATCATCGGCGCGGAGATAAAGCTCAGCCCGCTGGCCGTGATCATCGCAGTGGTGGTAGGCGGCACGATCTGGGGGGTGGCCGGTATGATCCTGTTTGTGCCTATCACAGCTATCCTCAAGATCATGTTCGATCAGTCGAAGTACCTGCGGCCAGTGGGGTATCTGATCGGCTCATCAGGTAGTAAAGCGGACAAGGATAAGTAAACCGCGTAAAGTTTCCTGTTTATGCAGCAGTCCAAAGACAATTTCTCAGCCCAGGCGGATGCCTATTTTAAATTCCGGCCTACGTACCCGCAGGCACTCTATACCTTTCTGTTTAACCTGCTCGGGGAGCGAAAGGCCGCCTGGGACAGCGGCACCGGGAACGGGCAGGTGGCGGCCGTGCTGGCCGGGGAGTTTGAACAGGTGTTTGCCACCGATATCAGCAAGGCGCAACTGCAAAAGGCGACACAAAAGAAGAACATCCGCTATGCTGAAAGCAGGGCCGAAGCCAGTGGCCTCCCCTCCCACAGTATAAACCTTATCACAGTTGCGCAGGCTATACATTGGTTCGAGCACGACGCTTTTTACAAAGAAGTGCGGCGGGTGGCAAAGCCGGGGGCTTGGGTCGCTGCCTGGGGGTATGGCCTGGTGGATATTTCGCCCGAGCTCAACCCTGTGGTGGCAGACTTTTACCACAACACCGTGGGTCCTTATTGGGACGGTGAGCGCAGGCACATCGACCTGGCGTACCGGGAAATCCCGTTTCCCTTTCAGGAGGTGAACGTGCCAG
>JAJLKL010000077.1:0-5507 GCA_033838975.1 Hymenobacteraceae bacterium | reverse complement strand
GTTATTGAACGGGTCCTGCTCGGTTAAGCTCCAGCCGGAAGTCTGGCAGTGCGTGCGCAGCGCCAGCGATTTCGGGTTCTTCGGGTTGAACTGCTTGATCAGCTTGGCCCACAGCATACGGGCTGCACGCATTTTGGCAATCTCCATGAAGTGGTTCATGCCAATGGCCCAGAAGAACGACAAACGCGGCGCGAAATCATCGATGTCCATCCCTGCCTTCAGGCCGGTGCGCACATACTCCAGACCGTCTGCCAGGGTATAGGCCAGTTCAATATCGGCGGTGGCGCCGGCTTCCTGCATGTGGTAACCTGAGATGGAGATCGAGTTGAAGCGCGGCATGTGCTGTGAGGTATACTCAAAAATATCCGCGATGATCTTCATGCTCGGCTCCGGCGGGTAGATATAGGTGTTGCGCACCATAAACTCCTTCAGGATGTCGTTCTGGATGGTACCGCTCAGCTGCTCCGGCTTCACGCCCTGCTCCTCGGCGGCCACAATGTAGAAGGCCATGATCGGCAGCACAGCCCCGTTCATGGTCATGGACACCGACATCTGGTCCAGCGGAATCTGGTCAAAAAGGATTTTCATGTCCTCCACCGAGTCGATGGCCACACCGGCCTTGCCCACATCACCTACCACACGCGGATGGTCGGAGTCGTAGCCGCGGTGCGTGGCCAGGTCGAAGGCTACGGACAGGCCCTTCTGCCCGCCTGCCAGGTTGCGGCGGTAGAAGGCGTTGGACTCCTCAGCGGTGGAGAAACCAGCGTACTGGCGGATGGTCCAGGGCTTTTGCACATACATGGTGCTGTACGGGCCGCGCAGGTAAGGCGGCAAGCCGGCGGCAAAGTCCAGGTGCTCAAAGTGGCTGGCATCCTCTGCGGTATAAAAGGTTTTCACCTCGATCTGCTCCGGCGTTTTCCATACCTTGGCATGAGCCGGAGCCACAGGCCCTTTCCCGGCCGAGGCTACTTTGTTTATGTCTATTTTTGTAAAGTCAGGCTTCATTTATTTTAATTTTGAATGACTGAATGAGTGGTTGAGAGAATACATCTTCTTCAAATTTTCAAATCTCTAACTTGCATGCTCTGAGGTTGCGACCCAGCGGCCGTCCAGCTTTTTCCAGAGCTGCGACGACACCCCGCCCATCAGTCTTTTTCCATCCAACTCGATCTTCCAGCGGAATACAAAGTATACTGTCTCGTCGGAGATCTGCTCAATATGTAGCGGCTCATAGCTGTACACGCCCATATTGCTGCTGTCAGTAAAGTCCTGACGAAACATCTCCAGCACCTCCTGGTAACCGTACTCCACCCCGTTTTTACTCACCCAGAGCATTTCCGGGGAGTTCCAGTAAAAGGTCATGGCTGTTTCCAAGTCGCCCTTGTTCCAGGCCTCGATCTGGCCTTCCAGTGCCCTTCTTACGTCTTGTACGGCGTCGCCTTTCGGCATGGTAGCTGCGGCTGTAGTCATGTGTTTGATTTTGAATGAGTGATCGGGTGAATGAGTTTTTCAGCAATGCATCCTCTCAAAGTTCAGTTTTGTTTTTGTAGTTTAGCATGAGCCTCAAAGTGACCAAAATTTATTCACTCAATCACTCATTCTAAACTCAGTCATTTAGTTACCCGTGCAGTTTTTTCTGGACAAGCTGCAGAATAGTGGACATGTCGCAGTCCTCAAAGATGAACTCATCGTAGCCATTGGCCATCATTTCCTCTTTCATGTGCTGCGGGTTATCGGCCAGAATAATGGTCGGCTGGGCATGGTGGTTACGCAGCCTCGGACCGAACTCGCGCACGTAAGCAGCCTCAGGCGACGAAACCACCACCACTTCGGCAGTGTCACCGGTGAGTTTATCCGAGGCAGCCTCCACAGAGCTGAACTGCTGCAGCTCCGTGTCAAAGCCGGCGCAGGTGAAGAACTCCTTGGCAAAGGTGGCGTTCACGTGGCGTTCTACGGCATCCCCGATGATGGCGATCACGGCCTTTGGCTTGCGCTGGCGCTTACGTACGTGCAGTTCTGTCGCCATACGCATCACCTCCGTTGGGTAGGCCGCGCGGGTGGTGTCAAAATCTGCGCTTTGTATCAGCGCCTCCGGATCAAAATCAATTTTTTCCTTCGGGTTCGGGTATTTATTGGTGCCCACCAGCACATCGCGGCCTGTGGCAATGTTGCGGAATTTTTTGCGGCTCACCTCCGTAATGGAGCCCAGGATAAAGCCAGCTTCATAAGCTGCCTCAAAGCCTCCTTTTGCCTCTACCTCTTTGAACAGTGCCCAGGCCTTTCCGGCCAGAGCATTGGTTAAAGACTCCAGGTAGTAAGAGCCGCCTGCCGGGTCTATGGCCTTGTCCAGGTAAGCTTCCTCTTTCAGGATGATAGACACGTTGCGGGCAATGCGCTCGGAGAACTCATCTGATGCCTTAAACGTGCTGTCGAATGGGGAAACGGTAAGGGAGTCGCAGCCGGCGATCACGGCAGACATGGCCTCCGTGGTGGTGCGCAGCATGTTCACGTAGGGGTCCAGCGTGGTTTGGTACCAGCTGGAGGTTGTGCTGTGAATGCGTAACTTCGCTGCCAGGGCAGGTTCTGTTTGGTAGGCCTCTACCACAGCGGCCCACAGCAAGCGGAGGGTGCGCAGCTTCACGATCTCAAAGAAATAGTTCGTGCCGGAAGCCATGCGGAACTGCATGTTGCGCAGCACCGATTCCAGTGGTTCACCGGCATCCGTCAGCCTGTCAATATAGGCCACGGCGGCACTTAAAGTATATGCCACCTCCTGTGTAATGGAAGCCCCGGTGCTGCTAAAGCTGGTGCCGTTCACGGTGATGCCGTACAGCTCCGGGCTGTCTTTCGTCAGTTCCAGTACCTTGATGATGTCCCGGCTCTCCTCATGCGTGATTTTGCTCTTCACCGTGATCGGGTCAAAGCTGATAAAGCCCTTCAGGTTGCGATGCGATATTCGGTGCTCCTCAAGTTTGCCGTACAGGTGTTTCAGGAAAGTATCAGGCTGCTCTTGCAAAGTGTAGCTGACAGAGCTCCTGCTCAGATCGATCTTCTCGATGAGGTAAGCCTGGTCAAACAGCTCCGGATTGTGTATGATAAAATGCACACCGTCCGCGCCTCTCTGCAGGGCATCGGCAGCTTTCTCAATGGCATGTCTGCCGTCACCTTTCACGTCGATCTCCTGAACATTCAGCCAACTGTTGTTGCCCGTTTTGCTGCCGCGCAGGAAAGGGTAGTTCCCCGGCTTCTGCTGTACGAAAGGCAGGTTGCTGATATCTTCTCTCGTAAAGTATGGCTTTATATCAATGCCTTCGTAGGTGTGCCAGGTCAGGCTCTCCAGAGGCGTTTCGCGCAGGTCCTTGCGTGCTTTTTGCTCCCAATCCGACTCTGTGGCAGGGGTGAACTCTGCAAACAGGCGCTGTTGGTTTTGCTGCTCGTCAGTCATCATGCTTTTGTTCTAATTTCTTGTAAAGATAGAATAATATAGTTTACGATTAAACGCACAGCGGCGGTATACATAGTAAAAGACTATACTTTAATCCAGGCGCTCTAAGTAGGATTGATACATCCAGTACCCGATCAGGAGCCAGATGATTACAATGACCGCAGCCATCACGTAGCTGGGTTTGCGCTGGTGCAGCTGTGCTTTTGCCTGCTGACGGTACTGCTCCAGTACCGGCTTCGGAATCAGCCTGATAGAGAGCCAGATACCCAGCGGCAGAATCACAAGGTCATCGAGGTACCCCAGCAGCGGAACAAAATCCGGAATAAGGTCGATGGGGCTGAAGGCGTAGGCCACTGTAATCACCAATACCACCTTTGCTGCAAACGGTACTCGCGGATCCTTGGAAGCCAGGTACAGGGTATAGATGTCCTCTTTCAGTTTCCGTACAGTTTCTTTCCACTTCCGAAGCATGGTCCTTTGTACGGGAAACCCTAAAGCTGGTCTTGATGTTTGAGCTGCGTTGCAGAACTGAAATCTGCATTAAATTCTTTATCTTCATCCTCTCACCTAAAACAAACGAACCATGAAAAGAAAACATAGTATGATACTGGCTGCGATGGGGCTGGTTTTTTTAGCCGCACCCGCCATGGCACAGAACAGTCAGTTGCTTGCCCGGGCCAATGCCATGGCCGACAAAATCGAGCCGAAGGTAATTGAGTGCCGCCGTTACTACCACGAGAACCCGGAACTGAGTAACCGGGAGGTGAAGACGGCGGAGCGGATTGCGCAGGACCTGCAAAAGCTGGGCATAGAAGTAGAGACAGGCATTGCCAAAACAGGTGTAGTGGGGATTCTGAAAGGAGGCAAGCCGGGACCGGTGGTGGCGCTGCGGGCAGATATTGACGCCCTGCCGGTTACAGAACGTGCGGATCTGCCTTTTGCCTCTAAAGCCAAAGGGAGCTATAACGGGCAGGAAGTAGGGGTGATGCACGCCTGCGGTCATGACACGCACATTGCCATGCTGCTGGGCGCTGCCGAAGTCCTTTCCGGGATGAAGAAGGACCTGAAGGGTACGGTGAAGTTTATTTTTCAGCCAGCCGAGGAGGGAGCCCCGGCAGGAGAGGAGGGCGGTGCTTCTTTGATGGTGAAGGAGGGCGTTCTGGAGAAGGGGCCAAAGCCTGAGGTGATCTTCGGCCTGCACATCAACTCACAGACTGAGGTAGGCAAACTCAAGTACAGACCGGGCGGTATCATGGCCAGTGCCGATGTGTTCCGCATCAAAGTGAACGGGAAGCAGGTACACGGCGCCAGCCCCTGGGCCGGAGTTGACCCGATCGTGGTTTCTGCCCAGATCATCAACGGCCTGCAGACCATTATCAGCCGCCAGGTAGAGCTGACCGAGGATGCCGCTGTGGTCACGGTAGGAAGTATACACGGTGGGGTGCGCAACAACATCATCCCGGAGGAGGTGGTGATGGAGGGTACCATCCGGGCCCTGAACACCGAGATGCAGCAGCAGATACACGAGAAGATCAAGCTCACCGCCACGAAAATTGCGGAAAGTGCCGGCGCAACGGCTGAGGTGGAGATTACCCCAATGGCCCCTGTTACTTTCAACGACCCGGCGCTGACAGAGAAAATGCTCCCGACCTTGCAGGCCGTGGCCGGAAGAGACAACGTGATCCATATGAATGCCATGACAGGTGCCGAGGACTTCTCGTTCTATCAGCAAAAGATTCCGGGGCTGTTCGTGTTTGTAGGCGGTATGCCCAAAGGCCAGGACCCTACCAAAGCACCCGCGCACCACACGCCTGACTTCTACGTGGATGAGAGCGGCATGAAGCTGGGTGTGAAGACGCTTACAAGCCTGACACTGAACTACATGGAGGGAAAAGGAAAAAAGTAATCGTTTCCTGACAACTAAAAAGGCAGCTGGTAAGGCTGCCTTTTTAGTTGCTACTGCAGGACCAGCCTGCCAGTTTTTATGACATCCTTCTTGCTAAAGAGGCGGTAGGTGTATACCCCCGCGGCTAAACCAGTTGGTCTTTTGATGGTGTTCTTG
>JAJLKL010000076.1:0-19764 GCA_033838975.1 Hymenobacteraceae bacterium | reverse complement strand
TATAGAGAATCTTATAGAACGAGATAATACATTTATTGCAGTAGGTGCGGGGCATTTGGGAGGAGGTGATGGATTGTTAAGTTTGCTGAAGAAGAGAGGAAACAAGCTTGAGTTAATATTCAGAAGTAACTGCTGTTCCGGACATCCTTGTCCGGAACCCCACTTGCTGCGGACTTCCAAGTCCGCGTAACGGAAAGGCTGATCTCTGGGGACTCGGAAGTCCCCGGCAGAAAGCTTTCGGACCTGGAGGTCCAAAACAGCAGTTGGGAGCGATTGGCATACTTTACCATCAGCCTGATGGATATGTGTTTTCACTAACAGGCCACTCATGTCCCAAAATCCCGTACCCACACTTACACAAAACCCAATACCCTTCTATCTTTGCATCACAACAAACCAAAAGCTATGATCGACGAACAACATAACCCCTGGACAACCCTATCCAGCAAAGACATTTACCAGAACCCCTGGATCAGGGTGCGGGAGGACCAGGTGCTGAACCCTAAAGGTGGCGAAGGCATTTATGGCGTGGTCAGCATGAAGAACAAGGCCATCGGCATCATCCCGATAGATAACGAAGGCTATACCTACCTGGTAGGGCAGTACCGCTACCCGCTGAAGGAGTACAGCTGGGAGATACCGATGGGCGGAGGCCTGGTTGAGAACGACATCCTGGAGTCGGCGAAGCGGGAGCTGCAGGAGGAAACCGGTTTTACCGCAGCCAAATGGACGAATATCTGCCGCCTGCATACCTCCAATTCCGTAACCGATGAGGAAGGCTTTGTTTTCCTGGCGCAGGAACTGACTGCCGGCGAGACCGCTTTTGAGGAGACAGAGGAGCTGCACATCAGGCGAGTGCCGTTTCAGGAGGCGGTGCGTATGGCCATGAACAACGAGATAACCGACGCTATCAGCGTGGCCGGCATACTGAAAGCGGCATTTATACTTCAGGAGCAGAAACTATAGTACCTCGTTTGTGCGTTGCTACAGTGATAAATGCTGTAATTTATTGGATGATTCTGGTATGCACTGCATACTTTGTGGATTGTTCCCTAAGGTATATTGCTTACATTTGGATGTATGAAAGCCATTAAGTACTTGTCTAACCGGATCTATACCACCTGGTGCGTTACCTGGTTTGTGGTGCCGTTTGTGGTTACCTATCCGGTGCAGGCTTTCCTGATCAGAAAAGAAAAGTGGTACCGGCATGTGCACGGCATCAACAGGGCTTGGTCTACAATCTTTCTGAGAATGTTCCTGGCGCCCCTGATCGTGGAGTGGCGCATGAAATTTAATCCCAGGCAGCAGTATATCTTCACGCCCAACCACAGCTCTTACCTCGATATTCCGATGATGCTGCATACCATCCCCGGATTTCTTAACTTTGTAGGTAAAAGCTCGCTGGCCAAAGTGCCGCTCTGGGGAAAAGTATACAACAAACTGTACATCTCCGTAGACCGTAAGAGCGCGGTCAGCAGTGCCAAGAGCTATATCAGGTCGGTGAAGACGCTGGAGCAGGGGCGTAACCTGGTGATTTTTCCGGAGGGTACGATCCCGCCGACGGCCGGGGAGAAGCTGCTGGCGTTTAAGGACGGCCCGTTTAAGCTGGCGATTGAGAAGCAGTTGCCGGTGGTGCCGGTTACCATGCCCTATAACCAGAACTTTCTGCCGGACCTGGACGGGAAGCTGAAAGTGCGCTGGCACCCGCTCAAGATCGTGATACATGAGCCGGTTGAGACAAAGGGAATGACACTGCAGGACCTGCCTGCATTGAAAGAGCGGGTATTTAACATTATTCAAACCGAAATAACGAAACACAATAAGACGTATGTCAACGGATATTCAGACTATCAGAAAGCTGGCTCACTTAGCCAGGCTTGAGTTTAACGAGGAGAAAGAGCAGGAGGTGTTGCAGGACCTGAACAAGATTCTGGACTGGGTAGACCAGCTGCGCGAACTAGACACGGAGCATGTAGCCCCGCTGACGCACATGTCAGAAGAAGTGAATGTACTGCGCGACGACGAAGCCCAAAACACTGTAAGCCATGAGGAGGCACTGCTGAACGCCCCTAAAAAAGACTCTGATTATTTCCGCGTACCGAAGGTACTGGAATAATCCGCTGACCTATATATGAACAAAATTAAGTTTTGGAAAGGCTGGGATACTGACACCAAGTATCCCTATCTTTTTTTACTCCTTTTGTGCGTGCTGGCCCTGCTGCTGGGCGTGTACTACTATTTTACAGGCGAGGATGCCGTCTTTAGCTGGGACAAAATAACCGACCTGCAGGTAGTGCCGGTGCCGGTGCATGAGGTAACGCGCCTGCTGGAGACATTTACCCTGTCCACAGACGGGTACCTTATTTTTGAGCAGTACGATGTAGGGCTGCCACGTATCAATACGGCGGTGGCCACTTTGCTGCTGGGCATTCTGGCCATTTGCATCGCCTTTTACACTGCCGCCATCAGCACCATGAAGCAACTGGCCTACTTTGGCGGGGTTCTGCTGCTGATGCTCTTCCTGGCCACCTTCAATTTTGACCTGCTGGGCGTTTTCGGCAGTGGTGCCAGCCAGACCACCCTGCTTATCAGTATTGCCGTCCTGGCCATCAGCAGTTATGCTTTTCAGGCCTTCTGGCCACAGACGCGGTTCTCGCTGCGGGTGCTGGCGATGCTGGTAGTAGTGGCGGTGCTGGGCCTGCTCATCTACAGCGAGGCGGAGTTCACTCCGGAGCTCGTTACGCTGCACCTGGTTAACTACAGCTCCATTGGTACACTGGCAGCTACAGTGCTCTTCATGCTCTGGGTGTCTTACGAGAACGTGAATGCCCTGCTCTGGATCAACACGCAGGGGAAAACCCCGGAGCGCCGCTTCAGCCTGTGGCAGTTTGTGCTCGTCAGCATGCTGTACCTGCTTAACCTGTTGCTGCTGTACCTGCGGCACATCGGGTATATCCGTGCCGACCTTTTCTACATCAACGGGTACTTTATCCTTCTGCTCTCTGCCGTCGCTGGCTTTTGGGGGATGCGGCAGCGGGAGGCCTACTACGGCAAACTCTTCCCGTTCAGGCCTACGGGAGCTGTGCTGTACCTGGTGTTTGCCACCATTGCCTTCCTGAGCATCGGCTATGCCTTTGCCATGGCCAACGATTCTCTGCGGGTGCTGTACCACGATCTGATCGTGTATACGCACCTGGCCTTTGGCTTCGGCTTCTTTCTGTATGTGATCATCAACTTCGGGCAGCTGATAAAAGAGCGCCTGCCGGTGTACAAGGTGGTCTATGAGCCCAAAAAATTTACGCTGTTTTCCTTCTTCGTGATCAGCATGGCCATCTGCGTGATCCTGATCATGCGGACACAGTACCGGGTCTATTTCTACGCCAACGCGGGCTACTACAACTACCTGGGCGACCTCTACAGTGAGTCCGGGAACAGTATTCTGGCGGAGCGCTTCTACAAGGAGAGCGACCTGTTTGATGCCAACAATGTGAAGGCCAACTACAGCCTGGCTTCGATGCACCGGCAGAAACAGGAGCGCAACAATGAGATCATCCGGATGAAGGATGCGATCAGCAAGCGTCCGAGCCCGAAGCTTTACGTGCGCCTGGGCAACCTCTACGACGAGAAGCAGTATTTCTTCGAGAAGCTGTATGTGCTGCAGGAGGGGGCAGAGCGGTTCCCGGAAAGTGCCGAGATCTACAATAACCTGGCCCTGCTGTACGCCCAGACCAGTGTGCTGGACAGTACAGAGTACTTCTTCAACTTAGCGCAGGCACACGCCTCTGACGTAGATTTTATCCACAGCAACCGCCTTGCATTTTATACCCGCCAGGCTATGCTGGAGCCGGCTCAGGAGCTGTTGAGCGAGAGCCGGAAGGGCAAGTACAAAACACTTCGCAGCAACCAGGCTACTCTCCGGCAGCTGCTCGGCGTGTCCCCTGCTGATAAAGAGGCCTTTATGCCGGACTCGCTGAAGGAGGTGGAGGATTTTACGCTGTTCTACAACCAGACCATCAGCCGGCTGAAAGCGGAGGGTGATACTTCGCGCCTGGAGGTGCTGGACCGCTACCTGGCCTCCCCAGGGAACCAGCTGTTCTTCGAGGACATGCTGTTCCTGAAAGGACTGGTGCACCACTACAACGGACGCCCGCGGGAGGGCCGGCAGATCGTGGAGAACCTGGCACTGCAGGCGGAGGCAAACAGTGGCTACTACTACAATGCCCTGGGGCAGTGGATGCTGGACGAGGAAAACTACCTGGCTGCCGCAGAGTACTTCAGGCTGGCCAAAGACCGGGGCTATCAGCAGGCGTACCTCTCGCACGGGTATGCGCTGGCGCTGGCCCACAGGTCGGAAACGGCTGTCACTGCGCTGGAGGAGGTAGGGTATACCGAGAACGAAGCAGCCATGGCTGTGGCGGAAGACCTGGCGGAGGTACTGCAGCAAGACGTGAAAACCATTCTGACGGAGGTGCCGGACAAGGAGAAGGTGCAGTACCTGCTTACCTACCTGCCGCAGTTGAGTGCAGAGGAGGTGAATGCCATTGTCGCCTCGGTGGGAGAGAAGGACCTGAAGCGCCGGGCGCTGGTGGCAAGGGTCGGCTACTTTATGAACCAGAGGCGCTGGCGCGCGGCCCACGATGCCATCAAGGAGGCGGCTCCGCAATTGCAGCCGGAGGGTGAGCTGCGGTCAGCCCTGAACCTGCAGCAGCTGAAACTATGGCTGCATACGGAGCAGTATGATGTGCTGGTAGACCGGATGGACAGGCTATACCTGACGGACCGTGACAGGCGGCAGAAAATGTACCTCAAGGCACGTATAGCGGAGGCGAAAGGGCGTACCGAGGAAGCTGCCTCCCGCTACGAGCAGGCGCTGAAAATGCTCCTCTACGACGAGGAGGTGGTGCTGTCGGCGGCAAGTTTCTACAACAGGCAGATGCCAAAAGAGGAAAAAGCGTATAACATCCTGCTGGCTGGCATCACCTATAACCCCTACTCAGCAGAGCTCTACAAGGCTTATGCGCTGGAGAGCCTGGACCAGGGGCTGTTTAGCTACGCAGAACAGGCACAGGAAACACTGCGGGATTTGCTTCCTGCCTCGGAATACACTACATTTATAAAGGAATTTGGCAAAATGCGTCAGGAGGTTGAGGCACGCGCCGAAAACTGGTAACTATGAAAATAGCAGCATGAGCACGATCATCGAAACGCACGACATCTCCAAAATCTACCGCATGGGTAGCGAAACTATCCACGCCCTAAAATCAGTGTCCATCAAGATCAATAAAGGCGAGTACGTGGCCTTTATGGGACCGTCCGGATCGGGTAAGTCCACGTTTATGAACATTATTGGCTGCCTTGACACGCCAACCGGCGGCACGTATATCCTGAACGGGAATGATGTGAGCAACATGACGGATAATGAACTGGCCGAAGTGCGCAATAAGGAGATCGGTTTTGTGTTCCAGACGTTTAACCTGTTGCCGCGCCAGTCGTCGCTGGAGAACGTGGCGCTGCCCCTGATCTATGCCGGCTACAACAAGAGCCAGCGGGAGGAAAAGGCGCAGCGGGCGCTGGAGAGCGTAGGCCTGGGCACCCGCGGAAAGCATAAGCCGAACGAGCTGTCCGGTGGGCAGCGCCAGCGTGTGGCCATTGCCCGTGCCTTGATCAACGACCCGAGTATTATCCTGGCCGACGAACCGACAGGTAACCTTGACACCAAGACCTCCTACGAGATCATGGAGCTGTTCGAGAGCCTGCACGCCAAAGGCAATACCATCATCATGGTAACGCACGAGGAGGACATCGCCAAGTATGCGCACCGCATCGTGCGCCTGCGCGACGGGCTAATAGAGTCTGATATTTTGAACGAGGATGTGACAACTGCCGCCAAGCTGCAGGCAGAGGAAGCAAAGTAATGAAGATATACACAAAGACCGGCGACAAGGGGAAGACCTCGCTGATCGGGGGAACCCGTGTGGCTAAGTCGCACTTGCGCATAGAAGCCTACGGTACGGTGGATGAGCTGAACTCCTACATCGGCCTGGTTCGTGATCAGGAAGTGAACAAAAACCGCCTGGATATCCTTAAGGAAATACAGGACAGGCTGTTTACCATAGGCGCCTTGCTCGCCACTGATCCTGAAAAGTCAAAAATGAAGACTCCTGACCTGCACGAGGAGGATATCGCGCTGCTGGAGGGGGAGATAGATAAAATGACGGCCGAAGTGCCGCCGCTGCGTGCCTTTGTGCTGCCGGGGGGGCATCCGTCCGTGTCGTTTTGCCACGTGGCCCGCTGCGTTTGCCGCCGTGCCGAGCGTCTGGCCATCCGTTTGCAGGAGATAGCTCCGGTAGAGGATCTGGTGATCAAGTACCTGAACAGGCTGTCTGACTACCTGTTTGCGCTTTGCCGCAAAATGACGCAGGAACTGGGTGCCGAGGAGGTAACCTGGAAGCCACGCGTCTGATCCTGCGCTAGAAGAGAAACAAACGCTTATTATTATGTCCATAGATACACTAACTATACCTACCCAGTGCGTGACGGAGTCGCGTATCACGCAGCTGGACTTCGACAACATCGAGTTTGGGAAGATCTTTTCGGACCACATGCTGGTTGCCGACTATAAAGAGGGCAGCTGGCAGCCACCACAGATCCTGCCTTACGGTAATATGTCGCTGAGCCCGGCTACCTCGGCGCTGCACTACGGGCAGGCTATCTTTGAGGGCATGAAAGCCTACAAGGATGCCAATGGCGATATCCTGCTGTTCCGTCCGCTGGATAACTTCAGAAGACTGAACATTTCTGCCGAGCGTATGTGTATGCCGGAGCTGCCGGAGGACATCTTCATGCATGGCCTGGAGCAGCTGCTCCGCCTGGACGCGGCATGGGTGCCTCCTACAGAGGGCTGTGCGCTGTACATCCGCCCGTTCATGTTTGCCACCGATGATTTTATCGGGGTGCGCCCGTCCTCAAGCTACAGGTTCACGATCTTCTCCTGCCCGGTTGGCGCCTACTACGGCCAGCCGCTGAAGGTAGCGATCGAGCCTAAGTTTGTTCGTTCTGCAGAGGGTGGGGCCGGTTATGCCAAGGCGGCCGGCAACTACGGCGCGGCCCTTCTGCCGGCCCGTAAGATGCAGGAGCAAGGTTATCACCAGCTGATCTGGACGGATGCCCGTGAGCACAAGTACATCGAGGAGTCAGGTACCATGAACCTGATGTTCGTGATCGATGGCAAGCTGATCACCCCGCCTGTGAGCACCACCATCCTGGCAGGTATCACCAGAGACAGCGTGCTGCAGCTGGCAAAAGACCTGGGCTATACCGTAGAGGAGCGTAAAGTGTCTGTAGACGAGATTGTGGAGGCGCACAAGGCCGGAAAGCTGCAGGAGGCATTCGGTACAGGCACGGCAGCCACGATCGCGCAGATTGCCACCATCCACTACAACGGCACGGATTATGACCTGCCTGCCATAGAGGATAGAGAGGTGTCCAACAGAGTGGCAACAGCGCTGGATAAGATCAAGACCGGCCAGGCCCCGGACCCGCACAACTGGGTGTACCGAATCAGCCTGTAAGGTATAGTAACAGTATAAAATGCTGAGGTATAAGCAAATGTTTGTGCCTCAGCATTTTCTTGTTTTAAGATAACATAAGTATAACCGCACACATGACCACAGAGCAGGTAAAAGAGTTAAAGGCCAGAGTAGAGGCCTTGAGGAGGTATCTTTGACTACGATGCCAAAAAAGAACAGGTAGAAGAGACTGAAAAGCAGACCACTGCCCCCACTTTCTGGGACGACCCTAAGGAAGCCGAGAAGATACTGAAGGAGATCAAGGCGGTGAAGGTGTGGACGGACCACTATGAAGAGGTGGAAAAGGCTGTGTCTGACTTTGAAGTGCTTTTTGATTTTTACAAGGAAGGAGACGTTTCTGAGGAGGACATCCGGCAGGAGTACAGGAAAGCGGAGGAGGCCGTGGAAGGGCTGGAGTTCAAGCGAATGCTGAGCGGCGAAGAGGATCAGCTGAGCGCGATTCTGGAGATAAACCCCGGGGCCGGCGGTACCGAGAGCCAGGATTGGGCCGAGATCCTGATGCGCATGTACATCATGTGGGCTGAGTCGCACAATTTTGGGGTAAAGCAGATCAACTACCAGCCCGGGGAAGGAGCAGGTATAAAGTCGGCTACTTTAGAGATCACCGGAGACTTTGCCTACGGCTACCTCAAGTCGGAGATTGGGGTGCATCGCCTCGTGCGCATCTCGCCGTTTGACTCCGGAGGGCGTCGCCACACCTCCTTTGCCTCAGTTTTTGCCTACCCGGTGGTGGATGACACCATCAACATTGAGGTGAACCCCGGAGACATTGAGTGGGACACTTACCGCGCCGGAGGTGCCGGTGGCCAGAACGTGAATAAGGTAGAGACTGCCGTGCGCCTGAGGCACAAGCCTACAGGCATTGTGATCGAGTGCCAGATAGAGCGCTCGCAGCTTATGAACAAGGAGCACGCCCTGCGCATGCTGAAATCGCGCCTCTACCAGATAGAGATGGAGAAGCGCAACGAGGAGCGTGACCGTATCGAGAGCACCAAAAAACGCATAGACTTCGGTTCTCAGATCAGGAATTACGTGCTGCACCCATACAAGCTAGTAAAGGATATCCGAACTGGTGTAGAGCGCAGCGATGTGCAGAACGTACTGGACGGTGATCTGGATGAGTACATTAAAGCGTACCTGATGCAGGCGTAAAGAGCAAGTAATCCTGTATTCCCGGTAAGGAGACATCAGAAATGGTGTCTCCTTTTTTTATTCCCCTTCTCCCTGCAGAGGCTCCTCTGGCATAATGATCTGACGGAATAGCATGTAAGGGAACATACAATTCCATAACTCCTATAGAGGTATACTGTCTTATTTGATTAGTTATATAATTTAATATTTATAATGTTGACAAATAGATGTTTATGTGTTTAATGGGTGTTTAAAAATCAATTGTACAATCCAAATATCAGTCGACTTTACAGCCTTTAGCTCGTATACTATTATAGATTAAGGTGAAACAATTGAAGTATTTGAATATTTGTTTTATGCGATAATCACAGCAGAAATCTGACTTACATCATGAAAAGGAGACAATAAACATGAGACACATATACGACACTGGCTAGGCCAAAACAAGCGAACACAACAGCAGAAGTAAGATTCCCATAACAGAAGAATGTTCGGTGAGGAATCTAAATAACTCCACCAGCTAAACCTCGCGCAACCAGCTACTCCACTTAAGGCAAAGCAATCACCTGAATAACATAAAAATAATGAGCTGAGCTTAAGGAGAGGGTAATAACTGATTTTATATAGGATTAAATAAAGAATTTGTGATCTAGTTTATAATTGTTAATCAAACCCAATACCATGAAAAGACTATTACTTCTAAACTTTGTTCTCATGTTTGCGCTGGTGCAGCAGGCATGGGCACAGGGCAGAACAGTATCTGGTACGGTGACTGAACAGGCCACAGGGCAGGGGTTACCCGGCGTTGCCGTGCTTGTGCAAGGCACAACCCAAGGTACCACAACAGGGGTTAATGGTGAATACACTATTAATGTTCCGGAAAATGCGAATACGCTTGTATTCAGGTTTATTGGCTATACTACTGTACAACGCCAGATTGGCAATGCCACAACAATAAATGTTGCCATGGCTGTGGATGCGAAGCAGCTGGAGGAGGTTGTGGTAACTGCCTTCGGTATAGAGAAAGAGGAAAAGGCGCTGAGTTATTCAGTGCAGCAGCTGGAAGGTGAGCGGGTGTCGCAGGCAGGCCAGCCAAACGTGACAAACGCTATACAGGGTAAAGTAGCCGGTGTGATTGTGCGCCAGTCCAGCGGTTTGCCTGGAGCCTCTTCCACAATTACCATCCGTGGTAACCGCTCCTTTACAGGTAACAACCAGCCGCTCTACGTGGTGGATGGTCTGCCCATTGAGAGTAACGCCATTCAGCAGGTGGGTGGTGCAGGTCCTGGTACGGGTGGTGTAAGCGGCGCTGATGCCTCTGCCCGTGCACTGGATATCAACCCAAACGACATTGAGTCTATCTCTGTGCTGAAGGGCGGGGCCGCCGCCGCCTTGTACGGCCTGCGTGCTGCCAACGGTGTGGTGGTGATCACTACCAAGAAAGGCAGGGGCCTGGCTGATAAGAAAGGTGCCACAGTTACGTTCAACACAGACTATACCTTTGATAGAGCTTCCCGTCTGCCAGACCTGCAGAGCACGTACGCACAGGGTAACCAAGGAGCGTATAACCCCAATACCTCTCTTTCCTGGGGGCCAAGAATCAGTGAGTTAGGTGATGTGGAGAATGCCATTGGCGAGATCGTTCCCGGAAACAGGATATTTGATAACGTAGATCCGTTTTTTGAGACAGGCTATACCTGGAATGCTGCTGTCAATGTTGCGAACAGTGCCGATTTTGGAAACTACGCAGTAGGTTTTGGTTATACGGACCAGGAGGGTATCGTGCCAACCACGGGTATGCAGCGCTATAACGGTAAAGTTGCCGGTGATCTAAGGCTAAACGAGAAAGTGAACCTGGGCCTTTCTCTCAACTACTCAGATATAGACATACAGAAGATCCCGGGGGGTAGTAACTTGTCTAACCCCTTGTTTACGCTGTATGCAGCGCCAAGAACCTTCGACCTGTGGGGGCTGCCATTTGCTGCTCCGGACGACCCCTACAGGCAAATTAACTATCGGGGTGCCATCGATAACCCAAGATGGTCTCTGGCTAATAATGAGTTTACAGAGCAAACCCGCCGCTTTATCGGTAGTAGCAATATAACTTACAAACCGATCGACTGGATAGGAGTGAACTACAGGTTTGGGGTAGACTATTTTACTACAAACGGTAAAGAGGTGTACGAGCTGGGTTCCGGTTTTACAGGTGGTCGAACCAATCCTCCGTCAGGTGGTCAGATCACGGACTACTCGCTCACCCAGAACCAGATCAACTCTAACCTGTCGGTGAACTTTAACAGGGATGTAACGGAAGACCTGAACGTGAACCTGTTGATCGGTAACGAGGTCTACGACATCAGAAGCCGGTTCCTGACGCTGCTTGGCAACGGTATCCCGATAGGTGGTTTCCGTAACATTGCCAGTACCACCTCTCAATTAACCAATGAGACCATCCAGAGAAGACGTGTGGCCGGTTTCTATGCTAACCTGGAGTTAGGTTATAAGGACTACCTGTTCCTGAATGCCACCGCCCGCCAGGACTATGTTTCAAACCTGCCGCGTAACAACCGTAGTTTCTTCTATCCTTCGGTGGGGGTTGGTTTTGCCTTTACGGATGCCTTCAACCTGGACTATGACTGGCTAAGCTTCGGCAAGATACGGGCCTCCTACGCAGAGGTGGGAGCCGCGCCGGATGATCCTTATCAGACAAGAAACATTTTCCTGTCAGGCGGGTCCACCACAGGCTTCCTGAACGACGATATCGTGTTCCCCTTCAACGACTTGAGCGCCTACACTTTGAGCAACATTATCCGCTCTGATGAGCTGCGTCCGCAGAACACGAGGACCATCGAGTTTGGCGGTGACCTCCGTTTCCTGGAAAACCGCATTACCATCGACTATACCTACTACATCCAGACAACGGAAGATCAGATATTCAGCGTGCCACTGGCAGCGTCCTCGGGCTTTACCTCTGAGATCAGAAATGCAGGTGAGCTGGAGACGAAAGGACATGAATTAGTGGTTGGCTTAACTCCGCTTAGAAGCCCTGACTTTCAGTGGGAGATCATCACCAACTTCTCCACCTATGATAACGAGGTAATAGCGCTGGCGCCGGGGGTAGAGAGTATCTTCCTGGGTGGTTTCGTGGAGCCTAACATCCGTGCGCAGGCCGGAGGAGCCTATCCGATCATTTTCGGTACCTCTTTTGTGCGCGATGATGCGGGCAATATTGTGGTGGATAGCCGGGAGTTCATCGGGGACAATCCGAACCCCGCTTATGGGATGCCACTCATTGGTCCCGCTGCCAACATCGGTAACGTGCAGCCTGATTTTGAGATGACCTTTACGAACAACCTTTCCTTTAAGGGAGTCACCCTTTCGGCTCAGCTGGACTGGAGAAAAGGAGGTAAGGCCTATGCCGGTAATACGCGTTTGCTCAAGCTGTATGGTATGGCCGAAGTTACAGAGGACCGGGAGACGCCTATGATTTATCCGGGTGTGAAGGGCTTCAGAGACCAGGATGGTAACCTGGTGTTAGAGGGCCCAAATGATATTCCGATTGTTCAGGGGCAGTACTTCTGGAGTTCGCAGATGGATAACATCACAGAGTCGAACGTGTATTCTACCACCTTTGTAAGGCTCAGAGAAGTAACGCTTGGGTACACTATACCACAGACACTGGTCGATAGAACCCCTTTCAGTGCTGCCAGTGTGTTCCTGACCGGCCGTAACCTGTTCCTGATCACAGACTACCCTAACTTCGACCCTGAGACAAGTGTGGGCGGTGCCGGTAACTTCCAGGGGCTGGAGTATGTGTCTCTGCCTCAGACAAGAAGTTTTGGAGCCGGGCTTAAAGTAACGTTCTAACGGAAAGACATGACAATTATGAAAACGAAAAATATTTTCTCCTATATACTTGCGCTGGGGCTGGTGTTTACGATTGGCTCCTGCAGCGAAGATACACTTGATGAAATTGATACTAACCCCAATAACCCCACCGATGTACCAATAAACCTGCTCCTGCCGCAGGTAGAAACGGACGTGGCATTTGCTGTAGCGGGCACTGATGTTGCCTGGTATTCCTCTGTGTTCGTACAGCACACAGCCGGTGTGCACGCGCAGCTGCAAAATGCCGACCTTCGTGTGGGTAACGACGTTGCCACGCTTGTAAATAACACCTGGATTACCATTTATGCGGGCACGCTCCCGGACCTGAACCTGATCATTCAGAAAGGCTCTACCGGTGGGGAGCAGGAGGGCTTTTGGATACATGTGGGGATTGCCAAGGTACTGAAGGCTTTTACCATTGCAGTAGCCACTGACACATGGGGGCGCGTGCCGTACTCAGAGGCAGGCCAGGGGAAGGAGTTACGCCAGCCCACCTACGATGAGCAGCAGCAAATTTACAACAACATACAAACGCTGCTAGATGAAGCTATTGCGGATTTTCAGAGAGGGGGCCCTAACCCCGGGAACCGAGACCTGATCTATAACGGTAATGTAGACAACTGGATCAAAGCGGCCTGGTCGCTGAAAGCCAGGTACTATAACAGGCTAAGCAACATAGATCCGGTTCAGTCTGCCCAAAACGCGCTTGCTGCGGCGGCTAATGGTTTTACAGGACCTGGTGAAAGCTTGATATTCGATGCCTTCCAGTCTAACGCTACTGGGGAGCATCCCTGGTTTCAGGAGTCCAACGACCGCAGTCACCATGCCGTTAGCCAGGAGTTCGTACAGCGGCTGGAAGGTTTGGATGATCCCCGCTTGCCGCTGATGGTAGCACCAGCGCCTGCAACCGGCGAGATCACAGGCGCCCCGAACGGCACCCAGATAAATGACCAGGCCAACAGGCTGTTCTCAGACCCGACCACCCTAGTGCTGGATGCTACTGCCCCCATGCCTCTGATGACTTATGATGAGCTGAAGTTTATAGAAGCAGAGGCGCATTTAAGACTTGGCCAGCAGGAAGAAGCCTACGATGCCTTCAGAACAGCTGTGGCCGCAGCCATGAGAAGGCAAGCCAATGTTTCTGAAGGAGCCATTGAAGCTTACTTTGCTCAGGCGGATGTACCATCAAGTGGTGCTGAGCTGGACCTGCAGGATATCATTGAGCAGAAGTGGATTGCCTTCTGGCTGTTCCAGCCAATAGAGGCTTTTGCCGACTACAGGAGAACTGATTTCCCACAGCTGGATCACCAGATCGGGCCGGCCCCGCGTCGTTTCCCATATCCGCTCAACGAGCTGGACGCCAATGCTGCCAACGTGCCAAACGTCCAGATATCGAACGGCGTATGGTGGGACGACGGGACAGAGGATTGATTGTAGAATAAGGGTACAGTGTTGAATATAAGGAATGCCTGGCGTAAAAATGCCAGGCATTTTTTTATTTATGTCGCACAGCAGGCCCTAAAGCGCGATAGTCGTAGGTATTTGTAAACATTTAAAGTTTAAACATGGTGCTGCTTTAGGCTGTGTTTCTGAAATAGGAAAGCTGGCTTTAATGTCTTAACACAGATGCCTGCTGTGCCTATAGGTGATGTTAAGATTTGCTACTGTTTGATTCACAGTGGTTAATGCGTGTGTGCAAAATATTTTTTAAGACTATTGTTTTTGAATAAATATCTAAATATTATTGAACCAAGATTGAAAGCCTGGTGCAGTTGAGATTGAAATTGTATTAAACTGAACCCTGGCTATTTCTTACTTCCTGATCCGTGATGGTGTGTCTGTTGTAGAGCGCGTCATCAAAAGCGACTATTCCAAACTTAGTTTTCATATTATCAAGTCTTTAGATGTGCACTGCGCATCAAGGCTTTTTTGCTGTAGCATTCTTTGCGCCTGCTAAAAGCAGGTGTACAGCTACTTTATTGTGCTTTTTTTGTAATCCTAAGTTTTATCTAATCTTTTACCAATTTATTCATCTTAACTCAAACACAACAATGAGAAAATTACTACTCATGAGTTTTGCTCTGCTGTTTGCACTGCTGCATCAGGCGGCTGCGCAGAGCAAAACGGTGTCTGGTACTGTAACAGACCAGACCACGGGACAGGGACTACCAGGTGTTGCGGTTCTTGTGAAAGGAACAACTGTTGGAACAGCAACCTCAACTGATGGTACTTACACCATCAACGTTCCTGCAAATGGCAGCACCCTTGTTTTTCGCTTTATTGGCTACCAAACTGTAGAGCGTGCCATTGGGAACTCCGGTAACATCAGCGTAGCGCTCCCTCTCGATAACAAGCAACTGCAGGAAGTGATCGTGGTTGGCTACGGTACCCAAACGAAGCAGGAGTTTACAGGCTCTGCAGCTTCTGTGGCTGGTGAGAAACTGAAGGAAATGCCGGTGCAAAGCTTTGACCAGGCTTTGGGTGGTAGAGCTGCTGGTGTAAACATCGTTCAGCCAAACGGCGTACTAAACAACCCTCCGGTTATTCGTATTCGTGGTACGAACTCTATTTCCCTAAGCTCTTTCCCGCTGGTGGTAGTAGATGGTATTCCAATCAACACAGGCGACAACTCTGCAACTTCTGCCGCCAGCAATGCGCTAGGCGACATCAACCCTGCTGATATTGAATCTATCGATATCCTGAAGGATGCCGCTTCTACGGCTATTTATGGTTCCAGAGCTGCAGGCGGTGTTTTGTTGATCACTACTAAAAAAGGTAAAACTGGTAAACCAAGAGTTAACTATGAGGCTTGGGCAGGTATGACCAATGCCACAAGGCTGCCAGAGCTGCTGAATGCAGAGCAGTATATGATGATCAAAAACGAGGCTGTTCTAAACCAGAAGATCCTGAGCGGCAAAGGAAGTGATCCTTCTGTGGCTGATGCACTGTTCTTCCCCTCCTACAATGCGGATGGCTCTTTAGTTGATACTGATTGGTATAAAGAAGTATACCGTAGAGCTTACTCACAAAACCATAGCTTGAGCGTTTCCGGCGGTACAGATGCTACCACCTACTTCTTCTCTGCTAACCTGACAGATCAGGATGGTTTTATCAAGCAGAATAACTTCCAGAGAAAAGCCGTTCGCTTCAACATTGACCACAAACTGACTGACTGGTTAAGACTGACAGGTGCTGCAAACTATGTGAATAGCTTTAACTCTGCGCCAAACACAGGTTCTATACCTGGTACTTCATTCAATACGAGTGGTTTAGGCCGTCTTGCTGTTGTAACGGCTCCTAACGTTGCCCCTAGAAACCCGGATGGATCATATAACATCAGAACAGATAACACCATGGGTAGAGGTAACAACCTGACGCAGTCTGGCTTCACAAACCCGCTTCCGTTGCTGGATCTGAGTTCCTTTACTTCCGAAACTGACCGTGTGTTTGGTACGTTCGGAGCCAATGTCCAGCTGGTGAAAGGTGTTGACTTCAAAACATCCTATGCAATCGACAGAACAACTGTAGAGGGTATCTCTTTCCAGAACCCGCTGCACGGCGACGGTAACTCCAACAAAGGCAACGCAACTAACACCATGCAGCGCCTGAACAACTGGAACTGGATCAATACCTTAAATATCCAGAAGACCTTAGGTGAAAACCATAGCCTTAACCTGCTGGTAGGTTCAGATATTCAGTCTTTCGAGAACAGAGGCTGGGGAGCTAACCGCTTCGGAGTAGCAGATAACTTCTTCAACGAGTATCAGGGTAACTTCACTAACATCTCTCCTTCAGGAAACTTCATCACTGAAAGAGCTTTTGTTTCAGGGTTTGCCCGCTTTAACTACGATTTTGCAAAGCGTTATTTTATGACAGTGAATTTCCGTCGTGACGGAAACTCTGCGCTGGCAGAAGGTAACAAATGGGGTAACTTTGGAGGTGTGTCTGGTGGCTGGGCGCTGTCAGAGGAGGCTTTCTACCAGAACTCCGGTCTATCCGATATTGCAAACAGTGTGAAATTCAGAGCAAGCTGGGGTAGAGTTGGTAACGGTAACCTACCTAGCGCCTACGGTTCCATGTTCCTGTATGGCTCAGGCCTGTATGCTGATGTGCCTACGCTGGTGTTTAGCCAGGCTGGTAACTCAGAGCTGGGCTGGGAAACAAGTGAGCAAACTAACTTTGGTGTGGACTTAGGCTTCCTGAATGATCGTATCCAGTTTGAAGCTACTTACTTCAACAACAATGTAAACGGTCTGATCCTGAACGCGCCACAGGCTCCTTCTAAAGGTATTCCGGATAACCAGATCCTGAAAAACGTAGGTTCTATGTACAACAGAGGTTTGGAATTTGCCATCAATGCTACTCCAATAGATAAAGGCAAATTCTCCTGGAGCACTAACCTGAACTTCACAACTATCAAGAACGAAGTAACTGCTCTTGCAGATGGCAACGCGGATATCTTTGGCTTCACAGGTGGTCTGGAGATGACAAACATAACTCGCGTAGGTTACTCAGTAGGTAGCATTTATGGTGTTGAGACGGCAGGTGTAAACCCGGAAAACGGCCGCCGTATCTTCATCAACAAGGATGGCAAGCAGGTGCAGTACAACCATGCGGCACCTACTGCACAGCGCTGGACATACCTGGACGGCACAACAGCTCCTGCTATTACTGCAGCTGTAGACGGTAAAATCTTGGGTAATGCATTGCCAACTTGGTACGGTGGTTTCCAAAACACATTCCGTTATGGTAACATTGACCTTGGCTTGAACTTCACATACTCAGGCGGCAACTATATCTACAACGGTACGAAGGCAGGCCTGCGTGACCAGCGTTTCTGGAACAATCACACCGATGTGCTGGACAGATGGACGCCTGAGAATAAGAGCACTGCCTTCCCTCGTGTAGTGTTCGGTGACAACGTGTCTAACGGCTCAGCTATGGTGATCTCTGAAAACGTGGAGAAGGCTGATTTCCTGAAATTGCAGACAGCCACTCTAGGTTATAAAATCCCAACAACACTTGTAAGTAAGGCTGGCATCAACTCCCTTAGAGTATATGCGCAGGTGTTCAATGCCTTTGTGCTCACTGAATACACTGGTGCAGACCCTGAAATTTCGACCAATGGTAACTCTAACATCACGCCAGGTGTTGAGCGTAACTCTGTGCCTCAGGGCAGAACATTCACTTTGGGTGTAAACGTTGGTTTCTAATATCTTTAATTGAAATACCATGAAGAATATAAATAATAAAGCACGTAAGCACTACCTGCTAAGAATGGCCTTTCTTGCTTTGCCATTCACGTTTGTGGCCTGTGACACAGAGGAACTATTAAACCCGGTTCCGGAAACCTCTATATCAGACAAAAATGCCTTCGATACCCCTGACAGAATCCTTGGTCAGGTAAATGGTCTGTACGATGCCATGAAGAGTGGCCAGTTCTATGGAGGAAGGTTTGTGATCTATAATGAGATACGTGGTGAGGAGTGGATCAACCGTTTGACGAACGGTGTGACGGGGCTTCAGACCTGGCAGCAGAACGTGCAGTCTGGCACAAACGAGGTGCAGAACCTTTGGGGGGCAGCCTATGCGGCTATCAACAGAATAAATGTATTCCTGCAGGGCCTGGAAGAGAACAAGTCTAAAATTGATCCTGCTCTTTATACACAGTACCAGGCAGAGGCCAAGTTCCTGCGGGCACTTACCTACCACAGCCTGGTTACACTGTACGCCAAGCCGTATAATGCCGACAATGGCGCTTCTCCAGGTTTGCCGCTACGCCTGCAGGCAGAAACGACTACTGAGAACAACGATCTGGCAAGAAGCTCAGTGGCTAAAGTGTATGAGCAGATTCTGAAAGACCTGAACGATGCTGAGGCTGGACTTCCACTTACTCACGGCAGTGGTGTGTTGAACACAACCCGTGCACACAAGAACACAGCCATTGCCTTAAAAACAAGAGTGTACCTGCACATGAATAACTACCAGAAAGTGGTAGAAGAGGCTCAGAAGGTTGTATCAGGTACTACTACTTTTTCGGCTCCTACAGGTGTAGCACATGCCTTGCAGGCTGATGTGACAGTACCTTTTGCTAATTACACTACAACGGAGTCTGTATTCTCTATGCCAATGTCTGACCTGGATGCTCCAGGTGTGCAGAACCAGCTGGGTTTTTACTTTAATGCGGCACCGACAGGTAATGGTGAGTACTACCTGAATACAGCAGGTATTGTGAACGATGCAGCCTGGCCGGCAACCGATGCCCGCAAAGCTAACTTTATTGTGACGGCAGGTGGTAACGCTTATCTGAAGAAGTTTAGCAAACCGGCTCCATTCACAGACTATGTTCCTGTTATCAGGTATGCAGAGGTGTTGCTGAACTACGCAGAGGCGGCGGCAAGAACAAACGACTTGCCGAAGGCGATTGCGTTAGTTAGCGCTGTTCGTAGCAGATCTGATGCGGCTTATGTATTCCCAGCAACAGCTGTTGCAACACAGGAAGCACTGGTAAATACCATCCTGAAAGAGCGACGCATAGAGCTGCTAGGTGAAGGCTTCAGATCAATGGACATCACCAGGACGCTACAAACCTTCCCGGAGAAAACGGGTAGCGGATTGAATGCGCCTGCCGTTGCGCCTTCATCTACAGACTATTATTGGCCAATGCCTAACTCAGAGTTGGCAACCAATAAAGCCCTTTAGTTCCAAATTCAAATGAGTTGTTGCTGCTAAGGCAGTTTTAGTAAATATCAAAAATCCACCTGTCAGACGATAGGTGGATTTTTGATATATATCGGTAGAGGTGACTATACCTCAGAGGTTTGGCCAAGCTAAGTATAACAAGGGGTATGATGTTAGTGTTTTTTTCATGCTGTTGATAATCAGCTGTTTGATGGAAAAACACCGTTGTTGAAACAATATATTTTTTTCAATGCTTGTTTTTATTTAAATATCTAAATATTATTGACGAAAGATTGAAAGCTGGGTGTAAGTAGTGGATAACAGAAGTCGGTAAGACAACTGGTGAGCTTTCGTCAAACTTCCCATTTTGTGCTAGTGTGTCTGTTGTAGAGCGCAATACCACAAAGTATTTTCTCCATATTTTCTAAATATTCAATGCTTATGACACACTTTGGAGTGTCATAACATGAGCTGT
>JAJLKL010000075.1:0-3471 GCA_033838975.1 Hymenobacteraceae bacterium | reverse complement strand
CGGGCATATCCAGCACGCGCTTCACACTCATCGTATCGGCACTGGTATCATAGGTAAACAGGTTGACATTGATGCCTTGCTTCAGCAGCGAGTCCTGGGCCAGCTTCATGCCAGCGTACATGTCGGTAACAAACTGGCTCTTGCGCGCCGTTTGCTGCATGTCCTGGTTTAGCTGGAAGGGCAGGAGCAGGGCAACGTTATACCCCTGGTTTTGAATGGCGTTTTTACTCAGATAGCGACTGCGGTCCAGCTTAAACCGCGACACGATGTTCTCCAGTGTCTGCCGGTCCTGTGCACGGTACCATCCACCCACCAGTTTGTCGGCATACACCTGTGCTACGGTCTTGTCATCAGGGAAACGCTGCCGCAATTTTTCAAAGGTCGCCCTGTCGTTGAGTTTGTTCAGGTAAAAGCGCTTCAGCCCTTGGGCATCTGCTGCCAGGGCAGAGCCCTCCAGCTCCTGCAGCTTACTGATGGCACGTTCATACTCATTTTGCTCAAAAAGTACGTTTGCGAGTAAATAGTCTGCATCGGCCATGCCTTCCCAGTTCGGGTGCTGGTTCTGCAGGTTCAGGAGCATCTGGTAAGCCTCCTTCGGCTTGTTGTTCCTCAGGGCGGCAAGGGCATAGAAATAAGATGCCTCCGGCGCATAAGGGTTACCTGAAGTAGCATTCGTGATCGGCAACAGTTCGGCCATGGCCATGTCGTAACGTTCCTGCTGCAGTAAAACCTTGCCGTTGCTGTAGGTAGTGGCCAGGTCCTGTGTCTGCGCCTGCGCAGGCAAGGCAAGAGCGCTGCACAGGGCTAGTCCGGCTACGTGTTTCCAGATGCTTTTACTCATACATTGTTTGGTTTTGAATGAACAAATGAGTGATTGAGTGAATCAGGTATAACATGTATTCACTCAACCACTCATTCAGCATTCACTCATTTATACTTATATACTTATTCCCACTCAATTGTAGCTGGTGGTTTAGAGCTGATGTCATACACGACGCGGTTAACGCCTTTTACTTTGTTGATGATCTCGTTGGATACATCCGCCAGGAACTCGTACGGCAAACGGCACCAGTCGGCTGTCATGCCGTCGATGCTGGTTACGGCGCGGAGGGCTACCACGTTCTCATATGTACGCTCGTCACCCATCACACCTACCGACTGCACCGGCGTCAGGATAGCACCTGCCTGCCATACCTCATCGTACAGTCCGTCCTTCTTCAGGTTGCTGATGAAGATGTGGTCTACCTGCTGCAGGATGTGTACTTTCTCCGGTGTGATATCGCCCAGGATCCGGATCGCCAGGCCAGGGCCCGGGAACGGGTGACGTCCCAGGATGGTCTCCTCGATCTTAAGCGCTCTACCTACTAAACGAACTTCGTCCTTAAATAGCGCCTTCAGCGGCTCCACAACTTTCAGTTTCATGAAATCAGGCAATCCGCCCACGTTGTGGTGCGATTTGATGGTTGCCGAAGGACCTTTCACACTCATCGACTCAATCACGTCCGGGTAAATGGTACCCTGCGCCAGCCACTTCACATCCTCGATCTTGTGCGCTTCCTCATCAAATACCTCAATAAACACACGACCGATAGCCTTACGCTTCTGCTCCGGATCGGTAAGCCCGGCCAGGGCGCTGTAGAACTTGTCCTTTGCGTCAACGCCTTTCACGTTCAGGCCCATGTGCTTGTAAGACTCCAGTACCTGCTCAAATTCGCCTTTGCGTAGCAGCCCGTTGTCCACGAAAATACAGTACAGGTTCTTGCCGATGGCATGGTGGATCAGCATGGCAGCCACACTGGAATCTACACCGCCAGAAAGGCCCAGCACCACTCGGTCGTCGCCCAGCTGCTGCTGCAGGTCGGCCACTGTGGCATCGATGAACTGTTCGGAGGTCCAGTCCTGCTGGCACTCACAGATGTGTACCACGAAATTGCGCAGGAGTGTTTTACCCTCATCTGAGTGCGTTACTTCCGGGTGGAACTGAATACCATACGTCTCCTGGTCACGCAGCTTAAAGGCCGCCACGCGCACGCTCTCTGTGCTGGCAATCACCTCAAAGTTACCCGGGATTTCCTTGATCGTGTCACCGTGCGACATCCATACCACTGAACCGATGGTGAGTTCTTTCAGCAGGCGGTCGTGGTTGTGCAGCTCATTGAGGCGGGCACGGCCATACTCACGAATAGTAGAAGGGGTAACCTCGCCTCCATGCTCATGCGCTAATAGCTGCGCGCCGTAGCATACGCCTAACACAGGTAGTTTACCAAGGTACTGGCTTAGGTCGATGGTGGGGTGCTCCTGGTCACGTACCGAGCAAGGGCTGCCCGAAAGGATCACGCCCTTTACATCTTCGGTAAGGGCTGGCACATTGTTATAAGGGTATATTTCGCAATATACATTGAGCTCGCGTACTCGTCTGGCAATAAGTTGAGTGTATTGCGAGCCAAAATCGAGAATGAGAATTTTTTCTGGCATGCGCAAAGGTAAGGCAGTTTTACAGTATTTGCCAATATTAATAGGTATAAGATTGCTCTCTGACTTATTTTAGAAGGTAAACCGATGCTGGGTTGGCGCCCCCTGCAGGTATAGTGGCTGAGCAACCGTGTAGTTGTACCCTCTGTTTGAAGCGGCGGAGGCCTTGGCTAGCAGGAAGTTAGAAAGCTAAACGGCATCATAGGCTACTTAATGGCTTAAAAAAGATGTTTTTTTGCCTGTATAGTTTGCATTCTCGGTTTTCCTTGCTACTTTTGCATCGGCAAATCGGCACGGCCAGCTCCCGCTGAACTCCCCCAGGACCGGAAGGTAGCAAGGGTAGGTGGTTGTAGCGGCGCGATGTCGGTTTGCCACTTTTTTTTGCCCCTACACCAAGGCCCGGTCCCCTTTCTCAAATTTCCCCTCTTTCTTTCCTGATTCCCAATTAATGCGTTAGATTTGTAGCACAATCTACACACCCAGCATTATGAAATTCTTTATTGATACTGCGAACCTGCAGGAAATCCAGGAGGCACACGACTTAGGTGTTCTGGATGGCGTAACTACTAACCCATCGCTGATGGCAAAAGAGGGCATCTTTGGCCACGATAACGTGATGGCGCACTACAAGCAAATCTGCGAGATCGTGGACGGAGACATCAGTGCCGAGGTTATTGCGACTGATTTCGATGAGATCGTGCGCGAAGGCGAGCTGTTGGCTGAACTGCACCCGAACATCGTGGTGAAGGTGCCTATGATCCGCGATGGCGTGAAAGCGATCCGTTACTTCAGCGAGAAAGGCATCAAAACCAACTGTACACTGGTATTCTCTGCCGGCCAGGCGTTGCTTGCTGCCAAGGCAGGAGCTACGTACGTGTCTCCGTTCATCGGTCGTCTGGATGACGTGTCTACAGACGGTTTGCAGCTGATCGAGCAGATCGTGAACATCTATGGCAACTATGGTTACCAGACGCAGGTGTTGGCTGCCTCTGTGCGTCA
>JAJLKL010000074.1:0-4160 GCA_033838975.1 Hymenobacteraceae bacterium | reverse complement strand
GGTAGGCGCAAACTTCGGTCCCTATACCCTGACGGGCGAGTGGTGGCGTCTGTTCACCAGCATGTTTCTGCACATCGGTATCATCCACCTGTTGGTGAACATGTATGCGCTTGCCAATATAGGAGGCGTACTAGAGCCATTGGTAGGCCGAAAACAATTCATCCTGGCTTACATCCTATGCGGCTTGGCTGGCAGTCTTGTGAGTCTGTGGTGGGATCAGTTGCGGATCAGCGCTGGTGCTTCGGGGGCTATTTTCGGTATGTTCGGTATGTTCATGACAATGATCCTACTGGAGCGCGAAATGAGCTGGCAAGAGAAGAAAGGTATGGTGCTCAATATGCTGGGTGTGATTGCCTTTAACCTGCTCTTTGGCCTCAAAGGTGGTATTGACAACGCGGCCCATACCGGCGGGTTGGTGCTGGGTATTGTTTTCGGTGGGGTGTTGCTGTTGCGCTCCGGCAGGTATATCTCGCAAAGCTACAGTGTGCTGGGCACGGCTTTCACTACGGGCATCATCCTGGTGGCCTTTGCAGGGCTTTACTTTCAGATACCGATGGCCAATGCCAAATACCTGACCATGTTGGAAGACTTCGGCGAACGTGAACAGGAAGCGATGGTGGTGCTGCAGGAGATGGAAAAATCAGCGAGTCTGGCAAACGGTGGCCGGTATGTGAACGGTTTGGAGGAAGGTATAGACCTTTGGGATGAAAGCATCAAAGAGCTAATGGAACTGGAAGAAATGCCGGACCTGGGTGAGCGGGAGGCCAAGGAGGTGGAGATTCTGCTGAACTATACCCGCCTTCGCAAAAAGTCTTATGAGATGATGCGCGACGACATCAAAAGTAACCAGCCCTGGATGCACCCTAAACAACAGCAGGTGCTGTGGTCTATCAGTACTTATGTAAAGGAACTTCAGGAGTTGAGGGGGAATGTTGGTGAAAGGGAAGAGTTAGGTATAGACAACCCAACTGAGCTACCAGATCTGGCATTGGAAGGCAGACCTCTGTTCGTGATAGACGGCGTAGTGCAGGGGAACATGGAACAGGGAGAGTTAGACCTTCAACCTGAAGACATAGAATCGGTATCGGTGCTGAAGGACTCTGTGGCTGTACGGTTATATGGAGAGAAGGCAAGAAATGGCGTCGTGCTCATCAGCACAAAGCAGGAATAAACCCCATCTATAACCCAACCGCCTGATAAACTGTACTTGTAAAGAACCAAATTAACCAAACCGTGCCCTACCGAGACGCTGAAGAAGACCTGATCACATGCCCGCATTGCGGACAGCAAGTGCCTCATAAAAACCGCTGCCCCAACTGCGGGCAGTACTTGCCCAGCCGTGAAAAGAAGAAGTGGAAGATGCCGAAAATGACCCCTACTGAGATTTTCCTGGCTATACTGGGCTTTGTCATGCTGATGGTCGGGCTGGTGGCTGTGTAGCGTAAGGTATGCGGACTCTGCGGCACCCGATTTTCCTGGTTTGTGCGTTGCTCTTCCTGTTAAATCAGGCGCTTGAACTGGCCCGTGTTTTCATCCCTGTGCTTTTCAGCTACCTCGACGACCTGCTGGCCATGCCCATTGTGCTTACCGTTGTACTGGCGGCCGAGCGGGCCTATTTCCGGGACAACAGTTTTGTATTGCCCTGGACTTGGGTAGCAGGTACAGTAGCAGCCTTCGCTATTGTCTTTGAGATAGCACTTCCGCCATTTTCCCCAAAGCACACCGCCGACTGGCTCGATGCAGTGGCCTATACCCTGGGCGCCGTGCTTTTCTTTTTCACCATCAACCAGCCTCTTCGCACTACCGATAGCCATACCTAAAGGTATAAGACCATATTCCTATTCTTTGAGTCTCAGCCAAATTCACCCTTCAGCCTTATAAAATCTGCGTTGCGTAAATTTTTTTTACACACCGAGGCAACTATTCAGGATTTTCGACATCTATTAGTCCAAAGGCAGGGTCGGAAGAACCCTGAAAGCCTTTTGAAAAAAAATCCTTAATCAAATAAAACTATGAACACCATCAAATTCTACACGATCGCACTTTCTGTAATTGCAATGGCCCTGTTGCTGTTGGATCTGCCGGCAATGGCGCAGCGAAATCATATAAAAGGGGAGGGAGAGGTAGTTTCCCAAACCAGAAACGTTTCCGGTTTTAAAGGTATAGATGTAAGTGGCGGCTTCGCGGTGGAGTTGACGCAAGGCAGTAAGGAAGGCGTGCGTATAGAGGCGCAGGAAAATCTGCACGGGCGCATCAAAACCGAGGTGAAAGACGGCGTGCTGCACATTTACAACGAAGGGGGCATCAGCACCAGCAAAGGTTTGAAGGCGTATGTGACCGTCAGAGAGCTGAACAAAGTGAGCATCAGTGGCGGTGTAAAGGTAACGGGCAACTCTACTTTTAAAGCCGACGCCTTTGACCTGGATCTGAGCGGCGGCTCTAAGGTAACACTGGCCATTAACACAAAGAAACTGAACACCGATATGAGCGGAGCCAGCAAGGTGATGCTGAGCGGAGTGGCTGACGAGGTGCGAATGGATATGTCAGGAGCCTCAAAAGTGGATGCCTCAGAATTGGAAGCCAAGCGAGTGCATGTAGAAGCCAGCGGCGCCAGCGATGTGAAGGTATACGCCAAAAACGAACTGAATGTGAATGCCTCGGGTGCTACCAAAGTAGCCTACAAGGGTAGCCCAAGCGTTTCGTCAAGCGTGTCGGCAGCGGCCAAAATTTTCAAAATGTAAGAGAATACATCGCATATAAATTAGAAAAGGGCAGCTCGGTGGGCTGCCCTTTTCTATTGTCACTGTTTTTGAAGCAATTCTAAGGTATGGCTTAAGGCGGTTTGGTCGCCCCAAGGACCGTGGCTAGGTATTACAATTTTGGTCTTCGGAAAACGCTGCTGCACATTCCGGATGGCATTGGCCCAATTGCCCGTGTCGGCATCAGTGGTATTGCCCAGGTTCTTGGCTTTTGCGTCTTTTACAAGGCAGCCACCAAACAGGATATTCTCTTTAGGCAGGTATACCACCAGGTTGTCGGAGGTATGGCCACGGCCCGGGTAATATACCTGAAACTCCTGCCCGCCCACCCTGAAGGTCGTGTCGGTTGTGAAAGTGAGGTCCGGCATACCCATCTCATCTTGTGTAGCCAGCAGAGCGGTTAGTGCAGAACTGATGACCGGTATACCTGCTTGCTGCAGCACAGTGGTACCACCTCTGCGGTCGTCATGGAAATGCGTGACCACACAGGCTTTGATGGGCTGCCTGAGGTTGGTTTTTATCCATTGCAGGAGTTGCTTCGTTGGCTCGCTGCCCCAGCCGGTGTCAATCAGCACAATGCCTTCCCTTGTCGAAACCAGCATGCCATGCGAAGGGAATTTCACATCGCCAAACATGCGGTAAGAGGTATGGACGTATACCTTCGGGGCAATCCGGGTCACCTCCAACTGCTGCTCCTGCGCCAGCAAGGTATAGCCGGGCAGCAGGAGCAGCACCAAGAGGAAGGTATGGAGAAGTTGTTTCATCTTATTAAGTGTAAGCTATACCTAGCGTACCGGTACCGGCAGTACCGGCAGACTGGTGTGGCCCTGCGCGTCGGTGGCCTGCACAGCAAAGAAGTAATTGTCCTTGGAGTAGGGCAGCGTCACTTTGGTGTCTTTCACGAAGAACTTTTTGTCCCAGGTCTGGCTGCTGGTTTCGCGCATGAGGATGTAATAACCCGCTGGTTTTTTGCCTTTGGATGGCGCTTCCCACTGCAGGTCGGTTTTGTTGGTCAGACCGGAGGTGATGACGCCCACTTTCTCGGGAGCCAGCGGTGCCATGCCCAGGTTAGCCATGGTGGCCAGGTTCACGGCGGTGTTTTTGCGCAGGTACTCAAAGTCCATAAACTCGGTTAGGTCACCGAATTGTTTGCCGTTTTCCTTGCGCACGTCCTGGTGCTGGTGGTCGAAGTCCTCGTTCATCTCGCTCATGCGCACGGCAGCAAAGCCCTGCTGGTTGAATGGCGTGTGGTCACCGCCACGCAGGAAACGGTCAGGGCGGTAGCCGAGCACGACTTCGAGCTGATCTACGTATTGCTCGCCGGCCATTTTCATGTAGCGGGCCAGGTTGCGGCTCGGGCCGTCGTTCTCAGAGCCGAGTGTGCGGCGCAGACGGGCTTGC
>JAJLKL010000073.1:0-9491 GCA_033838975.1 Hymenobacteraceae bacterium | reverse complement strand
CTTTTACGTTTACAATGATCATATTTTCTCTCGCTTCTCTTGAATTAGGGTTGCAAATTTACATAAGCTTTTACTTAAAAATCAATAGAATGGGAAAATATTTCTCCCATTCTATTGATTATTTGCCTTTTAGCGCAGTTTTAGCACTTACTCAGGCAAAAATTACTTAAGTATAGCTCTTGATATAACGAGTTTTTGTATCTCGCTTGTTCCCTCGCCTATGGTGCAGAGCTTAGCGTCGCGGTAATACTTCTCTGCAGGGTAGTCTTTGGTAAACCCGTAGCCGCCGAAGATCTGGACCGCCTCGTTTGCAACTCTTACCGACACCTCAGAGGCGTACAGTTTGGCCATGGCCGACTCCTTGTTCACGTTCAGGCCGCGGTTCTTCATGTCTGCCGCCTGGTAGGTCAGCAGTGAGGCCGCCTCGATCTCGGTAGCCATATCGGCGAGCTTGAAGGCGATGCCCTGGAAGCTGGAGATTGGCTTGTTGAACTGGTTACGCTCCTGCGAATATGCCAGTGCTGCCTCGAATGCTCCCTGTGCTATACCTAAGGAAAGTGCGGCAATAGAAATCCTACCTCCGTCCAATACCTTCATAGACTGTATAAAGCCTTCGCCCACTTCCCCAAGGATCTGGTCTTTATGCACGCGGCAGTCCTGGAAGATGAGTTCCGTTGTTTCAGAGGCACGCATCCCCAGTTTGTCTTCTTTACGCCCGGCGCTGAAGCCCTCTGTGCCTTTCTCGATCACAAAGGCCGTCATGCCGTGAGAGTCGCCCACTTCGCCGGTGCGCACGATCACCACCGCCACGTTACCGGACTTGCCGTGCGTGATGAAGTTCTTGGCGCCGTTGATCACCCAGTAATCTCCGTCCTGTACGGCCACTGTGCGCATGTTGCCCGCGTCAGACCCTGTGTTAGGCTCTGTCAGGCCCCAAGCGCCGATCCACTCGGCTGTAGCCAGTTTAGGCAGGTACTTTTTCTTTTGGTCCTCGTTGCCGAACTGCAGGATGTGGCCCGTGCAAAGGGAGTTGTGCGCCGCCATGGAAAGGCCGATAGAGCCGTCTATCTTCGCCAGTTCCGCGATCGCGGTCACATACTCCAGGTAGCCGAAGCCGGAGCCGCCGTACGTTGTTGGCACCAGTACGCCCATCAGGCCCAGTTCGCCCAACTGCTTGAACACCTCCACCGGGAACTCCTGACTCTCGTCCCACTCCCGCATTTGTGGTTTGATGTGCTTAGCGCCAAAGTCACGGACCATGTCCGCGATCATACGTTGATTCTCAGTGAATTTTAATTCCATTTATAGTTTGTTGTGTAGCTATTGAAAGACGCGTATATAACGGCGTAATACTATTCGATGTTTACAAATCTACACAATTGTGTGTAAAGAGCCAATCTGTTATATATAAAATACCGTATGAATGATGTGCCCCAAGTACATTTTTCTGCACCCTTGGCTGCTATTTTGATAGCGCCTATAAATTGCGTTATTTTGAATTTGGTTTGCGCCGTTCTCAAGGCGTTAGATATTTCGCAGGTGCTAATTATCAGGAGATGATAAAATTTTTGCAGAGCTTGTTTAAGGGAGAGAGTGTGCAGGAAGAGTCTTTCAGTGCACTGGGGGTAGATATGCACTCGCACATTTTGCCGGGTATCGATGATGGCTCCGACAGCCTGGAGCGCTCGCTGGAGCTGGTGCAGGCGATGAAGGACATGGGGTACCGGAAACTGATCATGACGCCCCACGTGATGAACGACTTTTACAGAAACACCCCCGGGATCATCCGGGAGAAGCTGCAGCTGCTGCGCAAGGCAGTGGCAGAGGCGGGCATAGAGATGGAGCTGGACTGTGCAGCGGAGTACTACCTGGACGAGGGCTTTCTGCAGATGCTGGAGGATGGGGACGAGCTGTTAACATTTGGGGACAACTACCTGCTGTTTGAGACGTCATTCCTGAACGAGCCGCTGAACCTGCGGGAAACGATCTTTAAAATGCGTGCCCGGGGCTTTAAGCCAGTGCTGGCGCATCCGGAGCGTTACACGTACTTCTACGGCAAGTTCGAGTCTCTGGCTGAGCTCTGGCAGCAGGGGGTGCTGTTTCAGCCAAACCTTAACTCGCTGGCGGGGTACTACTCGCCCGGGGCAAGGGAGATGGCCGAGAAACTCGTGGATAACGGGATGGTGGATTTCCTCGGCTCCGACGCACATAGCCTGAAGCATACCAATTTCCTTCAGCAGAAAGTGCTGCAGAGCAAATACCTGCCCAAGGCACTGGCACTGTCAGTGCGCAACAATCAACTGTAGTATATACCTATCACTAATCTATGGTCTTCGTAACGGGTGGCAGCGGCCTTATCGGAAGCTTTTTGATTCCTGCGCTTCTGGAGCAGGGGCATAAGGTAAAGGCGCTCTACAGGGGGCAGATACCCGATGTGGACGGCAAAGAGCAGGTGCAGTGGCTGGAGGGTGACATCCTGGACCCGCTCATGCTGCGCAGAGCCCTGGAGGGAGTTTCCTTTGTGTTTCATTGCGCGGGCCTGGTTTCCTATGCGCCGCAGGACAAGGAGCCCCTGAAGCAGGTAAACATAGAGGGCACGGCTAATGTGGTGGATGCCTGCCTGGAGCATGGCCAGGTAAAGCTGTGTCACGTCAGCTCGATAGCAGCGGTGGGCCGGCCAAAGGGAGCCTCCGTTCTGACGGAGCAGAGCAAGTGGGATGTGGGGGAGGAGCACTCGGCCTATGCCAACTCCAAGTACCTGGGCGAGCTGGAGGTATGGCGCGGGGTGGCAGAGGGCTTGAATGCTGTGATCGTGAACCCCTCCGTGGTGCTGGGGCCGGCCGACTGGAACCGTAGCAGCACCCAGCTGTTCAAGTACGTTTACAAGGAACGCCCCTTCTATACGGCGGGTAGCGCCAATTTTGTGGATGTGCGCGACGTGGTGGAGGCGATGTTACGGCTCACTTTCTCGGATATCTCCGGAGAAAGGTTTATCTTAAATGCGGAGCAGCTGAGCTATAAGGATTTTTTTGCGGAGGTGGCCAGGAACCTGAAACGGAAAGCCCCTTCCACCAAGGTGCCCGCTGCGCTGGCAGAGGTAGTGTGGCGCCTGGAGCACGCCCGTGCCTGGCTAACGGGAGGCAGGCCGCTGATCACAAAAGACACGGCACGGGTCGCCAGAAAAACGCACCTCTTCAGCAACGTTAAGATAAGAAAAGCGATCGGCTTGGAGTTCAGGCCGCTTTCTGAAACCATAGCCTGGGCCAGCAACCAATTGCTGCAATCAGTGCCGGTTACCGCCCGGTAAACTAAACTATTTGCAGCCTTAAAATGTAGTATGACAAAGGCCGCATATTTGTATGCGGCCTGTTGGATATTGGAGATGAAAGAGAACTTTGAGGATCATAACGAGGATCTGGAATTGATTCAGCGCTTCGAGCAAATGCTCGGAAGCAATGAGACTATTTTTTTTGATCTGACTGATTTTGAATATATAATTGACCACTACACGGCTAACTTTGATTATAAGAAAGCCCTGCTTGCCTGTGACTCTGCCATCGCGCAGTACCCCTTCTCAACCGAACTGCAGATAGATAAAGCCCAGCTGCTGGCCATGGCCGGGAGCTTCGACGATGCCCTGGAGCTCATCAACCAGGTGGCGGAGGTGGAGCCGGAAAACGCGGACGTGCAGTTGACGCGCGGGATCATTTATACGCAGCGGGGAGAGTTCCGCGATGCCATCGATTATTTTAAGAAGGCCCTGGCCTATGATGATGACCGTGATGATATTTTCTTCAACATCGGGCTGGCCTACCAGACGTGGGGCAAGTTTAGCTCAGCGATCAAGTACTACAAAAAATGTATTGCGCTGAACTTGGAGAATGAGGCGGCCATGCAGGAGATCATCTACTGCATGGACCTGACGGGTACCATCAGCGAGCACGTGCCTTTCTTTCAGGAGTTCGTGGACAATGACCCGTATTCCTATGTGGCTTGGTTTAACCTGGGCAACGTGTACAATAAAATGGGGGTGTACGACAAAGCCATTGCTGCCTACGATTACGCGACCATCATCAAGCCCGATTTTATCACGGCCTACAACAACATGGCTAATGCGCATGTTTTCCTGGGCCAGTACTCTAAGGCTATCGAGGCTTTCAATGCCATGCTGGAGCACGGTTCGCCGTCTGCCGAAGTATACTGCAACATCGGGGAGTGTTACGAGAAGCTGCACCAGTGGGACCTGTCCCGCAGGTATTACCAGAAGTCGGTGGACCTTGACCCGGAGATGGATGAGGCCTGGTTCGGTATTGGCGTGATCCTGGATGCGCAGGGCAAGTGGTATGAGGCCGTGCACTTCTTTAAGAAGGCGGTGGAGCTGTATGACGACAGCCCGGACTACTGGATGGCACTGGCTGCAGCGGAGTATCATGTGGGGCACGTGGTGTCGGCGCTGGAAAGCTATGAGCGGGCCGCCGAAATACAGCCAAGCGATAAGAACATCTACCTGAACTGGTCCATTATCCTGTATGAGCAGGGCAATTTTGAGGAGGCCATTGATATTATTCTGAATGCCATTGAGCTGCAGCCAAGCGAGGCGGAGCTCTATTACAGGGCTTGCGCGTACATGCTTTCGGCAGGAAAATACCGCGAAGCATACAATTATCTGGAAAATGCTTTAATTTTGGACTTCGATAAGCACAAGCTGCTGTTTGAGTTCTTCCCTGAGCTGGAGTCGCAGCGCGCCTTATCCAGATTAATTGATCAGTACCGCAAATAAAATCAAATGAACTATACGCTGAAAAGCATTCCTGAGCGCGAGGCGAAGCCACGTGAGCGCGGTTTCACGATGGCTATGGACAAGGGCCTGAGTGTGCGTGAGGTAGAGGACTTCCTGGAAGTTGCCGGAGACTACGTGGATATCGTGAAGCTGGGGTGGGCCACTTCTTATGTGGTGCCTAACCTGCAGAAGAAACTAGATGTGTACAGGGCTGCCGGTATACCTACCTACTTCGGGGGTACGCTGTTCGAGGCCTTCATCGTGCGTGACCAGTTCGAGGATTACCGCCGCATCCTGGACAAGTATAACATGACCTTCGCAGAGGTGTCAGATGGTTCCATTGAGCTCCCGCATGAGGTGAAGTGCGACTATATACAGAAGCTGGCCGATCAGGTAACGGTACTCTCAGAAGTAGGGTCCAAGGACGCCGAGAAGATCATTCCGCCGTATATGTGGATCAACCTGATGCAGGCGGAGCTGGACGCCGGGGCCTGGAAGGTGATCGGCGAGGCACGCGAGGGGGGCAATGTCGGCCTGTTCCGCTCTACCGGCGAGGTGCGCAGCGGCCTGGTGGAGGAGATCCTGACTAAGATCCCGTTTGAGAAAATCCTGTGGGAGGCGCCTCAGAAAGCACAGCAGGTTTGGTTCATCAAGCTGCTAGGTGCGAACGTGAACCTGGGAAATATCGCGCCAAGCGAGGTGATTCCGCTGGAAACCATACGCCTTGGCCTGAGGGGGGATACGTTCAATCATTTCCTGGGGCAGGAAATTCCTTGCTAACCACTGAAGTATAATTATAAAAGTATATAAATTGCCCGTCGGTGTGGCCGCACGGGCAATTTTATTTAAAGCATATGATGAGCCAGGTAAAAGAGTCTAACAAATTCATGAAAAGGAGATCGCTTAAGGAGTATATTTTACTTTTTTCAAAGGGCGTGGGTATGGGAGCTGCCGATGTGGTGCCGGGGGTATCAGGGGGTACCATCGCTTTTATCACTGGCATTTACGAGGAGCTGCTTAACTCTATCCGCTCTGTAAATGGCGAAGCCATCAGGCTGTTACTGCGCTTCGATATTGCCGGCTTCTGGAAACATATCAACGGTACCTTCCTGGTAGTGCTGGTTGCCGGTATTCTCTTCTCCGTCGCTTCTTTGTCACGCATCATTCTATTTTTGCTGGTCAACTATCCTGAGCTTTTGTGGTCTTTCTTCTTTGGCCTGATCGTGGCCTCGGCAGTGGTGGTGAGTAAAAAGATCACCCGCTGGAACTGGGGCGTGGTGCTGATGGGGCTGATCGGAGCGGCTATTGCCTACTACATTACCGTGGCCACGCCTACCCAGACGCCAGAAGCCTACTGGTTCATTTTCCTTTCCGGAGCGATCGCCATATGCGCTATGATCCTGCCGGGTATCTCCGGGAGCTTCCTGCTGGTGCTGCTGGCCAAGTATGAGTTTATCCTTAATTCTGTGAAGGAGCTGAAAGTAGGGGTGATTGCGGTGTTTGGCCTGGGCTGTATCACCGGTATACTGGCCTTCTCGCATGTGCTCAACTGGATGCTGAGGCACTACCATAACGTGACCGTGGCCCTGCTCACCGGTTTTATGGTGGGCTCCCTGAACAAGGTGTGGCCCTGGAAGCTGACGCTGGAAACATACACGGACCGGCATGGGGAGGTAAAGCCGCTGGTGCAGGAGAATGTATTGCCTAACAGCTATGAGGCACTCACAGGGCAGGAGTCATACTTTGTGTATGCCCTGGTGCTGGCGGTGTTCGGCTTCCTGCTGGTATACCTGATCGATCGCTTCACAGACGATACCTCTACCACTAAAGTATAGCCTTTATGCGCAAGTTCGGCCTGATCGGTAAAAAGCTGGGGCACTCCTTCTCCAAGAAATATTTTACAGAGAAGTTTGCCCGCGAAGGTATAGCAGACGCCTCCTATGAGCTGTATGAGTTGCCGGAGGCAGTAATGCTGAAGGACCTATTGCAGCAGGAGCCGGAGCTGGTAGGGCTGAACGTGACCGTACCCTACAAGGAGGCTGTGATGCCGCTGCTCGATGAGCTGGATGAAGCAGCGGAGAAGATAGGAGCCGTGAATACGATCAGGATAAACCGGGGGAAGACCAAGGGTTACAATACCGATTACATTGGCTTTAAGGCGACACTGGAGCGCTTTTACCCGACAGCGCAAAGGGGGAAGGCGCTGGTGCTGGGCACAGGCGGTGCCGCCAAAGCAGTACAAGCCGCGCTGGATGCCTTGGGTGTTCCTTATGCTGTAGTGTCGCGCACGCCAAAGCAGGGAGAGCTAAGCTATGAGCAACTCACGCCGGCCCTCGTGCATGAGCATAACCTGATCATCAACACCACCCCGCTTGGTATGTCGCCTGCCGCGGAAACATATCCGCCGCTACCTTATAGTAGTATAACTAAATATCATTATAGTTATGATTTGGTATACAACCCCGAAGAGACGCTGTTTCTACGGAAAAGTGCCGCTGCGGGCGCTAAAACCATAAATGGCATGGAAATGCTGTGCCTTCAGGCGGATGAAGCATGGGGTATTTGGAATTGTGAGAATTAAATAGTACAATTGCTGCTGCTTGTAAGGCTGTGATACAGTGCAACTTTCTGGGCCCAACCTTTCGTAAAAGGTTAATAACTGGTCCTAACACACACATGCTACACACCCTTAAGCAGAAAACCCACGAGGTTAACACAGAGATTTATACCCTTTATCTCTCGTATCGCGACCATCGCGTGAAATGGTATGTTCGGCTGCTGCTGGCTTTTGCCATTGCCTATGCCATCAGCCCGGTAGATTTTGTGCTGGATAGCACGGCCATTTTTGGTTTTCTGGATGACGTAGTGATCGTGGCTGGATGCCTGCATCTGTCTTACCGGCTGCTTGCAAAAGATATACTGGACCAGGCAAGGCTGCAGGCTTACGAAGAATTGAATAGCCTGGCAGAGAGTGCTACTGCTTATAAAGTAATTGGCTATACCTGGCTGTTGGCTTTTACCGCATTGGCACTTGTAGTGTATAAATTGCTGAACATGAGTTTACTTTAGAAATATTGAAAGACTTCGAGCAAGGTTTAAGATGATTTACAACTACTAAGAACTTGCTGCGAAAGAAGGAGCCTCCTACCCGGGAGGCTCTGTTTTTTTATACCTGCCGCTAACACCCCTCCCGCCACTCCTGTAAAGCTCACCGCTTGGGGGAGTGCTGCTAACAGCCGCTGCGAAACTTTTGACGCCCTCCTGCTTCGTTAATATTTGTAAAGCAATGTGCTTAAACTTCATGGGATTGCCATATATTTACATTTATAAATGCTAACAGTCCGGCTGGTATGTAGCTCACCGGAGGTTTGCTCCCAAAAATTATTTTTTTAGCCCTTGCAACCATTGTGACACCTGCGGAATCATAGAGGTGTGTAAGACATAACAGGCAGCATTTGAAGCTTTTTACCAAACCAAAGTCAGAAGAGGAGAAACTCATAGACGGGTGCATCGCCGGTAAGCGGGAGATGCAGCGGCTTCTCTATGACCTGTATGCTAAAAAGATGATGCTGGTTTGCCTGCGCTATGCCCCTACCACGTTTGAGGCGGAGGATATCATGCAGGAGGCTTTCGTGAAGGTGTTCTCCAACATTCAGAAGTTCAAGCGGGACTGCCCACTCGAGTTCTGGATCCGGAAAATCATGGTGAACACAGCCCTGAAGCACCTGCGGAGCAAGCAATTGCTCACCGTTTCACATGAAACGGAGGAAGCCGCCAACATCAGCTCTGACAGCGTTAGCCTGAGCGGCTACAGCATGGATGAGCTGTTAAGTATGATCCAGAGCCTGGCGCCCCGTTACCGGATGGTGTTTAACCTCTACGCCATAGAGGGTTATAACCACAAGGAGATCGGTGAGATGCTGGGCATATCTGAGGGTACATCTAAATCACAATATTCACGCGCCAGAGCCATACTGCAAAGTATGCTCACGCGCCAGGAGGAAACATACAATGAGCATGTCATCAGCAGCTAATCATAAGCGCGGTCTGCTGGAGGAGGAGTTCCAGCGCCGGATGCAGGACGCTGAGGTCTCGCCATCCCCGGACCTGTGGGCACGGATAGACCATGACCTGACCATGCAGGAAAATGCCCACTACAAGAGACGCCTGGTGCTGTACCGTCAGTTGGCGGCCGCCTGCTTTGTGCTCTTCATGCTGGCAGGCGCTCTGCTCACGTACCACTACGGGCAGCAGGAAGCTGTCGCGCCGGCTATGGCCCGGGCAGAAAGCGATGCTCAGGCCCCTGCTCAGGAAAGTGGCGCCGCCACTTCAGGTATTGCCGAGAGTAACTTGCCGGGCAACAGTGCAGTTGCTGATGCAGCAGTGCCTGCGATAAGCCGCGAGGACCTGGCCATGGCCCTGGCTGCGGTGGAGCAAAGCATAAAGAGACAAATACAAGCATCCGCAGAGGTTTCGGTAGCAAAGTCTGCTAAAGCCGTGGAGGCTCCTGCACAAGCAGTTAAAGAGGCCTCGGTAACTGATGAGAGTAGTTATACCTATTTTTCGGCAGGACGGCCCCACCTTACCAGAGGAGGCCGTGAAAATACCAGCTACAGCTTCTTTGAGGGGCGTATTGCTACAGCCGGCGGAGCAGGAGAGGGCGAAGAGCGGACAGCTTTCGAGTCGCTGCAGCCGTTTTACCAAACCGCCC
>JAJLKL010000072.1:0-20649 GCA_033838975.1 Hymenobacteraceae bacterium | reverse complement strand
GTTTTCAGGCTCACCGATTTACCACCAGCGTTCGGGCCGGAGATCAGCAGCATGCGCTGGTCGCGGTTCAGCTCCAGGTCCATGGGTACTACCGGCTTGCCCACCTGCCGGTGCGCCAGGTACAGGAGCGGGTGAAACGCCTGCTTCCAGTTGATCAGCGGATACTTGTGCAGCTTTGGCTTACTGGCCTCTATACGGCGTGCAAAAGCTGCTTTCGCCCGGATAAAGTCGAGCAGGCCAAGGTACTGGTAGGCCTTGCGCAACTCGGGTATGTGGTGGCGCAGCGTAGTAGTCAGCCCCGTCAGAATGCGGATCAGCTCACGGTGGTAAGCGTTCTCCAGATCCTTGATGTCGTTGTTGAGCTCAAAGATAGACTCCGGCTCAATGTACACCGTCTGTCCAGTATTGGACTCGTCGTGGATCAGGCCCTTGATACGGCGCTTGTGCTCAGCTATGACCGGTATCACGAGACGGCCGCCGCGAATGGTCGGCTCGGCATCGCCCGGTGTCCAGCCTTCGTTTTTGGCATGCCGGATAATAGAGCTGATCGACTTGCGCAGTACAGCCTGCTGCGAAATAAGGTCACGCTTCAGGCGCTGCAGCTCCGGTGTGGCATCGTCGCGCACCGCACCGGCATCGTCTACTACCTTATCTAAGGCGGCCAGCAACGAACGCTCCACGCTTACGTTAGTGCCCAGCGCTTTCAGCGCTTCGTACTTGCCCTCCTCTGCACCTGAGATAAAGCGCAGCGAGTCGCGGATAGTGCGCAGCGACATCTTGATCTCGAAAAACTGCGTTACATCCAGGAAAGTACCTTCGATGGCAGCCCTGTCGAGGTAGGCCGTGACGTCAAAATAGTGGCTAAGCGGAATCTCAGCGTCAGACTCCAGGAGTTGTTTAAATTCGTCGGTTTGCTGCAGCAGCCGCTCCACCAGGTCCTGGCGGTTCAGGAACTGCATCCGGTTTACAAACTGGCGCCCCAGCGGACTCAGGCAAAGCTCTGAGAGCATTTCGCGCACTTGTGCAAACCCAATTTTTATTTCAAAGTTTTCTGGATAGATCAATTCTTATCTTTTAATTTAAAGCAAAATTAGCAATATCTATAACAAGTATGAAGGGTGGTTTTGTTCGTTTAGCCTTACTTAAGATGCAGGCGACAAAACTCAAGGTTTATACCTGTTCCGGTGCTTCATTCATAATGTAAAGTTGACAGACGATGATTCTCGATAAACTAGCCAATGCCTCACGCTACTACACTTTGCACCCGCAGTTTGAGCTAGCGTTTAAATTCCTGCAGGAGTCGGACCTGATGGCGCTGCCGCTGGGCCAACAGGCTATCGTGGGCAAAGACCTCTTCGCTATCATTTCAGACGGCAGGGGTATACCTGAGAAAGATGCCAGGCTGGAAGTACACCGCAAGTACATTGACATACAGTACATCATTTCAGGTACGGACCGCATGGGCTGGAAAGACCTCTCCCAGTGCGGCGAACCCAACGACCCTTACAGCGAAGAGCGCGACGCCGCTTTCTTCCCGGACAAAACCAGCAGCTGGTTTGACGTGCCGGCCGGTTTCTACACCATTTTCTTTCCTGAGGATGCGCACGCTGCCATGGCTACGGAAGACACGGTACGAAAGGTTGTACTGAAGATCGCGGTGGTGTAAGCACAGCAGACTTTAAGAGCCGAGGGTAAGAGCTGCTCCTTGCCTGGGAGCAACTCCTACCCTAATGCCGCTGTAACACAACCAGGCAAAAAACGCAGGCAGGTGCACTGTTAATTTAGCGGTGACGCCATCGCATGCCTAGCCATTTTTTGCGTATCAGCAATAGCCCCTGGCGCAGTTGAGTGCCAGAGTAGCCCATCAAACTAAAGCTTCCTTCCTGATGAATAATACCAGAGAGTTTCTGCAGCTTGTGTGGTTTGCTGTAAAGGGGAAGGAACAGGATTACACCACCCTCGGCATCAAGCAAAGCATTGTGCTGCTGGCCATCCCCATGATCCTGGAGATGGTCATGGAATCCCTGTTTGCCATCGTGGACATTTTCTTTGTAGGCAAGCTGGGCGCAAGCGCGTTGGCGACCGTGGGGCTTACCGAGTCCGTGCTGACCATCATCTACTCTGTTGGCATGGGTATCAGCATTGCGGCCACGGCCATGGTGTCGCGAAGGGTTGGGGAGAAACATTATACAGAGGCCGGCAGCATTACTTTTCAGCTAATCATAACGGGAGTGGTACTGGCGCTGCTGATGGGGGTTGTGGCTACTTACTATGCTGAAGAGATGCTCCTGCTCCTGGGGGCTACCCCGGAGGTCGTAACGACCGGCGTCACCTATGCCCAGATCATTTTTGCCGGGAATGTAGCCATTATCATGCTCTTCCTGATCAACGGCGCTTTTAGGGGTGCGGGGCAGCCCCACCTGGCCATGCGCGCGCTCTGGCTGGCCAACGGCGCCAACATTATCCTGGACCCCCTCCTGATCTTCGGCATCGGCAGCATAGAGGGTATGGGTCTGGCAGGTGCTGCCTGGGCCACCACCATCGGCAGAAGCCTGGGGGTAGTGTACCAGCTCTACCACCTCCTCAACGGAAAGCACTTGCTTAAGATCGTTCGGGAGAACCTGGTAATAAGCTTCGCCGTGGTCCTGCGTATCCTGAAACTCTCCTCTGGCGGGGTGGGCCAATACCTGATCGACTCTGCCAGCTGGATCTTCCTGACCAGGCTGATCGCCGAGTTTGGCAGCAATGCCCTGGCCGGCTATACCATCGCCTTTCGGGTTATCATATTCACCATACTGCCGGCATGGGGCCTCTCTTCGGCGGCGGCTACCTTAGTAGGGCAAAACCTGGGGGCACATAAGGCCAAACGAGCCGAACTGGCGGTGTGGCTCACGGCCCGCTACAACATGATCTTTATGGCGGCCATCACCCTTGTCTTCATTCTCTTCGGGGAGCACGTCTCCGACTTTTTCACCGACGATGCCGAGGTGGTCAGCATCGCGACAGAGGCGCTGCAGATCATTACGCTGGGCTATATTTTCTTTGGTTTGGGAATGGTGATGGTACAGGCTTTCAATGGTGCCGGCGACACGCGCACGCCGGCCATCATCAACGTGGTGGTGCTGTGGCTGATCGAGATTCCGCTAGCTTATGTACTGGCCATTCAACTTGATTTTGCCGCCACCGGTATTTTTATTGCCATTGCCTTCTGCCACTCTTTCCATGCCATTGTAAGCGGCTGGCTGTTCAGGCGGGGCACCTGGAAACGAATAAAGGTATAGCGCTTATACTTTCATAAACATATAGTTCCGGTGGATCTCGTGAGGCTTTCGGTACGGCTGTTGGTCAAACTCTTTGAAATCAAACTTTTTCCCCTTTATGATGAAAAAGCCTTTGTAGCCTAAGTCCGTCAAAAACGAGAACAGCTCCCCTTTCACCGCCAGATCATGGTGGCACTCGAACAGCAAAGTAGGCATGTGCTTTTTAAGCGTTTCCACTCCGCCCTTAAAAACGGACAGCTCGTGCCCCTCCACATCACATTTTATAAAGGAGATGTTGTCTATTTTCTTGTCCCGCATGAAGGCGTCCAGCGTAGTCAGCTCCACTTCCACCTTATGCAGCTGCTGCTCTGCTGTCAGGTCCTCTCCCCTCTGCTCCAGCTTGGCGCTCCCCGATCCCACAAACTCTCTGAAAATGTTGAACCTGCCCTCCGTTTCCGAAAGGCCCTTGTTCACGATCTCCACATTATCCAGCTTGAAAGACTTTTTAAGGTCCCGCAGGAAGCCTCCCAACTCTGGCTGCGGCTCAAAGGAGATCACCTGACCATTGCTTCCTACCTTCTTCGACATCCAATAAGTATAGATGCCCTTGTTTGCCCCGATATCCAGCACCGTGCTCCCGGCCAGGTTCTGGTCGAGCAGAAACCGGACAGAGTCTTTCTCTGTTCTGCGCCTGTAACGCCAGAACCGGGAAACCATGTGTAATTTGTTTATTACGTTCATAAAAGAAAGAGAAGAAAAGGGAAGGTCCGAAACACTACACTAACCGCACTTTTCCCTTTGTAAGGTATAAGTATAGCTTCTAAGATAGCGAAAATACCACAGCTTCAAAAGATTAAATGCAATTCTGCAGGACCAGAACGGATGGGGATGGCTTGTTTAGAGGTTCTGTATTCTAGTTGAGCCTCCAAAGAATGGAAGCAGAAATTTAGCTAAACTTGCTTATACTTGCCGTTGAAAAACACCTGACCAACCAAAGCTCCGGCACCATGACCCACCTCCTCAGAACCGACTCCGACAACCCTGATTTCCGCGCACTTGTAGCACTACTGGACCAGGACCTGCAGCGCAGAGACGGGGAAGAGCACGCCTTTTTTGCCCAGTTCAACAAGCTTGACAAGATACACCATGTGGTGGTAGCCTATAAAGAAGGTATACCGGCAGGCTGCGGAGCGATCAAAGCGTACGACTCAGCCACATCGGAAGTGAAGCGCATGTTTGTGCAGGAGCAGTACCGGGGGCAGGGCATCGCCTTGCGTGTGCTGGCAGAGCTGGAAAAGTGGGCGGTGGAACTGGGCTATACCTGCTGCATGCTGGAAACAGGAAAGAAGCAACCGGAGGCCATCGGGCTGTACCTGAAGAGTGGCTATTCCATCATTCCCAATTACGGCCAGTATGCCGGTGTGGACAGCAGTGTTTGCATGCGGAAAAGTGTTAGGGCAGAAACACAGGAGGCCCAAGAGTAGCCCAAACCCTCCTTTCAGTGTTCGCCTAAAGCCCATAGTTCAGGGGAAGCATCTCCCCTACTTTCTCCCAGCCCCAGTAGCCCTCCAGCAGCACATCTAAGGGTTCCGACACACTGCCGTTCTTCTCCAGCTGCACCCGATCTGTTTTAAGCGAGAAAACCGATGTCTGGTAGCTTGGCTTGGGCGATCTGCCGGAGCCAAACTGCTGTACATAGGCAGGTTCCTCCTTTTCGCCGGTGTACACCACCTGCATAAAGTGGTCAAAGGCCAGTGTCGCCACTCCGTCCTTCTTGTGCAGGTATGCCGTGTAAGGTACAGCCGTGGTGTCCAGCTGCTCCACGAACTTCGGCAGCCTAGCCTTACGTAAAACCTCCGCGGACGGACCTTCTAATCTGATGGCGCCACCCTTTGCTCTTTCTCTCAACTCCGCGCGGGCAGCGGCTATGGCTTCCTCGCTCGGCCGCTCAGGGTTGGGCAACCGATACAGGCGGCGCAGGTTAAACCCCTGTTCTACCAGTTGCTGCTGCTGTACGGCCCGCACAAAATGTAAAAAAGACCCTTTATAGGCTATCTGTCTGTTTCTCTCCCAGCGCTTTTGCTTGCCCCGCCCGCCCTGCATCGGTATAAACCGGGGGTAGCCCAGGAAAAAGGAATAGTTCTCCCTGAAGTTCAGTTTGAAGTCTGTGAGCAGGTATTCGATGGTATAGCCTAGCGCCGGGTTCTCGATCCGGAGCACGTCCTTTGCCTGTACATCCAGCACATTGGTCTGCGGGTCAAACACGATGATCAGCACCTCCGGGTTCAGGATCTTACATTGTCGCCCTAGCTCACTGTTGCCTAAAAAGTTTTGCTTGAAGACCCCCAGGTTATGATACCACTCCTCGCCCCGCTCTGCGGTAACCTCCACCTCCTGCAGGCTGTACGCCTTGGGACTCAGCTTGAACAGGTAAGCGGGTGCCAGGCTATCCGTGTGCACCGTGAAAATAATAGGATCATACCCCACGTAAGACACCACGACCTCATACCTGCCGGCTCCCATGCTAAGCTGAAACTCCCCCTGCTCATCGGTGCGCGTGCCTGTGGTGGTCGTGTTCAGGTACACCGACACAAACTCCAGGGGCTCCTGCGTCTGCTCGTCCACTACACGGCCTTTCAGCTGATGCTGTGCATAGGCGGAAAAACTCAGCAGTAACAGGAGGGGCAACAGTACATGTCTATACATCTGGTAGGGAGTGGGTTCTGAGCTATAAGTTCAGAAAATAAAGTCCGGAAGCCATCAACTTTAACGTTTTTAACATTTCACAAAAGTTAACAGAAAAGCTTCCGTCTGGCGTTTTAGCATCGAAGTCTTCAGCGGCTCCGTATCTCATCTTTCATGAAGTGTGCCAGGAGTGCGTACAGACTTTTGTCGGTGTTCCTCCTATCAGCTACTTTTGCAGGACGATGTGACCATACCTACCGCATGTACAGATGCGCCACAGATGATAAAGAGAAATTATGACCTATAGCCCACCAGAAATCAGGACTGTCGAGGTGACGCGCTACGTCACGCCGCTGCGTGAGGGAGGCTCTTTGCCTGCCCTTGTAGAGGCAGACGATGAGTTCCTGTACGTGCTCAAGTTCCGTGGCGCGGGACAAGGCATCAAGGCGCTCATTGCCGAACTGGTTGCCGGAGAAATTGCCCGTACCCTGGGCTTTAAGGTGCCCGAGCTCGTGTTTGCCACCTTGGATGAGGCCTTCGGGCGCACCGAGCCGGACGAGGAAATACAGGACCTGCTCCGGGCCAGCGAAGGGCTCAACCTGGCGCTGCACTACCTTTCCGGCGCCATCACGTTTGATGCGCTCGTCACCACAGTCGACGCCAGGCTGGCCTCGCAGATCGTGTGGCTGGACTGCCTGGTGATGAACGTGGACCGCACCCCGCGCAATACCAACATGCTGATGTGGCACAAGGAGCTCTGGCTCATCGACCACGGGGCTTCCCTGTACTTCCACCATGCCGGCTATAACTGGGAGGAGCAGGCCAGGCGCCCCTTTGTACAGGTAAAGGACCACGTGCTGCTGCCACAGGCGACAGAGCTGGAGGCGGTGGACGCAGCATTCCGCAGCATCCTGACCGCTGAGCGTATTCGTGCCATCGTAAACCTGATCCCGGATGAGTGGCTCCAACACATCGATTCCCCGTTTGAGACCACAGCCGAGCTCCGGGACGTGTACGCCCGCTTCATCGAAACCCGACTCAATTATACCGAAGTATTTATCAAAGAAGCACAGCATGCAAGAAAAGCACTTATTTGAGTACGCCGTTATTCGCGTGGTGCCGTGCGTGGAGCGGGAGGAGTTCATCAACGTCGGCGTAATCGTTTACTGCGCGTCCCAAAAATTTTTGAAAACGAAATGTGATGTGAACGAAGAGCGTCTGCGGGCTTTTTCCGATAAGCTGGACATGGAAGAGCTGCGGGAGCGGCTCCGCGCCTTCGACCGGATCTGCGCAGGCGGCAAGGATGGTGGCACCATAGGTGCCCTGCCCATTGCGTCGCGTTTCCGCTGGCTTACGGCTACCCGCAGCACGGTGGTACAGACCTCACCGGTACACCCGGGCCTGTGTGCAGACCCGCAGGAAACCCTTGAGAAACTGTTTAACCAACTGGTGAAGTAAATACAACTGTTACGGTCTGCTTGCCTTCACCCCTAGACAATGTAAAGAGCGCGAATATCAGAACAGGCATGAGTTTAAAAGATGAGATCGCAGATTTTCTGACCAGGGAGTTTCCCCAAACAAAGGTAACCGTGGAGGCTGCCGGCAACATGGCGGCCACTGTCCGACACAGGATCGGGGTGGACGAGCTGCGGCCCGGCGGCACGGTGTCTGGCCCCGTGATGATGGCCGTGGCGGATGTGGCGCTTTATGTGGCCATTCTTGGCGAGATAGGCCTGGAAGCGCTTACGGTAACGACCAGCCTGAACATGAACTTTTTACGCAAGCCTTCCGCCACCGCGGACATCCTTGGGGAGTGTAAACTGCTCAAGCTCGGCAAAAGACTGGTAGTGGGCGAGGTAACCATTTATTCTGAAGGGATGCGGGAGCCTGTGGCACATGCTGTGGGCACCTACTCCATTCCTCCCCGGAAGCTAGCCTGAAGCTGTTGCCGGAATCAGTTTAGGTACAGCGACAGTTTGTGTTCCGGTCACTTTATCACCCTGTAGCTGCAGGCACCGCCGGTCTGGTAAGTGATCTTCTCCTCTGCCATCAGCTCCTCAATTATTTTGTCGGTGTGCTCCTTGCTGAAGCCAAGGCTCTTCCCCACCGCAATCTCATCCTGTTTACCGTCGTTCTGCCGCAGCGCCTCCAGGTATTTTTCTTTGTCTTCCATTATTTCACATCTATGGTCAAAGTGTATACTCCCTGTAGGTCTGTTAGTTACAAACAACTCCCTGCTGACAACCAAAAGTAAGTAGGCGGAGTAAATGCTTCGGTACTTCTCTCATCCTTAGCAGTAAAGCATCATGGAGATCACTTCAGTCAAATCATTTCTGGATTACTACACCCGCATCAGGGAGCGGACAAACCGGGTGGTGCAGGTCATCCCGCCGGAGCACATCAACTGGTCCTACAAAGAGGGGAAATTCACGGTCGGTGATGTGGTCAGGCACATCGCCTGCATTGAGCGGTACATGTATGCCGAAAACGTGCTTGGCCGCCCCAGCCTTTACAAGGGTTGCGGAAGAGAGCTGGCAGATGGATATGCCGAGGTAGTGGCTTTCTTTCACCTCATGCACCAGCAGTCGCTGGAGATCTTTCAGCGTTTGGACGACGAGGACCTGAACCGCAAATGCAGCACTCCGGCTGGGGGTGAAATTGCCATCTGGAAATGGCTGCGGGCCATGGTAGAGCATGAGATACACCACCGGGCGCAGCTGTACATCTACCTGAACATGCTGAACGTGAAAACCCCGCCTATTTTTGGCCTGACAGCTGAGGAGGTACAGGCCAATTACTTAAAGTAGGGACTCATTCTGCCTCTCCCCTGGTCCTGAAAAGCCAGAAAGCCACCTGCAGCTACAGGTGGCTTTCTGGTCGCGCAGCAACAGAGGCTAGTCCCTTACCTGGCCTTTACCTCGCACAACCCATTTGTAGCTCGTCAGCTCATCCAGTGCCATCGGGCCGCGGGCATGCAATTTCTGGGTACTGATGCCGATCTCCGCGCCCAGGCCAAACTGTGCGCCATCCGTGAAGGCAGTAGACGTATTCGCGTACACGGCGGCGGCATCCACAGCCTTTAGGAAATGATCCACGTGCTCCTCGTTCTCCGACAGGATGGCCTCACTGTGCCGGGAGGTATAGGTGTTGATGTGGTCAATGGCCTCCTCCAGGCTCGCCACCGTTTTCACCGACATCTTCAGCGAGAGGAACTCAGTACCGAAATGCTTCTCCGTTGCCTTATTCAGCTTATCCCCCGGGTAGGAATCTTTTAATGCTGCGTAGGCAGCGGCGTCTGCAAAAACCTCCACCCCTTTCTGGGCCAGCCCTTTACCGATCTCCGCCAGGTCTGCCAGGCGGTCTTCGTGAATCACCAGGCAATCCAGGGCGTTGCACACACTTACCCGACGCGTCTTGGCGTTCACCACAATGTCCTTTCCGCTGGCAAGGTCGGCGAACTTGTCAAAATAGGTATGCACGATCCCCGCCCCGGTTTCAATCACCGGCACTTTTGAGTTCTCGCGCACGTAGTTGATCAGGCCCTGGCTTCCGCGTGGGATGATGATGTCCACATAGTCCACGGCGTGCAGCATCTCATGCGTGGCCTCACGGTGCGGCGGAAGCAGCTGCACAATACTTTTGTCCACGCCGTTGTGCTCCAGCACCTCGTGTATCAGCTTTACAATGGCTGCGTTGGAGTCTTTGGCATCGCTGCCCCCTTTCAGCAGCAGCGCATTACCCGACCGCAGGCACAGACTGAAGACATCGAACGTCACGTTGGGACGGGCCTCGTAAATGATGCCGATCACCCCCAGAGGCACCGACACCTTCTGCAGTTCCAGGCCATTCTCCAGGCTTCGCTCAGATAGCACCTTGCCCAGCGGGGACGGCAGGCCGGCCACGTTCCGGATGTCAGCGGCAATACCCTCGATCCGCTCCCTGGTCAGCTTGAGCCGGTCATACTTGGGATCACCGGCATCCATCCGCTCCAGATCCTGCTGGTTCGAAGCCAGAATAGTTTCCGTTGCCTCCACAGCCTTGGCCGCCAGGTCCTCCAGCACCTTTTTTATTTTGTCTTCGGATAGTAAGTTTAGTTTTCTGCTTGCTTGTTTAACGCTTTTAAAAACCTGTTGCAAAGCCATAGTCTATAGAGAATGATATTTAAATAAGTACAAATAATTATAATGGATGATCGGCTTCTGATTGCTGATACCAAGCCTTTCGGCGGCCTTCTTGGAGCCGTATTCCGCCTTTCCGAGTCCCAGCTTCTCCCCGTGCTCATCCTTTATCCGGATGATGTCGCCTTTGGAGAAGTTGCCGGTTATGCCTACCACACCAACCGGCAGGAGACTAGCCGCCTCTGCCGCATGCAGGGCCTCCTTGGCTCCTTCGTTCACGATCACCTCTCCCTTCGTGTAATTGTCGCTGTGCGCTACCCATTTCTTCGGGTTTGCCTTAGAGGACTCCGGCTCGAAATAGGTGGCACGCAGTCGCTTGTTGTAGAAGTCGAGCAAGACGTTATCGCGGTTGCCGTTGGCAATGAAAACATGAATCCCCAGGTAGGCAGCCTTCTTCGCCATCTTCATTTTACTGGCCATTCCCCCACGCCCAAAAGTAGACTTAGAGGTAGAGATATACCGGCTAACGCCCGATGTTCTGCGGCTTATGCGCTCTATCAGCCTGGAGTCGGGGTCATCCGGGTGCCCTTTATAGATCCCGTCCACATTGGTGAGCAGGAGCAGCGTGTCGGCATCGATCATGGCAGCCGTCATACTTGCCAGCTCATCGTTATCCGTGAACATCAGCTCGGTAACCGCCACGGCGTCATTTTCATTGATAATCGGGATGATGTCGTGGTTGAGCAGGCCCTGCAGGCAGTCTTTGATGTTCAGGTAATGGCGGCGCGAGAGGAAATCCTGCGGCGTTACCACGATCTGCGCGATCCGGTGCCCGGCCTCCTGGAACAGCTCTTTGTAGGATTGCACGATGTCTATCTGCCCTACCGAGGCCAGTATCTGCTTTCTGACAACAGACTCGGTTCTGTCCTCGATTTTGATATTGTTTCTTGCAAAGGCCACCGCCCCGGAGGAAACCAGCACCACTTGTATACCTTTTCCCTTCAGGAACACGATCTGTTTGACAAGGGAAGCCATGCGTTGTCTGTCCGGCGAGCCATCCTCCTGGGTGAGCACATTGGAGCCGATTTTCACGACAACCAGCTGTGGCTGATAATTCATACTGTTTTAGGTTTGTTTGACAATAGTTTAGCAGCAGCGGCAGCAGTCTCTGCCGTGCTGTTCTACATCTTGAAATAAGAGTGCGCTTCCGAGCTAGTGCTTTAGCAGCCCCGGTTCGGCACAGTGTGTCACCTGCATTTCATTAGGTGATGGCAACAGCCTCCCCTTCCGGTATAGATGATACCTTACTTGAAGTTGGTAGAAAAAGTACAAGGGGTTTGCCAACGGAGGCTTGGGGGCCTGCTAAAACAAAACTTGCTGTTCTGCGGAGGCAGTATACCTTTGGTGGGTATGCCACAGGAATTCCGCAGAACAGCAAATTTTTATAGCCAATTAGGCCATTTCAGCCTCTTTTTCTCGTTGCTCTTTTAAAGCGAGGATTCTTTTGTGGGAGCCCACCAGACCTTTGATCACAGCAGAGCTAAGGCCCTGGTGCTCCATCTCGTTAAGGCCGGTGATGGTGCAGCCCTCAGGGGTGGTCACTTTGTCGATCTCCTGCTCCGGGTGAGATTTGTTGATGGTAAGCAGGGTAGAGGCGCCTTTACTTACCTGTACCGCAATTTTCTGGGCGTCTTCGGCATCCAGCCCCAGCTGTATTCCACCCTGTGTTACGGCGCGTATAAATCGCATGTTAAAGGCAATACCGCTGGAGCAAAGTACGGTAGCGCCAGCCATCAGCTCCTCCTCTATTACCAGGGTCTCGCCAAGGCAGTTGAAGATCTCCTTCACGTTATCTTCCAACAGGGACGCTTTCTCATTGAACGCCAGGCACGTCATGGACTGGTGCACGGCAATGGCAGTGTTTGGCATGCTGCGTACAATGGCAAAATCGCCTACCATTCTCGTAATGCCCTCAATGGTGATACCTGCGATCACGCTGAGCAGTACATGCTTTTCCGGATCCAGGTAAGGCTTAATATCTTCCAGAACGTTTTCGAGGTGTGCGGGCTGGACGCAGAGCATAATGTAGCGGCAGTTTTTAACGGCAAAGCTGTTATCGCTTGTTACCTGCACGCCTTTGTCTTTGAGGTGTTGTAATGACTTCGTGTTTCTCCTGGTCACATAGATGTTTTCCGGTTGGTACTGCCCATTGCTTAAGAGGCCTTCTGCAATTGCTTTTCCAAGGTTTCCTGCTCCCAGGATGGCTACGTTATCTGTATACATGCTTCTATTGTGTATTGTGTTTTTCAGGGTCTGCCTATCAGGCCACTGAGCTTTAAATACGTTGGTGAGAATGCAAAAGTACAAAATTCAGAATAAGGATAAAAGCCTATATAAACTGAACAACTCTTTCAAAACGGCTTTAAAATAGTATTATCCGCACATCTGGCGCCACGGAAAAATGTAAATCATAACACTTTGCAACAAGTTATTTCCGGCCTTTAAACAAGAGCCATTTTTGTACAGGAGCTGCCTCAGAGGGCGATTTTAGCGCCTTTGCGAAGTTGGACCGAAACAGCATCTGGAAGCCCGGCCTGCCCGTATCCGGTGTTTGTGATATCTGCAGAAAATAACTAAGATTAATTTTATGTAAATTTTAAAATTTCTCTTCCACCCCGAGGCCAAACAAGGCGTAGTCGTACCTCACCGGATCGTTCGGGTCGAAGGCTCTGAGGTGCGCCGTCAGTTCCTCCGCGGTCTCCCAGTCCATGCCTTTGCGCGTGATGAGGCCCAGGCGGCGCGCCACCCGCTCCACGTGCACATCGCAGGGGCACACGAGCTCGCTCATCGGCAGGGCCTTCCAGATGCCGAAGTCCACCCCACAGTTATCCTGGCGCACCATCCAGCGCAGGTACATGTTCAGGCGCTTACAGGCCGATTTACGGGCAGGCGTGGCAATGTGCTTTCGGGTACGCTGGGGGGCGTCCTCCAGGCTGAACACCAGGTTGTGAAAGTGCTCCAGGCGCTGTTTCTGCGTCTGCAGTTCGTTTTGCTCCCCCGTAAATGCCGTTTCCAGGCTCTCATGGCGGCTGTAGTACCACCGGAAGAAGTGCAGCAGGTAAAGCAGGTCTGTGTCGTTAAAGGTGCGGTGTTTAAAGCCCAGGAAGCGCTGCAGGTCCTCCTCCCGGTGGTGCAGGATGAAGTCGTGCGGGGCGTTGTCCATCAGGTCCATCAGCTTCAGGCAATTGTTGATGATGGTCTTCCGCTGCCCCCAGGCCAGAATGGCCGCAAAAAAACCGCTGATCTCCACGTCCTGTTTCTTGGTGAAGCGGTGCGGGATCGAAACCGGGTCATTTGGGATAAAGTTTGGCTGGTTGTACTTCTCTACCCTGTCGTCGAGCAGGGCCTTTATGGCGGCAATGTCTCCTCTCATAGGGTAAAGTACGTGGTTTTAAAGGAGAAATGTTAGCAGTTGGCTTCTAAAGCAAGTTCTACAAGCCGCAGCAACAGGAATATCACTTCACAAAATAAAAAGCCTGAGCTGTAGGGCCCAGGCTTTCTGTCATGCATATTGTTGGAGTTACGGCATGTAAGACACCTCTACTCTGAACTTCTGGTCTACCGCCCCAAGCTTCTGGTAAGCCTTCTTGGAGATACGCACCACCACCTTATCGTTGGCACCGGTTTCCGGCAGTTTGCCGATCACCCGCACGTACACAACCTGTCCGTTCATGGCGTTCTTTACCTGCATGATGGTACCCACCGGAGCCGTTTTGTGCAGGGCCAGGTACTTGTTTGTGTCAGCCTTCGGATCGATCATCTCGGCCATGCCGCTCTCCACCACCTTCTTCACGCCGGAGGCCGCACCAGGGGTTTCCTCCTCCTCTTCGGCCACACGCTCGTTGGCAGTGCTGGCTATCGGCGCAGAGGCAGCGGCTGCAGGCGCAGTGCCCACCGGGGCTGTGGACGCAGTGGCCGTCTGGTCCGCCTGCTTCGCCCTGTTCATCTCATCATCTGACTCGGGCAGGTACACCGGCTTTTTGGTAGGCGTAGCCATTCCTTTGCCCACGATCAGCTCAGCGCCTACACTGATGTTGTTATCCCACAGGTTGTTCCAGCGCTTGATATCCTCTACCGATACGTTGTGCAGGCGAGAAATAGAGTACAGCGTTTGCTGAGGCTCCACCACATGGATCTTGTTGCCCTGCTCGCTTACGGTGTAGGTACGGTTGCTGGCAGCAGGAGCTGCTACCGCTGGTGTTGATTTAGCAGCTGAAGTAACTGCAGCAGAGGACGTGTACTTACGCGGGATCAAGACGATCTCCCCGATCTTGATGGTTGTCTCTACCATCGGGTTTGCCTCCACAATCTGTGTTACCGGCACATTATACTTTCTGGAAAGGGCATACAGGGTTTCTTTCGGTTCTACTCTGTGCTGCACAAACAGCTTTCCGTTTTTGCGCTCTACACCAACCGAATCACGAACAGCCGATACCCCAAAGGCATTGGCTGAAAAAGAAAGCACGGGAACTACAACAAGGGTGATTAATAAAGATCGAACCATGGCTAAAAATTATGCTACGCTAAAAGACGATATACCTTCAAAATGTCCTTATTCAGGAGGAAGTACAAATCGTGCCTAAAGATAAAAAAAGTATCTGAACCTATGCCACTTAAACGGCTTCCCATTTGCTCTTTCAGCTGCAAATTTCCCTCCAGGTCAAAAACAAGGAGAAAATTATCCAGTGTCCCGTCTCCCGCATCGGTATAGTAACTGATCACCAGGCAGCCCTCCGTTTCGGCGTACTCTATGGCTTTTACAGGGGTGCCGGGCTGCTGGGCCGTCACGAAATCGCGCACCTGCTCAAAGTAAGTTTCCCCTTCCAGGTATAGGACCGGGTAAATGCAATTACTGTACCGTATGGAGCTGTAATGGCTCACTTTCTCTGCCGCCTGCTGCTGGCTTATACCTACCTGCAATGCCTTGCCTGTACCTGGCGCTAACAGCTGCAGCGAATGCTCAGCAGCACTCACCGGAAAAGAGAGCACTCCCCCTTCTGTGATGCCATAAAAAGCCAGCTCCGGCCTCTCCCACACCACCTCCCCGAATGCAGCTGCTATGGCTATGATCCCTTTGTGTTGCCCCAGCTTGCGGTCGCCGTAGCCGTGCAGGTACAGGTATCCGTCCTGTGCATCTTCCAGTCCCTGCCACCATGCCTGCGCCTGAGGCAGCTCCAGTTGGGTCAGGGTATGCTTTTGTGTATCGAAGGTATAGAACCGTGTCAGCAAGAGGTCCGCATCACGTACCTCCAACGCCAAACGGCCCTGGGTAGTATCGAGGCGAATGCGCCACACAGGAGCGCCAAAATCGTATTTATAGAGTAGAGAAAGAATAACGTGGTATATTTTTACTAACTTATCTTCAGTATTGGTCATTAACCGGCACGCAATTTATGAAAACCTATCCAAAGCAATGGCATCTGCACGCAATGTACCTGCTGCTATGCCTCCTGCTCCTGCCCCTCTCCCTTGTTGCGCAAAGCAACGGCAAGCCCAAGGTATTTGTGATGGAGATACGGTCTGAGATCGACCCGCGCACCAACCGCTATACAGAGCTGGCGCTGCAAGAGGCCACCGCCATAGGTGCCGATCATATACTTCTGGTGCTCAACACCTTTGGTGGCGCCCTGAACGATGCGGACGAGATACGGGAGCGGCTACTGGAATACCCAAAGCCGATCTATGTGTACATCGACAAGAACGCAGCCTCGGCGGGTGCCCTGATATCTATTGCCTGCGACAGCATTTACATGGCGCCGGGGGCCAACATCGGAGCTGCCACCGTGGTGGGGGCCGACGGACAGGCAGCACCGGGCAAGTACCAAAGTTACATGCGCTCCATCATGCGCTCCACTGCCGAGGCAAACGGCCGTGACCCCCGTTTGGCAGAAGCAATGGTAGAGGCCAGTGTGGACACCACCCTCTCTGCCGGGCAGGTACTTACCCTTACCACAACAGAGGCCATCAAGTACGGGTTCTGTGACGGCGTTGCCGAAGACGTGGAAGGGGTTATACAGCTCCTGGACCTGGAGCACGCCGAACTGATCAACTACGAGCTCAGTACCACGAATAAGATCATCTCGTTCTTTCTGAACCCGTTTATCAGCGGTATACTCCTGCTCATCATTATTGGCGGCTTGTACTTTGAGCTTCAGACGCCCGGCATCGGCTTTCCGCTGATGGCGGCTATTGTGGCCGGTGTACTGTACCTGGTGCCTTACTACCTGAACGGACTGGCGCAGAACTGGGAGGTGCTCATGTTTGTGGTCGGCCTCATCCTTATCACGCTAGAGCTTCTGGTCATACCCGGCTTTGGCATTGCGGGTATCAGCGGCATCATCCTGACCCTGGTGTCACTGGTCCTGATCATGGTTAACAACCAGGCATTTGACTTTACCTTCGTCCCTTCCGAGAACCTGATGAAAAGCATGGTGTCGGTAGTGGTGGGCATGATCGGGGCTGCCGTGCTCATTGCCCTCACCTGGAACCGCCTCATCAGCAGCAAAGCCATGGAGGGTGTTATTCTGAAGGAGAGCTTTCACAGCAAGGAAGGCTACCGCTCCGCAAATACAGCAGAGCACTTAGTTGGTAAAATTGGGGTAGCCCATACCCGCATGACCCCCACCGGCCGCGTCATGATCGACGACACGCTCTACGACGCGCAGGCCAGGGACGGCTTCATCGAAAAGGGCGAAAGCGTGCAGGTGATCGACCACAGCACCTTTGCGCTGAGGGTAAAACGGGTGGTGTGATGGGTTGCGCTTTTCTTAAAACCACTCTAAGTTTCTACAGTTTCGGTATATGAAGTTTATAAACATCATCTCTCTTGAGCTGGACTTGAACAGCTTAAAAGAGTCTTTCAACTCCAGAAAACCTTTCCGATACCTTGTGCTGGATAACTTCTTCCATGAAGATTCAGCAGAAGAAGTTATAGCAGCATACCCAGGCACGGAAACCGGGCAATGGGATGGCACTACCTATGTTGACCAAAAGAATAAATTCCAGCTCCGAAGCTTTGAAAAGAACTCACTACTTGAGCAGGTGTTCGCAGAGTTGAACGGTACAGAGTTTATATGCTGGCTTCAAAAGTTAACGGGTATACAAGACATGCACAGTGATGATGAACTTTTCGGAGGTGGCCTGCATCAATCTACGAGGGGTGCATTTTTGAATGTACATGTGGACTATAATATCCACCCAAGAACAAAACTCCACCGCCGCCTAAATGTGTTAGTTTACATGAACAAAAACTGGAAAGAGGAATATGAGGGACATCTAGAACTGTGGGACATGCAAAGAAATCGCTTGCTAGAGCGTGTTGCTCCCACCTTTAACCGCTGTGTAATATTTGAAACGAATGAAGTTTCATACCACGGTCACCCAAAACCACTTAACACACCTGTCCACGTGAGCAGAAAATCACTGGCAACTTACTATTACACCCCTGAACGCCCGGAGGATGAAATAGCAGCAGAACACAATACAAAGTTTATCAACACTGAGGGACTACCTGGCCAGTGGAAACGGCTCAAATCCGGTATAAAAGCCTTAGTAGAGCGGAAGTTGTAGTAAACCGGACATGTAGTATGGTAACTCCACCATCACCTCACTATGTTATATCACATGAAAACACTCCTGACTTACAGCCTCCTTGCCTTCCTCTTTTTTACGGTAGCCTGCCAGCGATCCGCAACGCAGAAAAGAGATGCCGTCACTACTACTGCCACACTGCTCTGGACAGGAGAGATCGCCGCCGATGGCTGTGGCTTTGAGATGATAATAGACGGGAAGAAGTATTTACCGGAGAACGAGGACAACATACCTGCGCAGTTTAAAGAGAGTGAAAGCAGCCAGATACGGCTAACCTACATACCACTGCAGGAGCCAATAGACCGCCAGTGCGGCATGCTACCCAAGCCTCGAATTCTGGATGGTATCCGGATCGTCTCCATAGAAAAGCTCTAGCGGACGCTCTTATTTTGCGGGGCTTGCAACGCTTGGGGTAGTTTAAGCATCATACAAGAAAAAGCGAGCTATGAAAAACCTAAAACTATCCTTATTGCTGCTGCCTGCACTGCTGCTTCTTACCTCCTGCGAAAAGGAAGATGAAAACGACGGCTCTACCTTCGAAAGAGTGGAGGGAACCTTATCCTGGTCCGGCGACTATGCCGTGGATGGCTGCGGATTTCAGCTGCAGGTTGGAGAGCAGAGCTACAAACCCATCAACGAGGAAGACATAGCTGACTCGTATAAGTCAGCCTCCCCTACTCCGGTTGAGGTAAAGATGATCAACTTTAACCGGAAAGAGAAAGTACCCTGTGGGTTGCAAAACGCTGAGAAGAACATCATTAAAATTCTGGACATACGCAGACGCGAATAAACTTTGCAGCGGCTTCTTTATATTGCAACACATCAAAGATCCCCTGTCATGACCGCACCCGAAATAATGCAGCAGCTCGCCAGCCTTGGCAGCGAAACAACCAAAAACGTATTTCTAAAGCACGGTGCCAGAGAGCCGTACTTCGGGGTGAAGGTGGGTGACCTAAAGCCCATTCAGAAAAAGATAAAGAAGGACTACGAGCTGTCTAAAGCACTGTACAGCACCGGGAACTCCGATGCCATGTACCTGGCCGGTCTGATCGCCGACGAAAAAGCTATGACAAAAGAGGACCTGCAGTCCTGGGCTCGCGCGGCTTACTGGTACATGATCAGCGAATACACCGTGGCCTGGGTTACAGCAGAAAGCCGGTATGGCACTGAACTGGCCCTGGAGTGGATCGATGCTGACGAAGAAAATATAGCCGCTGCAGGATGGGCCACCTGGGCCAACCTGGTCACCATCAAACCTGATGCAGCGCTTGACCTGCAGTGCCTGAGCAGCCTGCTGGAAAGGGTGGCAAAGCAGATCCACCTAAGCCCGAACCGAGTCCGCTATACCATGAATGGTTTCGTGATCGCTGTCGGCTGCTCTGTCGCTTCGCTTACGAGCAGGGCCAAAGAGGTCGCTGCTGCCATCGGCAAGGTGCAGGTAGACATGGGCGGTACCGCCTGTAAAGTACCCGAGGCGTCTGTGTACATCCATAAAGTGGAGCAGCAAAACAAGATAGGCCGGAAAAAGAAAACCGCACGCTGCTAGATTAATGCAGCACTTCTGTAACTTTGGGGTAACACCCATACAATTAACCAGGATATGGAAGTACTCGGAATTATACCTGCCCGCTATGCCAGCACCCGCTTCCCGGGCAAACCCCTGACAAACATCAACGGCAAGTCCATGATTCTGCGGGTATATGAACAGGCAAAGAAATCCGGGCTGGCAGATGTGCTGGTGGCCACAGACGATGAGCGCATTCTGCAGCACGTACAAAGCTTCGGCGGCAAGGCTGTCATGACGGCAGAGCACCACCAAAGCGGTACCGACCGCTGCTTTGAGGCGTACAAGCTCCACGATGTCCCTTACGAATACATTGTGAACATACAGGGGGATGAGCCTTTTATAAAGCCCGAGCAGATCAACCTGCTGATCGCCTGCTTTCAGAACCCGCAGACACAACTGGCCACGCTTATTAAAAAAGTGGTGTCGCCGGAGGAGCTTTTCAATGTGAATGCTCCGAAGGTGGTGATCAACCAGGCGAAAGAGGCCCTGTACTTCAGCCGACAGCCAATCCCTTACTGCCGCAATGTTCCGAACGACATCTGGCACAAGCAGCACACTTACTACAAGCACATCGGCATTTACGGCTACCGCGCCGATATACTGGAACAGATCACACAACTGCCGCCTTCCTCGCTGGAGCTGGCTGAGTCGCTGGAGCAGCTGCGTTGGCTGGAGCACGGCTTCCGCATCGCCACCGCACTCACCGAGTTCGAAACAATCGGCATCGACACTCCCGAAGACCTGGAAAGAGTCAGAGGGCTGGGTTAGACAGTATAGCGGGTATACGGGGAGTTGACGGCATAGGGCTCACTCCTCTCACCCTCAGCCTTCTTGTACCAGTATCGGGTTGAGTCTGCCTATTTAAGTACCCCCGCTTGACTCCAGTAAGTGTGCACTTGCGGGTGGCGTCCCGCCACTTTACACTACAAGTATAAAACATAGTTTGAAACGGCCGGAGGCCGAGGCATAGCACACACTCGCCAGAGGCGAGCGAGGGATGAGTAATGGTACTGTTCTGCTCCTACCCTCCCGCTTTCTTGGCCTTATAACCTGCGGTCTGCAGCACCTGCAGCACCTTGTCCCGGAAGTCGCCCTGAATCAGAATCTCTCCGTCTTTGGCCGTACCGCCTACGCCGCATTTGTTCTTCAGCATCTTTCCCAGTTCCTTCAGGTCATCCTCAGTGCCCACGAAGCCCTCTATGAGCGTTACCTGCTTGCCGCCGCGAGCTTTCTTATCCAGCATTACTTTCAGGTTCTGCTGCTGAGGCGGCAATGTCTCCTGCTCGTTTTCCTGCTCGTACTCGTAGTTGTAGTCGCTATTGGTAGAGTACACTACCCCTTGGCGGCCTTTCTTATTTTTGTCTTTCAT
>JAJLKL010000071.1:0-8781 GCA_033838975.1 Hymenobacteraceae bacterium | reverse complement strand
GCAGCGGCAAAGGCAGATTTCTTTCCTTCTTTTACTTCCTGGGCAATAGCTGGTAAGTGGTCTTTGACTTGCTGATGGCCGTAGAAATTATCCTCCAGGCCTTGCCGGATTGCCTCATACATCCACTGCAGGTTCTGGTCGCGGCGCTTCTTTTCGAAATAACCGTTCTGGTGGGTTAGTTGTAAATAGTCCGCGATGGTTTGCCAGATCGTATCAAGGCCGCTGTTTTGGAGGGCAGAGCACATGCTTACCTTCGGAAGCCAACCTGAGGCTGCGGGCGGGTAGAGGTGCAGGGCGTTCTGGTACTCGGCCTTGGCAGCCTTTGCCTTGTCTTTGTTACTGCCGTCAGCTTTGGTGATCGCAATAGCGTCTGCCATTTCCATGATGCCCCGCTTTATCCCCTGCAGCTCGTCGCCGGCTCCGGCCAGCATCAGCAGCAGGAAAAAATCCACCATGGCGTGTACGGCGGTCTCCGACTGCCCCACCCCTACTGTCTCCACAATAATGGCATCAAAGCCGGCGGCCTCACAGAGTAGGATCGTTTCGCGGGTACTTTTGGCCACGCCTCCCAAAGACTTACCGGCCGGAGAAGGACGGATGTAGGCTTTGGGATTGGTGGAGAGCAGCTCCATACGCGTTTTATCGCCCAGTATACTGCCGCCGGAGCGCTGGCTGGTAGGGTCAATGGCCAGCACGGCCAGCTTCTTGTCCTGTTCTTTGATCAGGTAATTGCCAAAGGACTCGATAAAGGTACTCTTGCCAACGCCGGGCACGCCTGTTATACCTATCCGAACCGAGTTGCCGGCAAAGGGCAGCACGCGGTTAATTACCTGCTGTGCCAGCTCCTGGTCAGAGTGCAGCTTGCTTTCTACCAGCGTAATGGTGCGGCTCAGCATGACGCGGTCTCCTGCTAAAATTCCCTGCTCGTAGGTTTCGGGGCTGTATCGTTTGGCCAAAGCTTATAGATTTAGTTGTTGAGCTGTCTCTCTTACAAATTTAAGGTTTATGCGCTACTGTGCCATAGCTGCCCCTGCTCAGTCTACTTCTATATAGCTATTTCAATATAAAATTACGTGCTGGAGTAGGCAGTATGGCTAAAAAAGGAGAACTTGCAGGTTTATTAGCAGGTGGTATGTACTGTGTGTAGGGCTATATGGTTTTGCATGCCGTAGCTGCCGCCGGGCCTTTTTAAGCTTACAGAACAACTTAATCCTTTCATTCTCATGAAGAAAATTTTACTGCTTGCCGCAGCTTTTCTTGCCGGACAGGCAACAGTGCTGGCACAAACGGAGCATAGTAGCTTCTCGGTAGTTGGCCGGGGAGGCGTTATGAACACCTTTGTGCATGATTACCAGGCCATCGGCGTAAACCCCGGCAACCTGGGCCGTAGCACTTCCATCGTTTCCTTTACCGTACTGGAAGGGGGCGTTGGAGCAAGCTCGCAGGCGTTTACTCGTAAGACACTACGTAACTTTAACGAGAGCAATGCAGATGGCGAACTGACGCTGGCAGAACGTATGGAGCTGGCAAAAGCCTTCACCAGCGATAACGTGCTGAATGCAGGCGGAGACTTCAATGTGTTTGCCATTTCGGTTAGCCTGCCGAAGATCGGTGGCTTTGCGGCCAGTAACAGACAGCGGATGCTGAGCCACGCTGGCTTTAACAAGAATTTTTCGGAGCTTTTGTTCCTGGGCAATGAAGCCGAAATTTACAAACAGATCGATCCGAATGAGACGGTGTATGTTTCCGACCTGTTTGAGGGAACGGAGATAAAGGCTTCCTGGGTAAATGAGTGGAACTTTGCCTATGGCCGTGAGATCATCGACCTGCCGCTGGTGAATATCTACGGTGGGGTTGGCTATAAGTACCTGCAGGGCCTTGCCTTGTATGAGTTCAGTGTGCAGGATCGAAAGCTGAAATCCTACAGTGCAGCCTCACCGGTGCTGGACATCGATTACGAGAAGTACCTGGACGACCCTCAGTTTAGCCACCAGGCTGCGGATGGTCTGCTGAACCCGGTAGGCAGAGGCCACGGCTTTGACGTGGGATTCTCTGCCGAGATCGTGAAGATAGTAAAGGTAGGCGTTTCGGTAACGGACATTGGTAAGATGACCTGGACGGAGAACCTGCTGGAGGGGGAGGACAGAGGCTTCAAGCTGTCCAACTACCCGGAGTCCGCCGACGAGTATGATTATGAGAAAGCCTATGATATCGCCGAAACGATCATCGACAGTGCCATTGTCTTCTCACCGGTCAGCGAGCTGAGAACAGACCTGCCCACCCGCCTGAGAGCCGGTGTGGGAGTAAAAATTGGGAATAAAGTAGAAGTAGGCGTAGACTATGTGAAGGCCCTCAACAGTGCGCCGGGCAACATTACGCAGGACTTTGTAGGACTAGGTATAGATGTGATGCCTACGCCTTTCTTCCGCCTAAGCTCCGGTGTGTCTACTGGTGCCGGGGATAAGGTGAACCTGCCGTTTGGTTTTGCCATCGTAACGCCGGTGTATGAGTTCGGGATCAGTACCCGCGACGTGACGGCACCTTTCACCAAGAATAACCCGGGCACTTCGCTGGCCTTCGGGTTCTTGCGATTCAAGATCGGGAAACCTCAGATCCTGTAAGTGCGGCAACCTTATAAAAGCACCAGAGCCAGCTCCGTTATAGCTGGCTCTGGTGCTTTTATACCTTTCAGGCATTTATTTACTAATGCCATGGGCAAAGTTTGGCAGCCCCAGGTCACTTCTTCGGCCACCCAGGCGGAAGCCATTGTCCTCATACCCGCAGTCTTTCCCTTGTAGGTTCGGCTTGTGGATCACACCCAGGTAGTTGTTGTCTTTGCGGGCCACGTAGATCTTACCATCCGGTGCCAGTGCCAGTGCGCCCAAGGTTGGGCTGCCGGAGATACCCACTACCACTGCTGACTTAGCAATGGCCGCCTCATCCCCGGCATTCAGGTCAAACTGAACAACCTGTCCTTTGTTCATCTTGCCGTTGTTCGTAGTGCCATACAGCTTGCTACCATCCGGAGAAAACGCCACGCCATAAGCCTCAGAGTATCCCTTCAGCAGGGTAGGGTCTGAGACTTTGCCGGTGCTTCGGTCAAAGCGGAGTATTTCAAAGTTACTCTCTGAGTCCCATAAAGCCGCTGCCAGGCGAGTGCCGTCCGGGGAGGGCACCAGGTAACCAATGGCTTTTCGGTTAGGGCCGCCATGCACCGTCCCCACCATGCTCATGACAGGTTGTACCTCCACACCATTCTGGTTTACCAGATAAGCCAGGTAGCCGTTGCTGTTCCAGCGGTGGGCAATGATCCACCAATCGCGGCCGTTGCTGTGGCGGACTGCCGTGAGTTTCTCGGTGGCAGGCGCAATCATGAAGTTGTTTTTGGAGATGAGGTCTCCGTTGCCTTCATCCCTGGTCATATCCACCACGCTGTAGCGCAACCCGTCGGCCTGCGCCTGTATGTCAGTCGTGAAGATATAGTAGATGTTCTCGGAGCCGGGCTTGGGAAGTATAAGGGCCGACTGGGTAGAAGACTTACCTCCCATCAGACCGTTGCCGTTGGGCATGACGCGGTGGTTGCGGTTCCAGACGGTGATACCGTCGGTATAGAGCAGTAAGTTACCTTCTTTATCGGAGAGCGTGGCGCTGCCTTCCTCTGTCATGAGCCTGCCATTGGTAAGGGCCGTGGCAGTATCTCCGCGAAAGGTAATGCCTGCATTTTTCCCGAAGTACCAGTTCGCCTTCTCGCCCTGTGCCAGCACACTCAGGCTGCTGAAACAAAGCATAGCTGCGGCTGTGAAGTGTTTAAGTGTTCTCATATATCTGTCGAGGTAAACGTCTTTTCAGCGCATAGAGTACAAATGCAGTGCCAAGGAGAGAGAAAGGGGGCTAATCGGGCTAAGCAGCAGCCGTAAAACGCAGAAGAGCAGACGTAGGGCCTGCTCTTTATGATTTATATGTGGTTGATTATTGCTGCTACTGCTGGATTGTACCGGGGGAGTCGCCGCTTAAGGTATCGTTGATATGGGTGGTATCCATACCTGTACCAGGTAAGTCTCCCGAAAGCTCATCAGGCCCGGTTTCATTTGTTTCTCCAACTTGTGACTCAGGTGGCATCTCTGTGTTTTCACCGTATTCTCCGCCACAAGAGAAAAGCAGCAGAGAGGAACTGATAAAAGCGGATGCCAGTATGTTCATTGTTTTTTTAGACATAACGATCAAATTTAGGTTTATCTAATTGTACGAACCCGCTTAGCTTTTTATACGGAGAGTTAGCAAATTGTAATGAAAACGGTACTATTTATCTTGCACAGTTGCTTCCTGCCCGGCCACTTTATATAGGGCAGGATAAAGTGAAAGCACCTTTAGCAACACCCCGTTGGTCCAGCCGAAGCCGTCCTGGTTGGGGTACTCGCCGCCTCCGGCTTCCAGTTCCAGGTTTATGACGTTGTACTTTTCGACTAGCTTTCCTGTATTCTGGTGCACTTCTGCGTTCAGTTTGGTCCAACGGGAGGCAACAGCCTGGGCCAGCTGCTCATGGCCGTAGTTACGCAGGGCCTGTATGCTCATCCACTGGAGCGGGGCCCAGCCGTTTGGCGCATCCCACTGCTGCGTGGTATGGTTCAGGGTTGTGACCAGGCCGCCCGGCTTCAGAAACTCCTTTCCCAGTTTCGCAGCCACGGCTGCTGCCTGTCTGCGCTTCACCATGTGGAAGTACAGCGGGAATACAGCGGCCAGCGTGGGTGTATCTGTCGTACGGCCCTGCACAAAGTCGTAGTCATAGAAGAAACCGTCTTCGTCACTCCAGGTATACCTGAGCAGGGCATCCCGGCGGTTGCGGGCCCTTTTCTCGTATTCTCTGGCGGCGGCTTTGTTTCCCTCCAGCACGGCCATCTCCTGTAGCGTCAGCTCCATGTGGTAGAGCAGCGCGTTCAGGTCTACCGGGATAAGGTCGGTGGTGCGGATTGTCTCCAGCGATTGCCCGTCGGCAAACCAGCGGCTGCTGAAGTCCCAGCCCGACTCGGCGGCGGCCCGGATGTTTCGGTATACCTCCTCCGGGTTTCTGCCCGCTGCCTCGGCTATGTGCACATCCTCTTTATAAGCCTCCGGGCGTGGGGCAGGCTGGTCGTCCCAGTAGCGGTTCAGGATGCTGCCGTCGGGCAGGCGCACGACACGGCGGTGTGTCGGGTTAGCGGCTGACAGGGTGTGAGCTCCGTCCATCCAGAACTGATACTCCCGGCGGAGGGCAGGAGCGTACTTTACCAGCACCTCCCGTCCTTTCTCCTGGGCCAGCACCCGCAGCATGAGCGCATAGAAAGGCGGCTGCGAACGGCTGAGGTAGTAGGTGCGGTTTCCGTTGGGAATATGCCCCGTGGTGTTGATCAGGTGCGTGAAGTTATCCACCATGTGCTGGATCAGGGCCGTTTCCCCGCTAACCTGTAGCCCTAGCATCGTGAAGAAGCTATCCCAGTAATAGATTTCCCGGAAGCGGCCACCCGGTACCACGTAGGAATTGGGCAGAGGTATAAGCGAGCCTTTGTCATCTGAAGGCTGGCGTGTCAGTACGGGCCAGAGGCGCTCTATATGCTGTGTTACAGAAAGGCTGGTGTCGGTAACGAAAGCAGTGGCAGGTTGGGTCGGGAGCTGGAAGTGCTGCAGCACGAAAGCCTCCAGCTCAAAGCCATGCTGCTCTCTTTGCTGCCGGTAAGCCTCCAGTATCTGCTCCGGCGCGTACAGCGGCACACAGTCCGGAAAGGTTTTGGAGTCCGGGAAAACAGGCAGCAGCTGCACATGCTCAAACAGTTCGCCCAAATCTTCTTCAGGCCGGTACTGTGCCTGCAGCGGCAGCGAAACGAGGATGAAAGGTAGCAAAAGGGTAAATACGTTTTTTAGGCGGTATGTTAACAAGGCTTTGCTTCGCTTCATGGCAGAAAGTTTTGATGACAAAACTCTCATACGTGAGAAGGAAGCAGAACGACAATAATACTATTGGAAAGGGTACTTCACAAACGATACCTGCCCCATTGCTTCTTTTTCGTACCTCGCTACAGTATAATCTTGAAATCTTGCCTCGAAATTAGCTTCTCCCGGATACACCTCCGTTGGTACAGGGCTGTTCTTCAGGAAGAAGTATACTTTGGTATTGCCATACTTGGTGTGAGGCATAAAATCACCGTAAGCCTGCATCTGCTGCCACAGCGTGTCCTCTGCGGTAACGGCATAAATGCGTCTGATGGGACCGGTGTTGTTCTCATTGCGGTACATGGCCACTTCCGCGAAATCACCTTCCAGATCATCTACACTGGGCTGTGAGAGGGCATCATAAACGAACCAGCCGATCAGTGCAGCGGAGATAAGTATAAGAATATGCTTTAGTTTCATGGTAAGGCGAAGTACGTGATTCTGAAGGTATGAAACCAGAGGAAGGGGGGAAAGTTTAAACGGATGCCTCAACGGTTCCGTCTATACCTGTAATGAGCCTGAAGTATAAAGCCAATAATCTAGAAGGTATGTACTTTGTCACGCTAACCGTGGTAGAGTGGGCTGATGTGTTTACCCGCCGGGAGTATTCTGAGCTAGTGTGTAGCAGTATAAACTACTGTCAGCAAAAGAAGGGCCTTACCCTCTACGCCTGGTGCGTCATGACCAACCATATACATCTGATCTGCTCTGCACCAAATCTTTCGGACGTGATGCGTGATCTGAAGAAGTATACCTCCCGTTTTTTGATAGATGCCATCAAGAGTAACTCGAAAGAGAGCCGGAAGAACTGGTTGCTATGGATGTTCAGAAGTGCAGGAGAGAAAAGTGCCAGCCACGGCGAACATCAGTTCTGGCAACTGGGAGGGCACTATGTGGAGCTAAGTAGCAACGAACTCATGGAACAACGGCTAGAGTACCTGCATCAGAACCCGGTGAAGGCAGGCTTTGTAGAGGAGCCGGAGCAGTGGTACTACAGCAGCGCCAGAAACTATGCAGGTGAGAAGGGAAGGTTGGATGCCGGCGCCAGATGATAAAGCCGCAGCTGAACTGAATCAACTGCGGCTTTATGCTTCCAACTTAACTCTCAACTGAAGCAATCAGCTTCTCCAGAATATTCTGTGCGGCCACCGAGATGATCGTACCCGGACCGAACACGCCTACAGCTCCTGCTTTGAAGAGGAAGTCGTAGTCCTGCGCCGGGATCACACCGCCGACGATCACCAGAATATCCTCGCGGCCCAGCTTGCGGAGCTCCTCGATCAGTTGCGGCACCAGTGTTTTATGGCCAGCTGCCAGTGAGGAAACGCCTACCACGTGCACGTCGTTTTCGGCGGCCTGCATGGCTACTTCGGCCGGAGTCTGGAACAGTGGACCTATATCCACGTCGAAGCCGAGGTCGGCGAAGGAGGTGGCGATTACTTTGGAGCCGCGGTCGTGGCCGTCCTGTCCCATTTTGGCGACCATGATGCGTGGCCGGCGGCCCTCCAGCTCTTCAAACTGATCGGCCATGGCTTTGGCTCTTTCAAAGTTCTCGTCATCGGAGAGCTCTGCCGAGTATATACCTGATATTGATCTGATCACAGCTTTATGTCTTCCGTAAACTTTTTCCAGTGCATCCGAAATCTCCCCAAGTGTGGCCCGACGACGGGCTGCCTCTACGGCCAATTCCAGGAGGTTGCCTGTACCTGACTCCGCCGCGTCTGTCAGTGTCTGCAGTGCGTTCAGTACACTGCCTTCATCACGGGAGCCTTTGATGCTGGCCAGTCGGCGCAACTGCGACTCTCGCACCACGGTGTTGTCGATGTCCAGAATCTCGATCTCCTGCTCCTGGCTCGGCTTATACTTGTTTACGCCCACGATGATGTCCTTGCCGGAGTCGATGCGGGCCTGCTTGCGGGCAGCGGCCTCTTCGATGCGCATTTTCGGCAGGCCGGTCTCGATGGCTTTGGCCATACCGCCCAGTTCCTCTACCTCCTGGATCAGTGCCCAGGCTTTGTGGGCGATCTCATGCGTCAGCGCCTCCACATAGTAGGATCCACCCCACGGGTCCACCACATTGGTGATATGCGTCTCCTGCTGCAGGTAGATCTGCGTGTTACGGGCAATGCGGGCCGAGAAATCAGTGGGCAGGGCGATGGCCTCGTCCAGGGCGTTGGTATGCAAACTTTGCGTACCGCCCAGGGCAGCGGCTAAGGCCTCCACGCAGGTACGGGTCACGTTATTGAACGGGTCCTGCTCGGTTAAGCTCCAGCCGGAAGTCTGGCAGTGCGTGCGCAGCGCCAGCGATTTCGGGTTCTTCGGGTTGAACTGCTTGATGAGCTTGGCCCACAGCATACGGGCCGCACGCATCTTAGCGATCTCCATGAAGTGGTTCATGCCAATGGCCCAGAAGAACGACAAACGCGGTGCGAAATCATCGATGTCCATACCTGCCTTCAGGCCGGTGCGTACATACTCCAGACCATCCGCCAGGGTATAGGCCAGTTCAATATCGGCGGTGGCACCAGCCTCCTGCATGTGGTAGCCCGAGATGGAGATGGAGTTGAAGCGCGGCATCTTTTTAGAAGTATACTCAAAGATGTCTGCGATGATCTTCATACTTGGCTCCGGCGGGTAGATGTAGGTGTTGCGCACCATGAACTCCTTCAGGATGTCGTTCTGGATGGTACCGCTCAGCTGCTCCGGCGTCACGCCCTGCTCCTCGGCGGCCACAATGTAGAAGGCCATGATCGGCAGCACAGCCCCGTTCATGGTCATGGACACCGACATCTGGTCCAGCGGAATCTGGTCAAAAAG
>JAJLKL010000070.1:0-3475 GCA_033838975.1 Hymenobacteraceae bacterium | reverse complement strand
ACGCCGGAAAAATGCTCCAGCCACTCTCCGTCTGTCGTCAGGTACCGTCGCATCAGATCAGCCGTCAGGCAGGAGTGCACCGGCAGGATCCCCATCACATCCCCGATCTTATACTTTTCGAACTGGCGCGGCGAGGCCTTTACAATGCCGTGCTCCTGCGACAGGGACACAAGCTCTATTCCTTCCACAGGCGCTGTCCAGCCATTTTCGGTGAGTTCCACGATAGCCCCGTACACCACGGATCCGTCCTCCTGGATCAGGGAATCTTTGGAGAAATGCACGCTGCCCCCGTACAGGATGATTTCGCCCCGCTCCTGATGCTTGGCCACCACCGGACAGACCATACACAAGGCAATCTCCTCGTAGGCATTGGAGCCGATGCGCTGCTGTGTCAGGTCAAAGAACACGAAGTTGCCAGGCCTGATCTCGTCCACCCCGCTCAGATCTTCGAGGATGCTGCAGGAAGGCGTGTCGCCAATGGATAGCCTCAGGTTCGGGAACTGCTTTTGGTAGCGGTCGCGGAGCAGGTGCAGCTGGTAAACCGACGTGTTGTGGATCGTCTGGATGGCGTCAATGTCCGTCTGTTTATAGGTATGGCCGTCGTGTACCACAAACCCTTCGAAGGTCAGCTTCTCACTCCTGTCGGTGAGCTGCAGAATTTCATCCAAATCGGCGTGGTCGTGCGGCAGAATGCCCGTGCGGCGGTACCCTGTATCGATCTTGAGCCACAGGTGCGCCGGGTGCTTCAGGTGTTTGGCCAGCGCCTCCACCGTTTCGATGTTCACGGCTACCAGGTGCAGCTTGATGCGGGAGGCCAGTTCGTTGATGCTCTCCATCTCCAGCACATTGGCCGGAAAAGCCACCAGGATATCATCCCAACCGTGGTTGGCAAAATACTGCGCCATCCGGACAGAGGAAACGGTAATGACGGAAACGCCAGCCTCGCGGAACCACTCCCCCACCTGGGCTGACTGATGGGTTTTGAAGTGCGGGCGCAGCCGGACGTTGTTTCGTTGGGCCTTCTCCACCATCCGGCGGATGTTCTGTTGTGCTTTCTGTTTATCCAGTAGTAAAGTTGGTGTCGTGATTCTCATAGCTGTAACGCAATACTTAGCAAATTCTGTGAATTTAAGCATCTTTGGGCAAAGAGTCACGCAAAGTCATCCTTTTAGGGTGACGAATGTCATTTCCCGGGCAGTGGCTACTCCCGAACTTTGTGGTGTTACCTACATTAGAGGAGAAATGACCATGCACGCACCTGTTATGACCACCCCTGCTGAGCTACTGGCCAAGTACGATGTACCGTCGCCACGCTATACCAGCTACCCCACCGTACCGTTCTGGGATGAGAAGCCGCTGACGCAGGAGCGCTGGTTACTGCACGTGCAACAGGCCTTCCGGAAAACAAACAAGTCGGAGGGCATCAGTCTATACCTGCACCTGCCTTTCTGCGAGCAACTGTGTACCTACTGCGGCTGTAACAAGCGCATCACCAGGAACCATGCGGTGGAGGAGCCGTACCTGCAGGCCATTTTGCAGGAATGGGAGCAGTACCTGGCGGTGTTCGAGGAGAAACCCCGCATCACAGAGCTGCACCTGGGTGGCGGTACCCCTACTTTTTTCAGCGCTGATAACCTGAAGAAATTACTGGAGGCACTGCTGGAAAAGGCAGAGATACCCCCTCATGCTGAGTTTAGCGTGGAAGTACACCCCAACGCCACCAGTGTAGCGCAGCTGCAGGTGCTGTATGACCTGGGCTTCAGGAGGCTAAGCGTCGGAATTCAGGACTTTGACCCGCGGGTACAGTTCGTGATCAACCGCATCCAGACCTTTGAGCAGACCAAAGAGATTTTTGATGCGGCCCGTGCCATTGGCTATACCTCCATCAACGGCGACATCATCTACGGCCTTCCTCACCAGAACGCTGATTGCGTGCGCCATACCATCGAAAAAGTAAAAGAGCTCCGGCCTGAGCGGATCGCTTTCTACAGTTATGCCCACGTGCCCTGGAAGAGCAAGGCCCAGCGCCGCTACTCCGAGGCAGACCTGCCGGCACCGGCTGAAAAACGTGGCCTGTATGAACTAGGCAGAAACCTTTTGGAAGAGGCAGGCTATGTAGAGATTGGCCTGGATCATTTTGCCCTGCCGGAAGATGAGCTATACACGGCCGTGCAAAACGGTACGCTGCACCGCAACTTTATGGGTTATACCCCGCGCCACACCGAACTCCTGATCGGCCTCGGATGCTCCAGCATTTCGGACACCGGCACGGCCTTTATGCAGAACATCAAAGAGGTAGAAGCCTACGAAGAAGCCGTGTTTGCCGGCGGGCTGCCTGTTTTCAAAGGGCATGAGCTGACTACGGAAGATCTGCTTATCCGGGAACACATCCTCAACATCATGTGCCGCATGCATACCTCCTGGAGCGAAGAGGACCTGCCTTACTTCATCGATGCCCTGGTGCGCCTGCAGCCCCTGGCAGAAGACGGTTTGGTGGATTACAGTGACCATCACATAGAGGTACTCTCTGCTGGTCGTCCGTTCCTGCGCAACATTGCCATGTGCCTGGATGCAAGGCTCTGGGAGCAGAAGCCTACTACCCCGGTCTTCAGTAAATCGGTGTAGGGTAAGGCTTTGGTTTAAAGTTCTGAAACATAATATATGGCAGAGGCTGGCAAAGGTAAAAAGACCGATGCCAGCCTCGTGTTTTTTAACGTGTAGCTGACTAAAACACCCGTCCCTCCTACGGGTCCGCGTAATGGGAAGGCTCATTTATGGGGCCCGGAGATCCCCGGCAGAATGCTTTCGGATCCGGAGGTCCAAAAGAGCAGTAGAGTTCCTGCTATAAACCAAGGGGCATGAGTCGGAGTTGAAGCGTGTGAGTTGTCGCTTCGAACTCCGCACATTTAAACAAATCGCCGTACCTTTGCAGAAACATCAGTACCAGCCATGAGCTATTTTTACGTTAAAGCGCTGCACATCATCTTTGTGGTGACCTGGTTTGCGGGCTTGTTCTACATTGTTCGCCTGTTTATTTACTATGCCGAGGCCGCGGAGAAACCGGAGCCGGAGAAAACGATCTTGCAGAAACAGCTGGCGATCATGCAGAAACGCTTGTGGTATGGCATCACCTGGCCCTCGGCTATCCTTACCCTGATCTTCGGGTTGACGATGCTGTACCTGTACGGCTCCGTACCGGGCTGGCTGGTCTGGAAACTGGCTTTTGTGGTAGGCCTGTACGTTTACCACTTTCTCTTCCATTACATCTTCTAACATCAGCAGAAGTGACTCATCAAGTACAACTCCACCCAACTGCGCATCTGGAACGAGGTGGCCACGCTTTTCCTGATCAGCATTGTGTTCCTGGTGGTGCTCAAAAGCTCGCTGAGCATGCTATGGGGCATTATCGGGCTGATCCTTTTCTCGGCCATCCTAATGCTGGCCATCCGCATTTATAAACGCCTGCGTGAGGCAA
>JAJLKL010000069.1:0-2870 GCA_033838975.1 Hymenobacteraceae bacterium | reverse complement strand
CCACTACAGGATAAGGTATTTTAAAACTCATAAAAAAGTTTAGGAGCTCCTGTTGTTGAGAAATTTAACTTTGTTTCAACAACAGGAGCTCCTAAACTTCCTAACTTGTACTGTACCTCATTTGTACCTCAACAGGCAGCCGCATCCTATAACTATGTGACTGTAAATAGAATACAATCATTACTCAATTTCTGCATCGGCAAATAAGAGCCTGCGTCTAAAGACGGTACATGGTAAAAGAACAAGCCACGAGTCTAAAGAGCATGCTGCTGGCTTCCGGACTCGTGCTGGCGGTGGGCTTTCTACTTAACCTGATTTGGGAAAATGCGCAGGCACCGCTTTACCAGTAGTACAGGGGCTTCTATGAGAGTTTCAGTAAATGCTTCACGGCTGCTGTGGTTGGTGTGCTTGTGATACTGCTGCTGTACCTGCTGTTTGTGCTTTTCAACCAAAACCTGTACTGGCCTTTGGGCGCAGGATGCTGGAGTTATCTGTTTCTTTCTGTTCTGGGTCCCTTTGTGGCTGTTTGGCTTAAGAAATGGGACTTGCTTGTGGGGCTGTGACTTATTCAGAGGCGAAGCCTGTTGTACCTGTTCTTGAAGTGGGGCTGTTCCCACTGCTACAACTCATGACTCTTCCGCTCCTATCGATCTGGTTCAGCACGCACCTTGATCTCAGACGCCTTCATCATAAAAGATAGACCTGCCAACATTTTAAGCCTTACCAACAAATGTAACCCGGAGATGGGCCAGCAGAACATGCGGAACCAGCTACGGTAGTTTCCCCGAACATACAGCTTTGAACCTATGTAAACTTAACCAGTATGTATACATAGAGCTATGAACACCGTTAAATATATCTTACCCCTTGTGCTACCGCTGTGCTTTGCTTGGCCAGCGGCGGCACAGGAGCATGAGCACCACCAGCCAAAGCAAGACTCAGCTAAAACGCACCAGCACATGGACATGCCGCAGAACCAGGAGCATGTGGGCATGCAGCACGATACAATGCCTATGTCGCATGCTTTCTCTCGGAACCTGCCCATGAACCGCAACGGTTCCGGTACCGGCTGGCTTCCGGACGCCTCGCCCATGTACGGCAGCATGTTTCACACCGGTGACTGGATGCTCATGCTGCACTACAACCTCTTTTTGCGCTACAACAACCAGGATGTATTTGCCGACGGGAACCGGGGCGACAGCCAGTTCGACGCCCCTAATTGGGTTATGCTGATGGGGCAGCGTTATGTGGGCGAGAAGGGGCTGTTCCGCTTCAGCACCATGATCTCGCTGGACCCGCTCACAGTAGGTGGCGACGGTTACCCCTTGCTGTTCCAGACCGGTGAGACCTTTGAGGATGAGCCGCTCATCGACCGCCAGCACCCGCACGACCTGTTCAGCGAGTTGTCAATTGGCTATACCCACATGCTTTCTGAGGAAGCAGACGTATTTCTTTACCTGGGCTACCCTGGTGAACCGGCGTTAAGTAATGTTGCGTTCATGCACAGGCCTTCGGCGCTTAACAACCCGGATTCGCCTTTGGGCCACCACTGGCAAGACGCCACCCACATCTCCTTTGGCGTGGCCACACTTGGTTTCCGCTATCGTAACTGGAAGCTGGAAGGCTCCTCCTTCACAGGCCGTGAGCCGGACGAGGAGCGCAACGACTTTGACAAGCCACGCTTCGACTCCCGCTCCGCACGCTTAACCTATAACCCATCAGATTACTGGAGCCTGCAGGCCTCCCATGCTTTCGTTAAGAGTCCGGAGGTAACAGAACCAGATGAAGACGTATACCGCACCACCGCCTCCGTGCTCTACGGCAAACAACTCACCGGTGATGACCGCTTCCTGACCGGTTCTTTGAACTGGGGCTACAACTATGTAGATGAGCACCACAAGGAGCACTCGTTCCTGCTGGAGTCTAACCTCCAAAGCGCCAAGTTTGCCGTATACGGTCGCTACGAGTTTGTTCAGAAGTCGTCGGAGGAGTTAGGTTTTGCAGAGGACGCCTTTGGGCATGATGAGCTGTTTAATGTAAATGCACTAACACTTGGGGCAAACAGGCAAATCTTGAAAATAGGAACCGTCAACTTAAACCTTGGGGCACAGGTAAGTGTGTTTAGAACCGAGGATGCCCTGCACCCATACTATGGCGAACTGCCAGTCAGTGGGCAGGTGTATCTTCGCGTGTTCCCAAGCGCAATGTTTCCTTACTAAGGTCAAAAAAAGAGGCGGTCAAATTATTTGGCCGCCTCTTTTACATTATACGCTTTCAACCGGTACAGTAACGCCTTTCTTCTCCCATGAAATCTTGATCGCTCCCTCGTTTCCGGATTCTTCAACTACCTCATACTTCAGCCTTTCCTGGTGCTGTTGCAGTTCCTCAGGCTTCACCTGTACCCGCAGCACGTCCTCTTTCTCGCTGTACTTGTCGGCCAGGTGCTGCTCCCAGTTTTTATTGATAATTACCGTCCACTCATCCTCTCCGGGAATCGTAAACAGTGCATACTTTCCGGCAGGCAACGCTTTACCTCCTATCACCAGGTCTTTGTCTGTTTCAAGCGTGGTAGCCATATGTGCTCCTGTTACCCAAACCTGATTGTAAGGCACAAGTCCGCCCCAGATAATGCGACCTTTCACCCCGGGTGCGTGGTAATTGATCTTCAGGTTGGCATTGCCTATCTGCCCGGTAGCCTCGGACGGAATACTTCCCTTGATTGAATCCTGTTGGGCAACCTGCGGCTCAGGTGTTTCTTCTACTTCAGCTGAGGCAACCTGCTCCTGCTGGTTTTCCTCCATGGTACTTGTGCAGCTTGCTGTAAACGCTGCAGTCACGATCGCAGCTCCTAAAAGGAATGTGTTCTTCTT
>JAJLKL010000068.1:0-2664 GCA_033838975.1 Hymenobacteraceae bacterium | reverse complement strand
GGAGGATGGCAGTGTGGTGGACCATGATTTTGTGGATGGCCTGCAAAGGCCGCATGATATCGTCTTCCATAAGATCGGGGAGACGCAGTACGTGTACATAGCCGAGAAGAACCAGATCAACCGCTATACCTATAGCAATGGCGACACTCGGGGCCAGAACCGGGAAGTAGTGGTGCCGGACCTGCCCGACGAGAGCCTGCCGGAATTGAAAGGGAGCTACGGCCATGTGCTCAAGAATATTGCGCTGGACAGCAACCATAAACTCTACGTATCCATTGCCTCTACCTGCAACGCCTGCATCGAGGACACGCAAAGCAACCCCAAGCGCGGTGCCATCTACCAGTACAACGCCGACGGTTCGGGGGGACGCCTGTTTGCAGAGGGCCTGCGCAACGCGGAGGGCCTGGACTTTTTACCGGGCACCAACGACCTGTGGGTGACGGTGAACAACCGCGATAACATTGCCTATCCTTTTGAGGATGGCTCGGGGAACTACGGGAAGGTGATACAGGACTACGTGGATGACAACCCGCCGGAGGAATTCACCTATGTGCGTGATGGCGGCAACTACGGCTGGCCTTTCTGCAACCCCGATCCGCGGCAGGGGATGGACAACATGGGCCACATCAGGGATGTGCAACTGAACGAAGACGGTGCCGTGGATTGCAGCGGGATGGACCGCATCAGCAAAGGTATACAGGCGCACTCGGCTCCGCTTGGCCTGCTGTTCACGCAGAACACGAAGATGCCGCAGCCTTACCGGAACGGGGCGCTGATCGCCCTGCACGGCTCCTGGAACCGCTCCAAGGCGACAGGGTATAAGGTGATCTACTTCCCCTGGCAGAACGACAAACCCGGTGAGCAGGTCGACCTGGTGGGAGGCTTCCTGAACAGCGACTCCACGGAGGCCTACAGCCGTCCGGTAGACATTGCCATAGACCCGGAGGGCAGCCTGTACATCTCCGACGACAAGGCGCATGTGGTTTACAAGCTAAGTTATACAGGTCCCCTGGCCTCGGCCAGGCAGGAGGAGCTGGACCGGGCCGTGCAGGTATATCCTGTCCCTTCGGCAGGCGACCTGAAGATATCCGTGAACGGCTGGAAGGGGAGAGAGGTCCGGTTTATCCTGACCAACGCGCAGTCGGCCAACGTGCTGGATGAAACCAGGCCAATACATAGCGGAGAGAATAAGCTGGTGCTCGATACGAAGAGGTTAGCCAACGGAGTATACTTCCTGAGCATCATTTCCGGGGATACCCGTGTGGTGCGACGGGTGGTGATACAGAACGGGTGAGGGATGTATTGCTGTAACTTAAGCGTTCCTTTTGCCCTTGTTGTGTCTTCTGAGCAACACATGCTGGTGAGACACATCGCGAAGGCGTCAGCGGACTCACCTTTTCTTAAGTGGACGGCGTTGGGTGGGCTTCTGTTGTAGCTTGAGTTGTTGTTCATACTTTGTTCTCTGTCATTTTTCTAGCAGGAGGTGCATAGGGTGATCTTATGCTTTATTTATCATAATAAATGCAATGGGTAAACTCCTGTGAATGCATCCGGAGAAAAACTACCTCGGCTCCGCACCTGCTATTGTGCCCGCAGGTGCGTACCTTTGACTTCTGCAGTATCTGCTGCAGCCAGACGACATGAGTAGTTTTATTCTTTTATTTGGGTGCCTTGGGTTGGGCGTGTTCCTGCAGAAGGTGCGTGATTTTCCGATGAACGCACCGCTGGTGCTCAACCAGTTTATCATTTACGTTTCACTGCCCTCGCTGGCACTGTACTTCATTCCGGAGGTACAGCTGGATAGTACCGTGCTGCTGCCGGTAGGGGTGGCGTGGATCTGTTTTGCCGGCTCTGCGCTTTTGTTCTGGAGCCTGGGCAGGATTTATGGCTGGTCTAAAAAGCTGATCGGCTGCCTTATCCTGACGGCAGGGCTTGGCAACACCTCCTTCATAGGCTTCCCGGTGATCGAGGCGCTGTACGGGGCAGAGGGCCTGCGCACTGCCATTCTCATCGATCAGCCGGGGTCTTTTATGGTGCTGTCTACCTTAGGCATTGCCCTGGCTGCCGCTTTTTCCAAAGGCAAGGCAGATGCCAGCGTGATTGCCCGTAAGATATCCCGTTTTCCGCCCTTCCTGCTCTTTATGGTGGCATTGGCGATGAATGTGCTCGGTTTACATTTTTCAGAAGATTTGAAGGAGGTGTTCCAGCGGTTGGGCAGCACGGTGACACCCCTCGCACTCGTATCAGTAGGGCTGCAGCTGCGCATCGAGCGCCGCAGCAAACACTGGGGCTTTCTGGCGCTGGGACTTACCTACCAGCTGGTACTTGCCCCCCTTCTGATCTATGTGCTGTATGTGCTGGTGCTGGGAATGAGGGGAGAGCTGATACAGGTTACGATCATGGAAGCTGCCATGGCACCCATGATCACAGCCTCCATTGTGGCAGCCTCTTACGGTCTGAAGCCTCGTCTGGCCAACATGATGATTGGCTTCGGGATTCCTATTTCCTTTATCACCCTGGCCATTTGGTATTGGCTGGTGCAGGGAATCTAGAGTACTTTCTTCTCCTGCTGCTATAGAAAGAGGTAGCGGCAGTAAGTGAAGAGAGTTGCAGCGAAAGCTATTCCTGCGGCTCTTCGTAGGTGTCCAGCTTTATCTTTTCGAT
>JAJLKL010000067.1:0-6156 GCA_033838975.1 Hymenobacteraceae bacterium | reverse complement strand
ATGTTACCGCCAGCCAGGTCCGGGTATACCATGATGTTGCGCTGGTAATAATCCAGGGAGAGCAGCGAATTGTAAGCGCCGGAAAGGGCTGTCTTCACGCCGTCCAGGTCTTTAAATGTCTCCTCCAGCGAGAGCTTATCTATCGGCTCCTTGTCCAAGATATCCTCGCAGGAAGTAGTCAGCAGGGAGGCCGAGGCTAGCAAGCAAAATAGTATGTTCTTCCTCATCGTAACTTCTTTTTAAAAACCAATTCTGATACCACCCACAACCGTTCTCATTTCCGGGTACAGGAAGCGTGACTCCGCCACGCCGTTTCTGCCGGCAGGGCTCTTCTCACGGTACCAGTACAGCAGGTTGGAGGCATTGGAGAAAACAGATACCCGCTCCAGCTTCACAACCTTCGTCAGTCGCTCAGGCAGCAAATAGTTCAGTGAAACATTAGAGAGCTTTATATGTGTCAGGTCATGAATGTAGCGTGAGGAATTGCGCACAAGCTTTCTGCTTATATCATTTGTCAGCATAGGCACATTGGTCATGTCCCCTTCCTTTTGCCAGCGATCCAGCAGGTTTACACTTTGGTTGCTGTGGTCCAGGTTGCGGCCATCGGCCTGTACCGTGTAACTGGCCAGAAAGCTGGCACCATAGGAGTATACCAGGTTAACCGTAAGCGACAGGTCCTTGTAGCTGAAGGTGTTGATCAGGCCTCCCTCAAATGTTGGCAGCCTGTCGCCCAGCACCGTACCCTCTGTGACAGGGAGTGTGTTCACAGTGCGTGCATCTAGTAAATTGCCATGGTTATCATAGAATAACTCGGCACCCGTTTGGGGATCCACACCTGCCCACCTGAAGCCCCAGATGCTGCCAGTGCTTACCCCAACTTTGGTAACAGCTGCGGCATTCTCAGAGTAAAGCCCTGTCAGCCCCCCGTTGAACTCCGTGATCTTGTTGCGGTTCAGGCCGAAGTTAAGGGTAGTGTTCCAGGTGAAGTCCGGCGACTCAATGTTCGCGCTGTTGATCGTTAGCTCCAGCCCCTGGTTTACCATGGTGCCGGTATTGGCTGAGATCGTTTCGAAGCCTGTCTCCAGCGGTACACTCACCGAAGAGATCAGGTTCTTAATGGTATTGCGGTATACTTCTGCCGTTATGTTGATGCGACTCAATAAGGTCACATCCATACCGAAGTTAAACTTGAGGTTCTTCTCCCAGCCCAGGTCCGGGTTTGGAGCTCCGGTTAGGTCTGGTACCGAGCTGGTGTTGCCATTATAAGGATCAAGGCTGCTAAAACGGTATAAGCCACGGGCGGCATAAGAGCCAATGCGGGAGTTGCCCGTGGAGCCGTAGCTGGTTCTGAGGCGCAGGTGATTCAGGATCTTGTTTGGCTGCAGGAAGCTTTCTTTCGTCACGATCCAGCCCAGACCCACCGAGCCGTTTACCGCCACCTGCTTATCGCCTCCGAAAACAGAGGACTTGTCGGAGCGCACGTTCAGGTTCAGGAAGTACTTTTTGTCCAGGTCATAGCCCAGCTGGGAGTAGTAAGACACCGTGGCACTGGCATTTTTGGAGGAGGCGGCGTTTCTGTTTTGGGCCATGCTCAATTCGCGCATGCGGTCATAGGTAAAGCCGCTGCCCTGCCCGTAAAGCAGTTGCGTTTCCTGGTCCTGTACCTGCGTGCCGGCCAGGTAATTTACCGTGTGCCGGCCGGCAAAAGTCTTGTCATACATGCCCTGTATGAAGGCGATCCAGCTCAGGTTGCTGCGGTCGTAGATCTTCAGTTCGCCACCTCTGTTTATGCCCGTAGAATTTTTAGCAGACTTGTACTGCGTCTCTTTCTTGCTGTAGTAGTCGGAGCCGAGCAAGCCGGAGAAGCTGATGGCATCCGTCAGTTTATACTTTGCCGTTGCCGATCCGGTAAAGGCTACGCCTTCGCTGTATTCTTCATTCTGTGCCAGCACCGCCAGCGGGTTTGGCACTTGCAGGATGTTGTTGTAGCTCCCGTCTTCTTTGTAGGGAGAGATGTTGGGCGGCAGCTGTATGTTGCCAAAGTTGTTGAGCGTGTTCTGCCTGGTGATGGAAGGGCTCAGGTTTACCCCCACTTTCAGCTTGTCGTTGATGTTCTGGTCCAGGCGCAGCCGGAAGAAAAGCTTCTGCAGGTCGTTGCCGATTGCGCTGGCCTGCTGGTTCAGGTAACCGCTGGAGAAGCGGTAGGTCGTGTTGTCTTTCCCGCCGGAAACATCCAGGTTGGCGCTGTGGTAGCTGGCGTTGCGGTTCAGCATATCAAACCAGTTGGTGTTGATCGTCTTGCTGCCAGCCATCATTTCGGCTACATTTGCAGGTCTGCCGTTGTTGATGTAGGTCTCGCGCAGCAGCTCGTAGTACTGTGGCCCGCTCAGGTACTTGAACTCATTGATGAAGGAGGAGACTCCTGTTCTGTAGTCGAGATTAAAACGTGTCTTGCCTGCAGCTCCTGCCTTGGTGGTGATGATAATCACGCCATTGGCCGCATCGGCGCCATAAATGGCAGAGGCGGAGGCATCTTTCAGCACCGACACCGACTCAATGTCCTGTGGGTTGATGTTGGACAGGGGGTTCAGCAGGTTCTCACCGTTGAAGACACCAGAAGCGTCGCCTCTTTGCTGCTCATACATCGGTACGCCATCCACCACAAACAGCGGCTGGGTAGAGGTAGAGCGGCCACCTCCGAAGCTGGTGAGTGAGCCCTGGCCCCGTATGTTGATCTTTACCGGCTTGTTTGGTTCGGTGTTGGTCTCTACCTGCACACCGGCTACCATGCCCTGCAGCATCTTATCAAAGCTTTCCACCGGCCTGTCTACCTGCAGTTCACGGGCCGTCAGCTGGCTGATACTTCCCACTACTTCCTCCCGGCGCTTTTCGCCGGTATAGGCACTGGTTACCACCACCTCTTTCAGCGACATGGCGTCCTGCTCCAGCATCACCTCAAAGTTACTCTGGTCCTGTACCTGTACTTCCTTTGGTTGCATGCCCAGGTAGCGGAACACCAGTACCGTTTCAGGTATGTTCTCTTTCACTAGCCGGAAAGAGAATTCGCCTTTCAGGTTCGTGACAGTTGCTTTGTTCGTACCCTTTACCAGCACCGTTACCCCTGGCAGCGGAGATTTATCCACCTTGTCGTACACCACGCCGTTGATGAACCGGGCCTCCGACAGGTTCAGGGTGGTTCTTCTTTTGCGGATGGTGATGTTGCCGGAGGTCTGCCTGAAGTCGATGCTGGCCATGTTGCCCAGTTCCCGGAAGGCATCGTACAGGCTGCCGTTAAAGCTGAAGGTGATCTTCTGGTCCAGGTCGATCTCGGACTGGTCATAGCCGAATGCCGTGCCGGTCTGCCTTTCCAGGTTCTCCAGCACCTTCCGTAAGGTTTGCTCTTTGGCGTTCACGCTTACGTTCACCGATTTCCAGTCCTGGATCTGTGCGGTGGCACTTTCGGCCAAAATCAACAGGATTCCCAGCAGCAGGAGCCAGAAGGTGGTCCGGATGCGTACGCTTTGGCTGGTAAAAATTTCCATATTCTATCTGATAATAACCGTGTCCCGCTCTACCGTGTAAGTCAGGCGCTTGGCGTAACATATACTCTTGATCACTGTGAGGTAATCTGCCTTCTCAAATTTCCCGCTGTAGCTCCATACCTGCTTTGGGCTGTGGTTTTTCAGCGTAATGCCGTAGGTCTGGTACAGCTTTTCGGCCACCTCCTGGAAGGAGGCCTCTTTGAAGATCAGCGTGCCGTTCTTCCAGGCCAGCACCTCTTCCGCAGCAAAGGCAGAGGTGGTCAGGCTGTTGTCTTTCTCTGAGTAAGTTACCTGCTGGCTGGGGTGCAGAATAACCTCTCCCTTCAGCTGATCGGCTTTTATTTTCACGCTTCCCTCCACCAGGGCAACCTGTGTTTTAGGGCTGCCCGAGGCGGCGCTGACGTTGAATTTTGTACCAAGCACCGTCGTCGTGAGCTTGCCTGTGCGCACAATGAAGGGCCTCTGCGGGTTTTTGGCTACCTCAAAAAAAGCCTCGCCTGTCAGCATGAGCTCGCGGGTGTCGCCCCGGAAAACCTTCGGGTAAAACAGTGTGCTGTTGGCATTGAGCGTCACCGTGGAGCCATCGCTGAGCTGAATGATGCTGCGCTTGCCGGCGGGGTTAGAGGAGGACAGCCACTCCACAGGAGCTTTCTCACGCACCGTATACCTGCGGATGCCCAGGAAAGCCAGTAGCAGCACCGCGCATATAACCAGCACCGAGACCCAGCGCCCTATGTTACGACTGCTGCGTTCTGTGTTATAGCGCGTGTCGCCGTCCGTTGCGAGCCGTGGCTCTTCTGTGTCCTGCAGGAAGTCCAGCATGCGGTTTCGCTCTTCCGCTGCCTCCGCCTGTGTCAGCCTGAGGTGCAGCAAATCCACCAGGTGTTCCGCCGTCAGGATCTCATCCAGCTTCTCCGGGTGGTGGCTGATCCAGCTCTCCCAGAAGGCTACAGCCGCCGGGTCAGTGCCCAGGTGATAGCTGATAAAAGACTCGTCGGCAGCAAAATCCTCTGCCCTGTATAAAGAGTAATCCATTAAATCCGCTTGCTTGTGATAGGTCTCTACTTAGCAGTGTCGGACTTCTGTAATTTTTACCGGGTTTAGAGGAAAAATTTTTGAAAAAAATCCTGAGCTCCCACGCCAAGGAGGACGATCACCCTCATGTACTTTCTCAGCAGCTTGAGTGCCTCATATACCTGGTTGTAAGCGGTGCGTGGCTGGATTTGTAAAGCAGTGGCAACTTCCTCATAACTTAAACTCTCATAATATTTCAGGCGAATCACCTCCAGCTGCGTTTTAGTAAGCTTCTGAAGCACCTTTTGCAGCTTTGCCCGCACCTCCTCATCAGCCTGTGAGCCGATCAGCAAGTCTTCGTAAGACAGCTCGTGCGTATGCTGCTCCAGCTGTTCTGGTGCGAGAGCGTGCTGGGGAGATCCAACCTTCTGTAACTCCTTTAAGATCTTTCGTTTCAGATAGGTGAACAGGTAGGCGCGACTGTTGGATACCTGCTGTACATTCTGCCGCCCATTCCAGATCTCGCAGAACATTTCGTGGATACAGTCCTTCACCAGCTCCCGGTTGGCATGTACCCGGCAGCCAAATGTAAACAGCTGCTGGTACTGGCCCTGGTAAAGCTGCATGAATGCATCCTTGTCGCCCTGTCTGATCTTCTCCCAGATCTCCGTATCCAAAGTAAATCTGTGTTATGGGTGCAAAACTAAATATTATTTAAACTAATTCTAAATAGGTTTTCAGGAAATTAGTCTAAGCCGGAAGCGGGAAAAAGGTAGGAGATTAAATCTGTATATGCAAATAGTTAATTATCCGAAAGATAGGTGGTTGAAGGGTTGGTGTTTAAACACTGTGTTGCGAAGGCATGAGTCGTGCGTGCGAAAGCTGTGCAGCCACAACAGGAGGAAAGTGCCTGGCTATAAGCGCATAACACCCAATGTCCGCAGCGCCGGTTTGGGATCAGTTATAGCCGTCCGGAAGCAAAGAGGGGGAGGGGGGCAGCTAGCAGAAAAAAATTAGATGTCTACCTTCTGGTGCGACCACGCCTGGGGTTTGGCTGCGAACAGCGCCTTGGTGGCTTTCCATACCTGGCCAAAAAGTTCGGAGTCACGGTAGTTGTTCAGGTGCTCTTCGGAGTCCCAGAGGCTGTAGGTGCTGTAGATGTTAGGGTAGTTCAGGTCCTGCAGCAGTTCTACGTGGTTACAGCCTTCAAAAGCGCGGATCTTTGCTTTCGAGTTGCGGAAGATCTCGAGAAAATTCTCGGTCTTATCCTCCTGAAAAGTCATCCGGACGATGCGAATCAGCATAATTTTTTAATTTGGAAATTTGAAGATGTGAAGATGAGAAGTAAGGTAAAAGATAGAGGTATAGTTGTGTTTGAAGCGGTAATTTCTCACAATATCGAATATCTATACATTATTTTCAAATCTTCAAGTTTCTACATCTTCAAATGAGTTAACCACCCGGGTAAAAGCGCACGTCTACCTGCGAGTCGAAGTCGAGGCCGAGCAGCTCGGCGGCGTGGCCCTTGTTGATGCCGATGCAGAGTTGGTTCAGGCTGTTGTAGATGCAGCAGCAGTCGCCGGAGTCCACCTGGTTGTAG
>JAJLKL010000066.1:0-8026 GCA_033838975.1 Hymenobacteraceae bacterium | reverse complement strand
ATTCTTTTAGATAGATCCGCATTCAGGCTGTATACCTGTACCTGTTCGGTCTGGTGCGAGAGCAGGTCTTTGCCAAAGCGGCGGTTATGGCGGCTCTCCTCCAGCCACTGGTAAGCAGCCACGGCGCGAGCCTCGTCATACAGGGTGGTAGGCCGGGTAAGGGCTAAGGTATAGGCGGCCATCATGCGCTCCTGCGGCCCGTAGTACCAGGCCGCATACTTCAGCTGATCGCCGGAACCCTCCGTTAGCCGGTCGTAGCGCGGTACATCGGAGCTGGTGCTCAGCTGCAGGTTCAGGGTGTGGCTCACATGGGCCGATGGTTTGTAAAGCACCTTCTGCAGCACATCATACTGGGTATAGCCGGTCGGGCGCTGCAGGTTTGGGTTCGGGTTTAGCAGCATCGTATCTTGCCCGGTACTTGTGCGGCCGGCATAGTAGTTCCGGATGCCCAGGTCTCCGTAGGCGCTGCGGCGCTTGCTGCCCTGCCGCAGGTTGCCAAAGTCAGAAACGGTGATGCTGGTCAGGCTGCCCCACTTCCGGCGGCCGTAGCTGGCATGGGCATGAATCGTTTTTTCGTCTGGGGCAGTAGCATAACGCGTAAAGGCTCCGCCGCTGAAGGTATGGCTCTCGCCTTCACCTGCCAGCTGCGGCTGCAGGGTATGGAAGTGCAGCACACCACCCAGGGCATCCGAACCGTAGATCACAGAGCTTGGCCCAAAGATCACCTCTGCCCGCTGCAGGATGCTGTTGTCCAGCGTGATGATGTTCTGCAGGTGGCCACCCCGGTATATGGCGTTGTTCATGCGCACACCATCCACCACCAGTAGCACCTTATTGGCCTCAAACCCGCGGATGATCGGGCTGCCGCCACCCATCTGGCTCTTTTGTACCAGCACCTTGCCGCTTTGCTGCATCACATCGGCAGTGGTGGGCTGGCTGATAAAGTTCAGTTCTTTGCGGTTGATGATCTCGACCTGTTGCGGCACCAGTCTGCGCTGCGTCTCAAACTTGTCTGCCGAGATCACGACCTCTCCCAGGCTGTGGCTTTGCTGTTGCAGCACTACCTCATAATTTAACGCCCTGAGCTGAGCAGGTGTAAGGATGATGGGTTGGTAGCCGATATAGTGGAGGCGTAGCTGACTGGCAGTGTCTAAAAGTTCGCTCACATCGGCGCGGCCTTTCGTATTGGTTTGCAGGCCCGCCTGCCCGGAAGCAGTGCTGATCATAACGCCGGCAAGAGGCTGCAGGGTGGTTTTATCGATTACCTTGATAGTTTGCGCCTGGCTCAGGTAGGGCAGGGCGGACAGGGCCAAGAGCCCTAAAAGCTTCTTGAAGGGGTACACGTATGCTATATGTTATTCGTTTTTGAGTTTTCGGATCTTTCTGGGGAAGAACCACAGGCACACGCCCGTAACGGTCAGCACCAGCAGTCCCAGGCCCAGCACGTTCATCGTGGTGAGCTTGAAAAAGTCGCTGACGATGGAGCCGTCGTGTACCTTCTCGATCCAGTCTGAGTGCCGCCGCGCCACAGACAGCACCTGGCCGGTACTGCCATCCAGCTGTACTTCCCAGTAGCCCTCGCTGAACAGTACTTTGACCATCCCCTTGTCCGGGCGCGCCTCCATGCGGTCGATGGCGTTGTTGCGGATACCCTGTGCAGAATCCAGCGCCGCCACAGAGACTTCAGCCATCTGCGCCAGCGGAATCCACTGCTGCAGGTCTGTTGTGGCGCCCTTCACCACAGGTGGCTGCAGCAGGTCCACGTTCTTTTTCCAACCCAGTAATATGCCTGTCACGCTGCTGACCACGATGAACAGCGCCAGCACCAGACCCAGGTACCGGTGGTAAACCCGATAGCTGCGGAGGGTGCTGCTGATGCTGCTGATCTTCTCTTTGGTGGGTTTGGTGATGCTCACAGTGTAGGGTGGTTCAGGTGTATCCTCTTTAAATATATTCAGTGTTTCAATATCCTATATTCAAAGCAAAATTCCAATTAACCAGCAGCAGTTCGTGCGGAAATATAGTTGCAACACCGGAACTTTATGATGTTCAGATGCAACCATTTATAGCTGAACCGGCTCTTGCTAATAGAGCCTGCTCTTAAACCCCGAACCGATGAACCGACTGCTGTTACTTTTCTTCCTGTTGATGTACATGCTCCGGAAGTAACTGAATCTGCCCTTGATGTTTCATGCTAACTGACTTTACGATGAAAAAGCTACTGTACTTACTCTCGTTACTTGCCTTGCTCTCCGGCTGCCGGAAAGAAGTGGAGGGTTGTTGGGATGAGTTGGTGCTGGAGCAGGAGTTGAAGCTTGCGGTGAACAGACCGGTTCAGCTGACCGGTAGTGATGCTGGCCCGGAAAACTCTGGTTCCTTAACACTTACCGTGACAGCAATCGAAGATAGCCGCTGTCCCTCCGACGTGACCTGTGTCTGGTACGGCAATGCAACTGTGGCACTTAAGCTGGAAGGAGCAGGTGTGGGGCCGGCTGGGATCGCGCTTTGCCTGGGGCAGTGCGACAATCAAAGCTTCAGGGAAACTGACGCGGCTGTGGTCGACTTAGCAGGCGCCAAGTATAAAATCACACTACTGCAGGTAAACCCATACCCGGATACCCAACATGTGCAAGAGCAGAAGTTTGCCACGGTTAAAGTAGAGAAAGTACTCTGGTAAACCGTCAGTCACTCTTTGACTGCTGTAGATGGCCGCACATAACAAACCTTCAGCTGTTGGGCTTTACGTCAGTTCGGGCACAGTGCGGAACCTGGAGTGGCCACCTGTTTCAAAAACAAAACTCCCCCGCTGCAGCTGCAACAGGGGAGTTCTTTTTATACTGTAGAGATTTCTACTTAACAGAAGAAGTAGGCGCAGCCTCTGTTTTCTTCTTCACAGAGATGTACTCCACACCTTTCTGCTGAATCAGTTTGTTCAGCGCCGGCACATCCTGCGTCTGTACCTGCTTGTACAGGTTCAGCTGCTCATCGATCTGTGAGGTGATCTCCTTTTTGAACGCATAGGCCTGGTCTGTTGGTCGGAAGTCTCCGGTGCTTACCTGACCTACCAAATTCGCCAGCTTGTTGTTGAGGCGAATCGGGAAGTTGAGCGGGTCCTGACCACTACGGTTTTTCGTCTGGTACAGCGCCTCTTCGATAGAAGTGATCTTCTTGTCGATGGCGTTGGCAGATTCTACCAGGTCTTTGTAGCTGTCGTTGCCTTTCAGGTTGCTTGTCAGCGTCTTCAGCTGCGAACGCATGGTGCGGATGTCTTTGATGGCATCGTGCGTTTCTGTCAGCTTGTCGCGCACCTCCAACAGGAAGGCGAACTGCGCCTGCAGGTCTTCCGGCTTGGCCTTGGAGCGTGGGTCCGCCAGAATGGCAAAGTCTGTTTCCTGGCTCTCTCCGTTCATGGTTAGCTTCGCCTTATAGTTGCCAGGTATGGCCTTCGGACCCTGCGTGCCGCCACCCCACAGAATCATGCCATCGAAACGGGAGGCTTCCGGGTAGCGCATATCCCACACAAAGCGGTTCAGGCCTTCCTTCACCTCCAGCTTCTCGTTGCGCTCTTTGGCATTGCTGGCGTAGCTGCGGATCAGTTTTCCGTTCTGGTCCATGATCTCCAGTTTTACCACAGCGGCAGAGTCTGGCTTATCCGCAAGGAAGTAGTGCACCATGACACCACCCGGGTGGTTCTGACCGGCTGTTTTCGAGTCGCCTCTGCTGCCGCCGTCCATCTTGTAGGTGTCCAGTGGCTTGTAGAGGTGGAATTTGCTCTTCGCTACGTTCTGGTTCAGCTGGTGCAAGGGTGTGATGTCGTCGATCAGCCAAAAGCTGCGCCCTTGTGTAGCCGCAATCAGGTTGTCGTTCTTGATGGTCAGGTCTGTGATCGGCACGATCGGCAGGTTGAGCTGGAAAGGCTGCCAGCTGTCGCCATCGTTAAACGAGATATACATACCGTATTCGGTGCCGGCATACAGCAGGCCCGGGCGTTTCTGGTCGGCACGCACCACACGGGTGAAGTGGTGGTCCGGAATGCCGTTGGTGATCTTCGTCCAGGTCTTGCCATAATCAGTTGTTTTGTACAGGTACGGGCGGAAGTCGCCGGACTTATACATGGTAGCAGCTACGTAGGCGCCGCCTTTGATGGTTGGATGCGGATCGATGCTGTTGATCATGATCCACTCCGGCATGTTTTTCGGCGTGATGTTCGTCCAGTTCTTGCCGCCGTCGCGGGTCACGTGCAGCAGGCCGTCATCCGAGCCAGTCCAGATCACGCCTGGCTCCAGAGGAGACTCGTTGATGGCGAAGATCGTACCGTAGTACTCCACGCTGGTGTTATCCTTCGTGATCGGACCTCCAGACGGACCCAGCTTCGTAGGGTCGTTGCGGGTCAGGTCCGGTGAAATTGTTTCCCAACTCTGGCCTTCGTTGTAGGTAACGTGCACATGGTTGGACGTGGTATAGAGCTTCTTCGGATCATTTGGCGAGAAGAGGATCGGGAAGTTCCACTGGAAGCGGTACTTCATGCCTTCTGCACCGTGTCCCATCGGGTTGTCCGGCCATACGTTGATCACGCGTTCCTGACCGTTGCTATGGTCTACCCGTGACAGGAAGCCGCCGTAGTTACCACCATACACGATCTCCGGATTCTCCGGGTTTACAGCCAAGTGGGCACTTTCCGAACCGGCGGTAGTTTCCCAGTCAGCCTCGGTAATGCTCCAACCGGAAGAACGGTGGCTGATGCGCACGGTGGAGTTATCCTGCTGCGCACCATAGATGCGGTAAGGGAAGTGGTTGTCTGTGGTAACACGGTAGAACTGCGCTGTCGGCTGGTTATGGTAAGTGCTCCAGTTCATACCGCCATCGGAGCTTACCTGCGCACCGCCGTCGTCGGCAATGGCCATGCGGGTCGGGTCCTCCGGTGCGATCCACAGGTCATGGTGGTCACCGTGCGGGGCGTTCGCCGCTGTAAAGGTTTTACCGCCATCCTTGGAGCGGTGATAGGACACGTTCAGCACGTACACCACGTCCTCATCCTTCGGGTCGGCATACACACGGGTATAGTACCAGGCGCGCTGGCGCAGGCTGCGGTCATCGTTCATTTTTTTCCATGTCAGGCCACTGTCGTCGGAGCGGAAAAGCCCGCCGTCCTCAGCCTCTACCATGGCATACACCCGCTCCGGCTTAACAGGAGAAACAGCTACACCGATAATGCCCAGTGTGCCTTTTGGCAAACCTTCGTTTCTGGAGATTTCCTTCCAGGTTTCGCCTTCATCTGTACTTTTCCAGATACCGGAGCCGGGGCCTCCTGACAGTAAGCTGTAAGGGGTTCTGCGGATGTTCCAGGTAGTGGCGTAGAGGTTTCGCGGGTTAGCGGGGTCAATGATCAGGTCAACAGCACCGGCATCTTTATTCGCGAACAGCGTACGCTTCCAGGTTTTCCCCCCGTCGGTGCTCTTATACACACCACGTTCTTCGTTAGACTTGTACAGGTCGCCCATGGCAGCCACGTACACAATATCCGGGTTCTTGGGATGGATGCGGATGCGGCCGATGTGTTTAGAGTCTTTCAAACCGATATGCTGCCATGTTTTGCCGGCGTCTACCGACTTCCACAGGCCATGGCCCGACGACACGTTGCCGCGCACTGTTTTCTCTCCCTCCCCCACATAGATCACGTTCGGGTCTGCCTCACTCACGGCCACAGCCCCGATAGACCCGCCAAAGAAACCATCGGAGATATTTTCCCAGGTAGAGCCGCCATCGGTGGTGCGCCATACGCCGCCACCCGTGGCTCCCATGTAGTACAGGTTCGGTTTGCCGGGTACGCCTGTTACCGTGGCCGAGCGGCCACCGCGGTAGGGGCCAATGGAGCGCCAGGTAAGGCCTTCATAGAGTTTCGCATCAAAGGGAGCGGCGGCTTCTTTCTGTCTGCTGGTGCGCGCTTTTTGCTTCTGTGCCACAGCTGCCTCTGGCGAGGCAAGTGCTAATGCCAGAAGAAGGCAGGTGGTACTACCTGATTTGCGCAAAGCAATGCGTATCGCTTCTTTCATAAGCAAGTGAGTTAAGGTGGATAATAAGTTTAGTATAGTTTGGTTTTTGTTTAGACTTTAGAAAGATCGAAATCAGTAACAAGGCAGAGGTCTTACTGCAAAAGCTAACATTATGTCAAAACAACTGTGAACCCATCAGTGGACAAGCTGAATACTAAATGCTATAGGAGAAATTTAGCTGACTATAAGGTTCTTCTGCTAAGCACCTTTGATGTGTGAGGAAGCATAAGTAGTAAAAAGATTTACTCTACAAACATAGATTATCTATAGGTACTCTTTTATCAGACGAACACGGGTATTGTCTTCAGTCAGAACAATATATTAAATAATATCATTTTGTCAAATACTACCTCTTAATTATTAGAAGCTATCTCATAAATAGGGACATTCTTTAGGAGCTGCTTGTTTCTCTGTCATGAAGCTGACAGAGAAACAATGGGAGAAGCTTAAGGACCTGATTCCTGATGGTGAGAGAAGAGCCGATGGCAGAGGCAGGCCCTGGAGAGACAAGCGAGAAGTGCTGGAGGGGATTCTCTGGATACTGAAGACAGGCGCGCAGTGGAGCCACCTGCCAGCCGCTTACCCGCCCTACCAGACCTGCCACCGCAGGTTTCAGCAGTGGCGGGAAGAGGGAGTGATGCAGCGGGTGGTGGAGGCGCTGGCAAGGGACCTTCACCAGCGAGGCGGTGTGGATTTGAGCGAGTGTTTTATCGATGGCTCTTTCTGCATGGCCAAAAAGGGGGATCTGCTGTTGGCAAGACTAAACGAGGCAAGGGGACCAAGGTCATGGCAGTCACAGACGCTGGTGGTACTGTACTTTCTGTCTCAGTCCAGTCAGCATCTCCCCACGAGGTGAAACTGGTGGAAAGGGTGCTGGAGGAAAGGTTCATAGATGCTCTGCCTGAAAGGCTCATCGGCGACAAGGCCTATGACTCCGACCCGCTGGATGGGAGCCTAACGCAGCAGGGAATCGAGATGATCGCCCCGCACAGGAGCAACAGGAAAAAGAAGAAGACGCAGGACGGCAGAAAACTCAGACGCTACAAGCGCAGATGGAAGGTGGAGCGGTTCTTCGCCTGGCTCTTCAACTACAGGAGGTGTGTCGTCAGGTATGAATACAAAGAAGAAAACTTCAAGGCTTTCATTTTGCTGGCGTGCATGTTAATTCTGTTGAAACCATTTATGAGATAGCTTCTAGTAAGTACCTAACCTGGTCTTTTAACTTCTTTAACTGCATTATTCAAAAAGAGCTTTTCACTTGGGCCTAGGCGATGAAAGCAGGAGATGCTGCTAAGGTATGATTAAGCTAATTATACGCCAAGAAGCAGATGAATGTATAAGTGCTGAAGAATGTGGTGTTTTATTTGAAAAATTCAATTATTAGCTTTGTTAGATGAGTAAAGATGATTCTTCAAAAATGGCTGCTTATATAAAATAGGAGAGAACTGGAAGTGTTTGCTTGATGTCTAAACTTTTAAATATCAGCGCTGTAGAGGCATGTTTTTTTCTTGTAGTTTTATTGACAATGTATAAATTGTTCCGTATAATTACCGAAGCATCTTTTTAGTAAAAGATTTCTGTGCTGCTTCAGGGTGTCTGTTATTATTTCAAATCCTGTAGTGGCCACTCCACTCAATAATCGAAGATACAGCTATAGATTATTACCATGTGGCCTGATTTAAAATCAATATAAATTTAAGTACACACTCAGGCTACTGTACTTTTTCTTTAAAATACAGACTTCTCTATTTAGAGCAAGCTCTGTTACTCAATAACATATTTATTACCCTGCAGGCTTTTCTATTAAAATTAATGCTCTAACAGAGCATTAGTCTCTATTTGTTACCAAAAAAAGCAATGCCAAGAGCATTGCATGGCAGCGCTTTGTCCCTGCTGTAACAATGGAGCAACATATCTATCACCACCAAAACAAAGAACAGGTATGAAGCACTCTCTACTATCTATGCTTTTCT
>JAJLKL010000065.1:0-27630 GCA_033838975.1 Hymenobacteraceae bacterium | reverse complement strand
GTACCTGGAGATCACGCCGAAGAGCATCCGTATGCGTAAGATCTACCTCGACGAGAACGAGCGTAACCGTATGTCTAAAGTAGAAGCGTAAGCTTTAGCATAACATAAAAAGACGCGGGCCTTGCTGCAGCAAGGCCCTCTTCTTTTTATACTAACTGTACCTTTACCTACACGCGCCTCACAGTGTCACTTCCCCCTGTTGGGACTAAATCGTGCGGTTCGCCTACTTTGCCTCCGATAGCTGCTGCGATGGCTCCGAGCAATAATCCGAAGAAGGCATAGATAGCCGCCTTAGATACAGCCGAGGCAACGTCCCCACCAATTTGCTGTGCACGCTGCCCAACTCTGGCTCTAGTCTCCTTATACTGTTCCTTCGCCTGCTCATAGGTGGCTATCCAACCGTCAACAATCTCATTTGCTTCTTCCCGGCTCTTACCCGTTCGCTTCATAATTACATTTACAGCTGCCTCCCGATCCGCCGCACTAGCAATTTCCTGCCCACGGCCGTACAGTGTATTCATCACCTCATCAAAAGTTGACTCAGCTGCCTGAGGATCTTCTGCAGCCTCTCCTACGCCTTCTTCCAGCTGGTTTGTAGTCTGCCTTGCCTCCTGTTCAATATTTTCAGGCTGAAGTTCAGGCTTACCCGTTTGCTGCAAAACCTGCCGCGCCTCCTCCTTTACCGTCTGAAAGTTTATACCACGTTCCTCCAACTCCGTTCCAAGCGCTTCGGCAGCCCTGGGCGCCACAGCTGCCACCCCTTGTCCAGCAAGCGAGAGTGTGCGCCCAACAATACTTCCTACCCCACTAATCACGCTGCCCACGGCAGTGGTTAACAAATAGAAGGAAACCAATGTAAACAAACTCCAGGTAAGGATGCCATGAAGGATACTGTCGAAGGCCGTTGGCATACCGGCAAGACGCCCGGCAACCCATCCTCCGACAAAAAGTGAGATCAACATACTCACAACCCACCATATCAGCGTACCTGTACCTAGGCCAGCCATTGGGTTCTGCTCCTCTGCAGGATCAATAGAGCCGACGCCTATCCCTAACCCGAGCAGACTTAGCGTTAGCTGAATTACCAGTGCTACAGCCAGCCCGGCGAATACAGCTCCCCAGGAAATTCTCTTCAACGCACTGAAACCTGCAGCAGGTCTCGCACCAACATATGGTGTCGCCTCATAGTCTTTGTCATTATGTAAATCGTTTTTCATAGTTATAGTATCTTTTGTATTTGTACTTTTAACGCCTGCAGTTTATAAGAGTTATAAAACACTCACTATCAGCACACAGCATATCCAAGATCGCACCTAAACCAGAGAGCACTTCTTTTCAGCTGAGTTCATTCTGCATTAGGCTTTATTATAGAACTATAAGCAGATTAGACCTACTCTACTTGCTATTGCGGTCTCTCTACCACCTATCTTAGATCATTTGTCAAATACAGAACTATTTAAAGGACTATTTATATATAATTTATTACTTTAATGGTTTACTATTAACCTTTTCCAACTATGAAAAAAGCACTTATCACAGCCTGCTGCATAGCCGCAGCTGCACTCGTCACTTTACCAGTACACGCTCAGATCAACATCGGTAAAAAGATTCAGAACAAGCTAAACCAGAAAATTGACCAGCAGGTAGACAAGAAAATCGACGAGGCGCTGGACTCTCCGAAGAAAATAGGCGCTGGTAAAGCAGAGAGCGCAGAAGCCAGCGCCGAGGCAGCTGAAGGAGGAAGCGCTGCGGCGGGTGCAGAAAGCAAAAGCATGAAAGCCTGGACCAAGTATGATTTTGTAGCCGGTGACAAAATTATCTTCGAGGACAATCTGTCCGGGGAGGAAAACGGAGAATTCCCCTCCCGCTGGGACCTGAACCATGGCAATGCAGAAGTAGCCGTGTTCGGCGATGAGAAGGTGATCAATTTAGTGTCCACGGGCACCTCCATCAAGCCACTCATGAAGAGCGAAAAATGGCTGCCAGAGACTTTTACGATTGAGATGGATGTGTTTTTTGTAGATGATAACTCGAACGTTGCTTATGAGGTGTACCTCTACGATGATTCCAAAGAGTATAAGAAGGAGGTGAACGGAGATTTCTGGGACCCAATCGATATCAGAACTAACGGGCTGCGTTTTAAGACCTATGGCTCTGTTTCTGAGGAGCTGAAAGCTCAGAACCTAAAAGGGCAGTGGCGCCATGTGGCGATTGCCTTTAACAAGCGCAGCATGAAAGTATACCTGGATGAGCACCGGCTGATCAACATTCCGAACGTGAACGGGACCCCTACCGGATTCAGGCTCGAAATAGACAAGCGCATTGATGCCACTACCATGGTGAAGAATGTGGTCATGGCCGAGGGCGGCAAAAAGCTGTACGACCAGGTACTGGCCGATGGTAAAATTATCAGCTACGGCATCCGGTTTGATGTCAACAAGGCGGATATCCGTCCGGAGTCTGTGGGCACATTGGCTGGTATTGTGAAGCTGATGCAGGAGCAGGCAGATCTGAAATTCAGCGTGGAGGGCCATACTGACAGCGACGGGGACGATAGCGCGAACATGAAGCTCAGCCAGCAGCGCGCCGAAGCCGTAAAAGCATACCTGATAGCACAGGGTATACCTGCCGCCAGATTAGAGGCAAAAGGCTGGGGCGAGTCTAAACCATTGGATAAAAACGCCACTCCTGAGGCTAAGTCCAGCAACAGACGGGTAGAGTTTGTGAAGCTTTAACAGGGATATTTGAAGTAATGTCGATACCATAACCCAGTAAAAGCCTGGCTCCATGAGCCGGGCTTTTTATTTCAGCCTCATTATTTAGAATAAGTTTAAATAAATCTTGCGTGCTTGAGAGCCGGGCTATAATTTTGCGCCACATAGAATTAGTCTAAATAAAATGTATATCATGCGCAAGTCTCTACTCCTGCTACTCCTGTTTCTTACCTCTGTCGTAGCACAGGCGCAAAGCCAGCCTGCCTCCGTGAAGGGTACTGTCAAAAATGAAAAAGGACAGCCTGTTGAATTGATCACTGTGGCCCTGGAGGGCACCGTACTGGGTACAAACACAGATGAGCAAGGCCGGTTCAGGCTCAGCAACATCAGGCCAGGCAACTACTCCCTGCGTATCGGCGGGGTTGGGTATGGCACTAGCCGCGAGTCCATCAGCCTGGCAGCCGGTCAGGAACTGGAGTTAAACCTCTCCATCAGCACAAACCAGAAAGCACTGAGCGAAGTGGTGGTGTCCGCCAGCCGTGTGGTGGAGGCCCTGGACGAAACCCCTGCCTCCGTCCATGTGATTGACTCACGTACGCTGCAGCTCCAGTCTCAGATCAGCCCGAACATCGCTAACATCCTGGCCGCTACTGTGCCCGGACTTGCCCTGAACAGCAACACGACCAGCAACGTAGGCCAGACATTGCGTGGCCGTAACGTACTGATCATGGTGGATGGTATTCCGCAGTCTACTCCGCTGCGCAACGGCAGCCGCGACGTGCGCACCATTGACCCGGAGGCTATTGAGCGCGTAGAGATCGTGAAGGGGGCCACCGCAGTGTACGGTAACGGCGCCGACGGCGGTCTGATCAACTACATCACCAAGCAGGCGGCTACCAGCAAGCCCTTCAGTGCCTATACCTCTGTGACCGGCACTGGTATGCTGCAGCACACCAGAAACACACTGGGCGGACGCATTTCCCAGCAATTCTCAGGCAAGGTCAAGTCATTTGACTACGTAGCCAGCGGCACATACGAAAAAACAGGTGTGTACAAAGACGGCGAGGGCGAGGTGATCTCTCCGATCTACGGTCTGGGCGAAACTAAGATGTACAACGGCTTTACGAAGCTTGGCTATACCTTTAGCCCGAACCACCGTGTGGAGGCGATGTATAACTACTTTGGCAGCAGCCAAAACTCCGAATATGTAGAGCAGTTAGGAAAGTATGCTGAGCGGCCAACTGTTGGCGTGAAAGGTGAGGTAAAAGGCAAAGACGAAGGCACCCGCTACAACCATAACGCACAGGTACGCTACACGGGCAAAAACCTGTTCCTGAGCACAGACCTGGACTTTAGCGCTTACCTGCAAAGCTTCTACACTGTTTACGGCTGGACCTCTTACTTCGAGAACGGCGGGCAGTCCACCATCCAGTCAAACAAAAAAGGATTCCGCCTGAACCTGAACACACCGTTCCTCATCACACGAGACCTGCAGGGTAACATCGTGTACGGGGTGGATTACCTGAATGACGTGACTTCCCAGCCATTGGTAGACGGCCGTACCTGGGTGCCGGAGATGGACCTGAGAAACCTTGCTCCGTACGCACAGCTACAGCTGAACCTCTTCGAAGACTTCATCTTTAAAGCCGGCTACCGCTTCGACAACGTGAATGTGGAGGTTCCAGACTTCCAGCAGATCAGGCTGGGCAACGGGCAGGGCGGCAACTATGTGAACGGCGGCAAGCTCGACTTTAATGCCAATACCTTCAACTTCGGTCTGCGTTACGCTGGTATAGAGGCTTTTAAACCCTTCGTCAGCTATTCGCAGGGCTTTTCTATGATTGACGTGGGCCGCTATGTACGTGGCGCCACAGAGAACTATATCTCGCAGATGGACCTGGAGCCAGTGATCGTGAACAACTACGAGGCCGGTTTCCACAGCAAGCTGGGTATCGTAAGCCTGAGCGGTGCTTACTTCATCAGCACCTCTAAACTGGGCGCCAACCTGAAGGCTAACGAAGACGGGGTCTACTCCATTGAGCGTGCCCCGGAACGAGTAGAGGGCTTTGAGGCGCTGGTAGATGTGTTTGTGTCGGAGAAGCTGACCCTGGGTGCCAATGCCGCCTACAGCGAGGGAAAAGTAGACCTAAACAACAATGGGGACTATAACGACGATGCGGACCGCTACCTGACCGGCCTGCGCATCCCGCCGGTAAAAGTAACCTCCTACATCAACGTGAAGCCGATCGAGAAGCTAAACTTGAACCTGCAGTGGATCTACTCCGGCGACAGGGACCGCTTTGAGCGCAATGCCAAAGGTGGCTACAGCTCGGGCGAAGGCCCCGTGGAGTCCTTCAACATCTTCAACCTGGCTGCCTCCTACCGGGCAACCAGTAAGCTGGACCTGAACCTGGGCATTGAGAACCTGCTGGACAAAGCCTACTACCTGCCACAGGCTTACTGGTACGGCCGCGACGACAACTTTACAAGAGCCAACGGTGCCAGATTCCAACTAGGCGCCTCTTACAAGTGGTAAAAATTGAGGGCAAAGACAAAACATACGTTCTCTATTCATCACTGGTGTGGGCTGATTGCCGGGGGCTTCCTCCTGGTAATCAGCCTTACCGGCTCTATACTGGTCTTCCACCACGACATCGATCATGCCCTTTACGCAGAGCTATCCACGCTGAGCAAACCGGCGAATGCCGTGCACATCGACCGCTCGTTTGAGCAGGTACGGCAGGCGCACCCCAACAGCGAGATCAGGGTGCCGGAGCTGGCGGTGTCGCCTGCGCAGGCGCTACGGTATGAGGTGCGCGAGGGCAAGACCCGCAAATGGTATTTCATGCACCCGGAAACGGGGGCGCAGCTGGGTACTGTAGACCGTGCCGACCAGCAGCTGGTGCACGTGCTGCTGGAGCTGCACTATCAACTCCTGTCCGGTACGGTGGGCAAAATACTGGTGCTGTTGTGCGGCCTAGCTTTGCTTACCCTCACGGTAACCGGTTTTATCCTGTACCGGAAATCTATCCTGAAGGTGCTCACCTTTAGACAGAAGCTGCAGCTAAAGACCCGGCGCAGCCTGTACTCCAGTCTGCACCGGGTGGTGGGGGTATGGGGCCTGGTGTTTAACCTGTTTATCTGCATTACCGGCACCTGGATCTCCTATGGCATCGTGCAGCATGCGCTTACGGATGCCGGAGCCCCTGTAAGCACCCCGCCGGCCAGTGTCTCGGTAGATGCGGTGCTGGCACAGGTAAAGGCTGCGCACCCTGATTTTGAGATACATTTCCTCCGTTTTCCGAAGAGTGCAGAAGGTAAGCTGTCGGTGCTAGGGCGTATGAAAACAGACCCGTCCTACTACAGCGTGTTCTACAGCGGCCTGCAGGCCGATCTGCAGACAGGAGAGCTCGGCACGCTAAATATGCTGCGTGAGCAGCCCTTTGGGACCCGCCTGATCACCTTGCTCACGCCCCTGCACTTTGGCGACTTTGCCGGCTACTTTATCAAGATCCTGTACTGCATCGGGGGACTGATGCCCGGCATCCTTTCCATCTCCGGGTTTGTGATCTGGTACTACCGGCAGAAGCCACAGGCACAGCCGGAAAAGAAGAAAAAGGTCATACTGTCAAAGCGTTAACCTTCCTCTGCTATCCTGCAAAAGATACCCCGAAGCCCCTGAAGCCACTTGTGCGTCAGGGGCTTCGGATTTTACCCATTCATACCTTCAACTAAAGTAAGTTCAACGTTTCCTATGTTTCCAGGCACGTTTACTTGAAAACATTATATCCAATTTACGTTTATAGAGGCATTACTGAATTGATTCCCTCTATGAGAACCCTAAGATGGCAAGTTATACTTGTACTGCTTATCATATTTACTTCCGGCTGTGTTAGAAAAGGCTACTTTACAGAGACGCCCGTCGTAGACCCTGAGGTTTATGAAAGACTAAAGACAGCACCTGAGACCGTAGACAGCGTGACCGTGAAAGCAGGCAAGCACTACAAACGCGGTTGGCTGCACCGGGTATTCTGGGGCAAGCACTACCGCCACGTCTGGACGGCCCCTGTCACCGTGCCTGTGTTTGAGATGGACACCCTGAAGGGAGGCCTTGAGATAGAGAAGCTGGGGGGAGGTTTCCAGACGACCAGCCTGACACTGGTGGCCAACGACGACTTTACCTACGCCCTCCGCTCCCTCGACAAAGACCCAGTGGCGGTGCTGCCCAAGGTATGGCGCAACACGTTTGTGGCCAATATCATCCGTGACCAGACCTCGGCCATCAACCCCTATGCCGCCTTTGCCCTGCCTCCCATGGCAGCGGCAGCGGGCATCCCCCACTCCAGGCCCAAGCTGGTGTACGTACGCCCTAACGACACGTCCTTCGGGGAGTACACCGACACCTTCAGCGACAGGCTTTACATGATCGAGGAAAAATACAATGATAAGCGGACCATTTCTCCCATGGTAGGGGAAGATGCCCATGACATTGTTGGCTCCGGGAAAATGCTGAACCATCGCTTCGAGGAGGATGACCATTTCATTGACCAGATAGCCTTTGCCAAAGCCAGGCTGTTTGACGTGTTTATCCACGACTGGGACCGACACGAAGGGCAATGGGAGTGGGCAGAGTTTGTAAACGACGGTGACCACACCTACCGCCCCATACCAAAGGACCGCGACAATGCCTTTTTCCGTTTTCAGGACGGTGTCATTCCCTGGATCTTTAGTAGGAACTGGGCCATCCGGAAGTTCGAGTCCTTTGATGAGGAGATCAATGATGTGTACGCCCTCATGATCAACTCTGAGTTTATAGACCAGCGCGCCATGGCACAGGTAACACGCCAGCAGTTCGACTCGCTGGCCGTGGAGCTCCAGACCGCCTTGACAGATGAGGTTTTAGAAGAGGCAGTGCGGCAGTACCCTGACTCTGTTTACAAGCTGATCGGGGAAAGCACCCTGCAAAAACTCAGGGGCCGACGGCAGGACTTGCGTAAGGCCGCCGGAGAGTTCTACGAGATCCTAGCCGAAGAGCCCCTGGTAGTAGGCACCGACGAGGAAGATATCTTTGAGGTAAGACGCCTCAACGACGAGGAAACAGAAGTTGTCGTTCGCCGCGAGTCTGATGACAAGGTAGTCTACCGCCGTACTTTCTACCGCTCCGAAACCAAAAAGATCACCCTGCACGGCCTGGCCGAAGACGATGTGTTTGAGGTGAGCGGAGACGTACGGAAAGGTGTAAAAGTCGTAATTGTAGGGGGCCGCGGAGAAGACGAAATAAAGGATACCTCTAATGTGCGCAGCTGGGGCAAAAAAACCTGGGTATACGATACCAAGCGCGGCACCGAACTGGAGGCCGGCCCGACGACTAAAGACAAAAGAACCGACGATGTACGCGTACATGCTTTTGACCGGGAGGGCTTCTAGCCCTTGTGCTAAGGCACGCAGGTTTTCCTGACAATCAGTTAGCGATGGCATTAAACCAACCATACTGTACTTGCCTGTTGGTACTGGCACTGCTGTGCCTGGCAGGTTGCGGTAAGCGCTTCAGCCATAGCGTACAACAGGTACCTGAGCCCACACCTCTCACCAAGGCCACTGTACCTGATTACTCTGACAGCACCATCACCCTGGCAGCAGGCGCTCACTATGACCGCAGCCGGCTGCACAGGTTTTTGTATGGCGAGCATTACCGGAAAGCATGGGCTACTCCTGTCAACGTGGAGGTACTCGATATCGGAACAGCCAAAGGCGGGCTCACCCCTTTGCAGATGGGAGGCAGCAGGCAAACAGTAAACCTCCGCCTGCAGAATCCGGAGGGTGTGGAATATGTGCTACGCTCTGTGGATAAGGAGCCCGCCGGCACACTGCCGGAGAAATGGCAGAACAGCTACTTTGCCAACATCATCCGGGATGCTACCTCAGCCACACACCCATATGCCGCCCTCACCCTCCCCCCAATGGCCAAAGCCATAGGTATCCACCACCTGGAGCCTGAGCTGGTATACATTCCTCACGACCCGCGGCTGGGCGAGTACCTGAGCGAGGTTGGCGGCATGGTGGCCCTGATGGAGCGCAGACCAACCGGCGACCAATCGGATTATGCCCCGATGGGAAAGGCCCGCAAGGTTAAAAGCTCCCGCTCCGCCATTGAGGAGCGCCTGACTGATAATGACTCTTTTTTCGACGCAAGGCTGTACCTGCGCGCACGCCTCTTCGACATGCTGATAGGTGACTGGAGCCGCCATGAAGATAACTGGCGCTGGGCGGAGCGGGAGTATGCCGAGAACGCGTATGTATATGAGGCTATTCCCCGCGACCGCGACAATGTGTTCTTTAAGCTGAACGATGCCATCATCCCCTGGGTCTTCATGCGCGTTGGCCTTAAGCCCCACTTCCAGACGTTCAGGAGTAAGTTTAAGAACCTGGAAAAGCTGAACCGCAGCGGCCGTGAGCTGGACGAGCTTATACTTACCAAGCTGAAATGGCAGGACTGGCAGGAGATAGCAGACAGCGTACAACAGGCCCTGACGGATGAAGTGATCGAGGGGGCCTTTAAAGCAATGCCCGATACTATCGCTACGCTTACCGCCGCACCTATCATCAAAAAGCTAAAAGCCCGGAGAGACCAGCTGGATGAGGCTGCCCAGAGGTACTACCAAATCATTTCAAAGAAAGTGCAACTGGTAGGGTCTGATAAGCACGAGCTCTTTGAAGTGGAGGTGCTTTCCCCGCAGGAAGTACGGGTAAAAATATTCAAGACGAAGAAGGACGGCAGCAAAGAGCAACAGTTGTACGCGCGTACCTTCAGAGCAGCTGAAACAAGCGAGATAGCGCTTTACGGGCTGGACGGTGACGACCGTTTTCTGATAGGCGGAAGCACCAAGCCGCGCATTAAGATCAGGGTTTGGGGAGGAGCCGGTGAGGACAGGTATAAAGTAGAGGCCAATGAGCGTAAGCTAGGCAAGCGGGTACGCATCTATGACACCCCTTACCGCAACACCTATGAAACCGATAAGTACACCACTGTGAAAACGGAGGGTAACCCTTATGCCAGAGATTTTGACGCGGCTGGGTGGCTGCTGCGCTATTACCTAGATTAAGCGGTCTTGCTTATACCACGGCACATAAAAAAACGCTGCTGCTTAAGCGGCCGTGCATCGAACGATCACGTGGCTTAAGCAGCAGCGCAGTAGTTACTTTTTAGCTTTTAGTCGGACTCGCCGGTTTTGTTTTTGGCCCCCTGGCCACCGCCTCCACCGCCACTCTTGGTGCCGGAGCGTTTGTCGTCGTCATTCTTTTTGTTCCAGGCACCTTGCCCCTGCTGCTGAGATGCTGTAGGCGCCGTACCTTCAGTGCCTAGATCGGTGGCACCCCTGTAGTTAGCCTCATTCGAATAATCGTCCGGCATGGGTTGTGAGTATTGGCTTCTGTCTGGTTTTCCTGGCTTTCTTCCGTCGGTTTGTCCTTTATCTTTATCTTTTTCGCTCATAATAATTCGGGTTTTAGTGTAATCAATTCGGCTGCTCATTTGTGCGGCAAGCCTATTATTGGTACGACTACCTTCTAAGTGGGGTTATTATGAGCGAAATTTTCACTACGGTCTGAGCTGAATACCGAAACCAGCCTGGCTTAACCGAGTAATTCATATCTACCAGTAACACACTAATGTTTAACCAGACCTAAGCCTGCACCTTCACTGGCGTTGACTTACTTATGCCCCGGATCACGCTCCGGCAGACATGATAAACCAGCTTCTATTTCTTGGGTTGATCATAGGCTCTAACAACTTGGCGGCAGCCTTAGCCCTGGGGGCACTGGGGCAGGCACACCTTCGCTGGCGCATCATACTGGTCTTTGGGCTGCTTGAGTTTCTGATGCCACTGCTGGGGCTTTGGGTGGGGAACAAAGCATCCAGCACCGTAGGCGATGCTGCCACTTTTGTTACGCCTGCTATACTCATCATACTCGCGCTTCTATCCTTTTACGCCGCCACCAAGGGGAGTGAAAACGAGAAGAGGCTGGCCAGGAAGGTGACGACCTGGCATGGCCTGGTGCTTCTTGAGTTAAGCCTGAGCATGGACAACCTGGCGGCAGGCTTTGGCTTAGGTTTACGGGCAGGTCAAACTCCTCCTCCGCTTTTACTGGCATCAACCATTGCGGTGTTCTCTATGCTTTATACCTGGGCCGGCTTACAGTTAGGGAAGAAAAGCCGCCGGAGATGGCCAACCTATGCTGAGGTGGGAGCTGGCACACTACTAGTGGTTTTGGCCGTGCTGGTTTGGTTTGAGGTTCTTTAGTAACTGCAGCTACAAACAAGAAGCCCTTCATGCTGTCTGGTCATGAAGGGCTTCTCCGGATGTAATGCTGGTCTATTTCTTATCTACAATCGTAGACGATGCCTGTGCCGATGGCAGCACCAGTACCTCCGCCAGGTTCACATGGGCAGGTCTTGTCACGATAAAACCGATCAGTTCTGCAATGTCCTGAGCCTGCAGCGGCTCATAGCCCTGGTACACTGTGGCGGCTCTATCTTTGTCGCCCTTGAAGCGTACTTCGGAGAACTCCGTCTCTACCAGCCCCGGATTCACTTCCGATACTTTTATACCTTCCTGTACCAGGTCCATCCGCATGGCCTTCGAGAGCGCATCTACGGCGTGCTTGGAGGCGCAATACACGTTCCCGTTCGGGTATACCTCCTTTCCGGCAATAGAGCCTACATTCACGATATGGCCTTTCTTGCCTTGGAGCATCAGCGGCAGCACAGCCTGCGTCACGTACAGCAGCCCTTTCACATTGATGTCGATCATCGCGTCCCAATCCTCCAGCGAACCGTTATGGATCGGCGCAAGCCCGTGCGCATTACCGGCGTTGTTTACCAGCACCTCTACCTCCTGCCACTCTGCCGGAAGCGAAGCAATTGCCTCCTGCACCGTATCCTTGTTGCGTACATCAAAACTCAATGTATAGACAGGTACATCGGTTATACTTTGCTTCAGCTCCTCCAACCGCTCGGTGCGGCGGCCTGTGGCAATGATACGGTATCCCTTACGAGCCAGTTCCAGGGCAGTGGCGCGGCCAATGCCAGAGGTGGCTCCGGTTACAAGTGCAATCTTCGACATCTCTTATTCAAAAAATAATATCAGTGAAACGTTGTGGTTTGTCAGCTTCTGAAGGCTTTCGTTAAAGAGGCTCCCGTTAGGAACGTGCTGGTTGATCAGGCCGTGAGAGAAGCGCAGCTCTGGGGCGAACTTGAAGAAGGGGTAAAAAATATCCAGCCCCACCCCGTACTCCAGTGCCAGGTCAAAGTTATCCACAACCAAAGCGTTCTCTTTGTCGTCGCCGCTCTGGCCGCTGCCCAGGTCTATCCCTGGCTTTATACCTCCCACAAAGTACATCCGGTAATTGGTCCGGCGCTTGGATTTATACTTCAGCAGCAAAGGCAGCTCGATCATTGTGGAGCTGATCGTCTCCACCCTATCCTGCAATTCTCCATTGTCCGGATTCCGAACATTTATATACTCTATTGACCGACCGTAGAAACCAACGCCCGGCACAAAGCGGGCATCCAGGTACTCAGCTAGCCGTACATTCAGCACCAGGCCGGTATAGAAGCCCGGAGACACTTTAGCGTTCACCTTTACAGGGTCTGGGGAGTTCTGCAGCTGGTCCACATACTCCTGCGAGTGCTGCAGGTTATATTTGGTGAGCGGCACGGCCAGATAAAAACCATAGTGCACCAGCTTATCATCATAGCCGGGCTTGTTCATCTGGGAGATCTTCTTCTGGCCCATGGCCGTTTGGCCAGCCAGCAGTAAGATCAGCAAAAAGCTAAAAAGGGTTATTTTTTTCCTGTATAGATGGAGCTGATGCCGAATGTGAGAGAATGCCATTTCGTGTTTTTAAATCCAACTTCTTCAAAGATGCTCAAGAAATCCTGCCCGTCCGGGAAAGCCTGCACCGACTCCGGCAGGTACGTATAAGCAGCGTTGTCCTTTGAAACGATCTTACCTACCACTGGTAGTATATTCTTAAAATAAAATTGGTACAATTGTTTCATCGGGAAGCTACGCGGCTTCGAGAACTCAAGCACCACGGCGGTGCCGCCTGGCTTCAGGACACGGTTCATCTCAGAGAGGCCCTTCTTCAGGTTCTCGAAATTGCGCACCCCGAAGGCTACCGTAATGGCGTCAAAGGTATTGTCCTCAAAAGGCAGATTCTCGGAATCGCCGTAGTGGAGCTCAATCTTATTGGCGAGTCCTTTCTTAAGCAGCTTCTCACGTCCTACGGCTAACATCCCCTCCGAGATGTCCACCCCTATGATTTTTTCAGGGTTGATGCTCAGCGTTTCGATCGCAAAGTCGGCGGTGCCGGTGGCGATGTCGAGCACCATCTTTGGCTGCTCCGGCTTTAGAAGGCTAACCGCTTTTTTTCTCCAGATAATGTCAATGCCAGCGCTCAGGAAGTGGTTCAGGAAATCATACTTACCGGCGATGTTGTTAAACATCTGGGCCACCTGCGACTTCTTGTTGTTATTCTGGTCTTTGTAAGGAACTACCGCCATGGGTTAAATTAAATTGTAATCCGGACAAAAATACTGTTCCTAAAACTATAATTCACGGATTATGTTCTGAAATATAAAAAAAGCGGCCAGACACATTCGTCTGGCCGCTTTTGGTGAAAGGGTTATAGTATAAGTTAGTTATTATTGGTTCATCTGTCTGTTCAGGCGCTGGTTCTGCTGCTCATTGTCCCCTTCCCGCGGCAGCACTTTGAAGATGGTTCTTCTGTTCAGCTGCATGTTCTCAGGAGAGGTGTTCGGCACGGCTGGCCTGCGCTCGCCGTAGCTGACCGTTACCATGCGTCGTGGCGAAATGCCCTGCTTCACCAGGTAGTCATAGGCGGCACCGGCACGATTCTCCCCGAGCGTCATGTTATACCCATCGCTGGCACGTGAATCGGTGTGGCCCTCTATGCTGATGTTCACGTTCGGGTTTCGCTTCAGGATTTGGGCAATCTTATTCAACTCCTCCATCGACTCCGGACGCAGTTCATACTTATCCGTGTCAAAGTAGATGTTCTGCATGTCAAACCTGCGGCCTTCTGCACCTGCAATCGGAGTGGTCATTGTAGTGTCCACATAGTCCACATAGAAGTTTCTGGTAAGTGTGGTGGTGTCGTCCAGTACCGTTGGCACCTCAAACTGCTCTGTGGTGATCAGCTTACCATCTTTTGAAACTTGCACCTGATAGCTGCGCCCGGAGAGAACGCTCACCGCGTAGGTCGCTGAGTCAGGCTTGGTGATATCACGGTAAGAGATCGGACGCTTATCAGCCTGTGTTGAGTTAAAGATCAGCTCTGCGCCTGGTATAGCCGAGCTGTCTCTGCGGGCAAACACCTGCCCTTTCACCCGGGCATTGCGCAGGTAATTGATCGTGTAGATGTCCTTTTCACCGTAGCCGCCAATGCGATAAGACGACAGGTAAGCATAACTTCCGTCCGGGCTCAGGCGGTAGTAGGTGTCATCATCCGGTGTGTTGATTGGGGAGCCTAGGTTTACCGGGCGCGCCCAGCGTCTGGCCACTGAGTCGTACTTGGCAGAGAAGATATCGTAGCCCCCCATGGTGTTGTGCCCACGTGAGGCGAAGAAAAGCGTTCCGTCACTTGCCAGATAAGGGCTATCCTCATCGTAAGGCGTGTTGATGGTATTGCCCAGGCTTCTTGGCGTACCCCAGTTGCCACTCTTGTCGCGTCTGGTTACATAGATGTCCAGATCACCGTTCTCTGAGTAGTGGCTGGTTGAGAAAAAAAGCGTCTGCCCATCCGGCGTAATGTAGGCATCTGACTCAAAGTCAGGGGTATTCACTCTGTTGCTGATGCTCTTAGGCGCTCCCCAGCTGCCATCGGGCTGACGTTCTGATACCATGATATCGCCGTTGTTCTCAGAGCGGTACAGTAACAGTTTGGTGTCGTTGTCAAAAAGTTGGATAGAGGCGTCATGCCCCGGACTGTTCAAAGCACCTGGCACTACCCTGGGTTTCTCCCACTCCTCTTCACTGATTCTGTTCGCCTCAAAGATATCCTCATAAAACTCCCCGTCGCGTGCCGTCTGCGCCCCAGTTACATTCTCGCTACGGGAAGTGAATAGCAGATAGTTCTCATCCGAGGAGATCACCGGGCTATGCTCGGAATAGGCAGTGTTCACAGACCCGCCCAGGTTCTTCACAAACACATCCTTCGGGTTAGCCACCTCACGCTTAGCGTTGCGGGCATGCTGAATTAACATGGCCACCTCTTCACGACGTGCTTCGTTACGGCGCGGTATCTCTTTTTGGTACGCCTGGAAATGCTCAATGGCACTGTCGAAACGATAGTTAATGTGGTCTGCGCGACCTAACCAGTACCCCAGGTCACGGTCTACATTCGGCTTGAGCCTTTGCGCCCGATACAAATAATCTGCAGCCTTCTCCTTATCAAAAGTCAGATAACTGATACCGGCATAGTAGAGGGCTTGAGCATTGTTAGGATCTGCCGCTAACACCTCTTCATAATATGGAATGGCTGCCCTGTAATTCTCTCTGTCAAAGAACTTGTTGGCTGTTCGCAGCTGCTTCCGAACGCTCTGGGCAGAGGCCCCGGTAGCAGCCAAAAGGCATACCAAGGCTAAGAGCATGGAAAACCGTGAGAACGATTTGGCTAGATGATTCATGATGTAAAGGGTTTGTTATGCTTTTCTGTATTAGGCTATGGAAAGATTCATTGATGAATGTACAGATAACTCGACTCCTGCTTCTGGTATATTTCAGGTCTATACGTTAGATATAAAAATTAGTATATGTATAGATGCATACTTTTTGACAATTGAAAGCATTGGCCTCCATACGCACAGAAGGTTTAAAATGATTTACCCGCTCTCTGGAAAATAGCCGAAACAAACAGTATAATATTACTAATATTAAATTGAATCTGTTGCAAATATATGAAATATTGAATACTATAAAAGACGTTCCACTGTTTGTGGTAGCATTTTTATAGTGCAATAGTTAGCTCCACACTACCCGCCGATGCACTTGATCCAGAGAGTAAATCTTGTTAAAAAGCCTTTTATGCAGAAATAGGCTGTAATACCAACAGTTGTGTCTCTTTTTGCTAGCGATAAAAAACTAGAATGAAGATATGGAGGGAAAGAAGATTAGCCACTCAGCCCGTGGAAAAGCAAAGAGACAAGCAACACCGCTTCTAACTACGGCGCCTGCCCCTCCGCCACCTCCACAGTACATGGCTTTACTTTTCAGCGCTTACCTGTGAGAGGAGTATAACCCTGTAAAGATCCTTCGCACCGAAACCGCCGGGCCTGTCAGAAGAGAAGTAAGCGGTACCGCGATCATGGGAGAGGGTAAAGTAAACATCATCGTGCGGGGAGTTGATCGGGTAGCCAAGATTCTGCGCCGGGCTCCACTCGCCCCGCACCAGGCTGCTCCTGAAAATATCATAACCGCCCATGGTGTTATGCCCAAGCGAGCTAAAGTACAGGGTGTTTGTCTCCGAGTCTACAAAGGGGGCATCCTCATCAAAAGCAGTGTTTACCGCGGGTCCTAAGTTCAGGGCCTTGCCCCAGCTGCCATCTGCCTGCCTGGCGCACACGTACAAATCTAGCCCCCCATAGCCGCCGTCCCGGTTGCTGGAGAAAAAGGCAAACCGGCCATCACCGGTCACAAACAGGGATGGTTCCAGATCTCCCTCGTTGAAGGGTTTCTCCAACCGTAAGGGTAAGCTCCACGCCTCCCCCTGCCAGTTAGACCGATGCAAGCCTCTGCCAGCGAAAAAAGTGTAGAGTTCCTGCCCCTGTGCGGCAGTACCGACCACAGCACCTTGCTCTTGGGGTAAGCCCTGCAGCGGTTTAGACTTTTGCCACTCCCCTGACTGGAGCGCAGAGGCCCTGATATGCTCCTCCTTTAGCGGCAGACCATTCTTAGCCTTCCTGGCCTTGCGGAAGGTATACAGCATCGTTTGGTCTCCGGGCATAAGTACCGGTCCATACTCGGCAGAGGCCGTGTTGATTCCGGCCCCTAAATTCACCACCTGTGCCACAGAAGGCTTCATTACCAACATGGCCCCAGCCGCACATTCATCCATGCGCTTTTGCAGGAACTGGATGTACACCCAATCGGTGCGGGGAGTATTGCGCATCTCTTGCTGATAATAGCTGCGTGCCTGCTCGAAGTCGTAATCCTGATGGTGTGCCTCTGCCAAATAAAGCAACAGCAAACCGTCTGTGGAGGCAGGATTAAGCTCCTGTGCCTTCTTCAGGTATACCTTAGCCATTTTGGGCTGGTGTAGCTCCAGGTAACAGTAACCCAGTTTGTAGTTTGCCTGCGCGTTTGCCGGATTTACTGCTATCGCCCTTGCATACAGCTGTGCGGCAAGGGTGAAGTCTTCCAGCGCAAAGGCTTTGTCTGCCCTGCGTACATAGCGGCTGTCTTCACCTACACCCACCATACCGGCGCAAACAAACACAATCAGGCAACAGCACCAAAGTATGACTCCTTTGCTGCCCGACACTTTGCTGCAATAATCTTTTTGCAGCCTGGCCGTTATACTTGTGCTACCCTGAGGCAAAAGGCGCATAGATGTAGTGTTTGGAAAAATTACCGTAACTTTGAGAAACTAATTAACAAGCCCCCTGAAATGGGGCTTAAGTTAGTAAAACTATGGTTCTGCAGCTAAAACTATACATAAAAAACAGTATACAGAACCTTTAAACCGGAGACGAGCCATGATTATAAAGGAAGCCAAATTCTTGATGAGTAATACGAGAGTGGAGCAGTGCCCTGCACCTGACAAGCCAGAGTATGCTTTTATTGGCCGTTCCAATGTAGGCAAGTCTTCGCTCATCAATATGCTGACGGAGCATAAGGGCTTGGCCAAAACCTCAGCCTCTCCGGGCAAAACACAGCTCATCAACCACTTCCTGATAAACGACAGCTGGTACCTGGTCGATTTACCTGGCTACGGGTATGCCAAAGTCAGCAAAGAGTCGCGGGAGAAGTGGCGCAAGATGATCAACTATTACTTTCAGAAGCGCGAGAACCTGACTTGTGTATTTGTGCTGGTCGACTCGAGGCACGAGCCCCTGAAGCAGGACCTGGAATTTATCAACTACCTGGGTACCATGGGAGTCCCCTTCGTGATCGTGTTCACAAAGCTCGACAAGCAGTCTGCTGCTAAAACAGACTCAACCATAGCGGCTTATCAGCGTAAACTGCGGGAAGCCTGGGAAGAACTACCGCAAATGTTCCGTACCTCCGCCGAAACCAGGGCTGGCCGCGATGAGATTCTGAATTTTATTGAAGAAGTAAACACGCAGATGCAAAATCAATAAGCCTGCTTCGGTGGTATACGTTTACATTTTGTGCCGTAGGAACCTTAAGTGAAGAAGATAATTAAATGTTTACCTTTATGAATAGGAAGATTTCAATTTTGTTTATTTTATTTGCCTTTGCTTCCTTAACAGCCGCCGCTCAATCAGGCGAGGCCAAAGCAGAGGCTGAGAAAAAGGAGGACAAAGTGTGGGTGCCGGAAAAAACGATTCCGGTGGCTGAGCATTACGAGGGTGGCCAGGAAGCCATGTACAAAGCGATCTATGAGGAGCTGAGTTACCCGCCTCTGGCAAAGCGCAACCGGGTGCAGGGAGAATGCATCATCAGCTTTACGCTGAACGAGGATGGCTCTACCTCCGGCTTCAAAGTACTGCGCAACGCCGGCGCAGGCACTGGCGAGGAAGCCATGCGCGTGGCCAAGCTGTTAAAGTTCAAGGCTCCCGGTTACAGCATGAACGCCAGCCTCCCGATATTCTTTAAACTATAAAAACTAAGTTTATACCTTATTATGCCTATTGACCTAAGACAAGTTGCAGCCATCTCTGGCATGAGCGGACTTTACCGCATTGTGAAGCCGACACGTACCGGCGTTATTGTTGAAAGCCTGGAGGAGAACCCAAAGAGCCTGGTAGCCCAGGCACGCCAGCGCATGTCGTTGCTGGATGAGATCTCCATCTATACCACAGACCAGGAGGGCACTGTTCCGCTGGCAAAGGTGTTTGACATCATGCACCAGAAGTACGGGGATAACCTGCCGTTGGGTGACAAGCCAAGCAACGAAGAGTACAAAAGCTTTATGTCGGATGTGCTGCCGGAGTTTGATGAGGAGCGTGTGTATGTATCAGACATGAAAAAACTGGTGAACTGGTACTACATCGTGAACAAATTTGTGGGCTTCACCGGCGCCGAGAAAGAGGAGGCTGCTGCACCATCTGGAGAAGAGTCTGCTAAAGAGACCAAAAAAGGCAAAAAAGAGAAAGCCGAATAAGCAAAAGCCCTCCATTCACGGAGGGCTTTTTTGTTCCGGTACAGGTATAAATGTAACTTAGAGGCATGGCACACTTCCCCACTATTGTTTCCAGTGCTTCCAGCCATCTGCAAAGGCTCTTTGATGTGGAGCACCTCCCATCCTCCGACCTTGAGGCGCTGCACTTCAAATTGTCTGGCCTGGTACTGCACCTCCTGCAGCAGGACCTGAGCCGCCTGCTGCACATCCTGTACAGGGTTGATGTGGAGGAGCGGCAGGTAAAAGAGGCGATGGTGGCTGATGACGCAGAAATAATAGCAGACCGAATCTCTAGGCTGATCATCAAGCGGGAAATGCAGAAAGCCCAGACACGTATCAAATACAGCCAGAACTAGCAACCTGCACCGCCGGGCAGAGGCACACATAAACAGAAAGGGCAGGGGGTGAACAACATCACTCCCTGCCCTTTCCGCTGTTTAAAGTATGAGCAGGCTTACACAGCCACTTCAGCTTTCATCATTTCCTCTACCTTGTCCACCATATCCGCTGAGCCTATGATCAGTGGGCAGCGCTGGTGAAGCTCCGTAGGCTCTACCTCCATAATGCGCTGCGAGCCAGTGGTAGCCTTGCCGCCGGCCTGTTCTACGATAAACGCCAAGGAGTTGCACTCATACATCAGACGCAGCTTACCGTTAGGAGCCTTGGCAGTAGGAGGGTAAATGTAGATGCCACCTTTCAGCAGGTTGCGATGGAAGTCAGCCACCAGCGAACCGATGTAGCGGGCAGAGTAGCCGTTTTCTTTGCAGTACTGCAGGTAGTTCTTTATACCCTCCGGGAAGCTGTTCACGCTACCCTCGTTGCAGGAGTACACCGTGCCGGATTTTGGAGTGGTAATGTTCGGGTGCGACAGGAAAAACTCCCCCAAGGATGGTTCGTAGGTGAAGCCATTCACGCCGTGACCTGTAGTGTACACCAGCATGGTCGAAGAACCGTAGATAATATAGCCGGCCGCCACCTGGCGTGTGCCATTCTGCAGGCAGTCCTCAAGCGTGCCTTCGCAGCCACTCTCCGACTTTCTTCTGTAAATAGAGAAAATCGTACCGATGGACACGTTCACGTCGATGTTGGATGAGCCGTCCAGCGGGTCCATGGCCACGATGTACTTGCCTTTGTGATTGCCTGTCTGGATGATCTCGTCTTCTTCCTCCGAAATGATTGCACAAACCTCGCCACCATTGCGCAGTGCCCGGATGAAGCGGATGTTAGCGATCACGTCCAATTTCTGCTGCTCTTCACCCTGCACGTTCTGATTACCGTATGCACCTGTAATGTCCAGCAGGCCAGCCCGGTTGATCTCTCTGTTCACAATCTTTGCCGCCAAGGCAATGTCGCGGAGCAGCTGAGACAGCTCTCCGGTTGCAAACGGGAAATCCTCTTGTTTTCTCATGATGAACCTGTCGAGCGTTGTGCCTACAGGTAGCGCCAGTTTGTCATTCATAAAGTTAAAGTTAAACTTACCAGTACAAAAATATCAGATTTAGGCAATATAACGAAGTATAGTTATTTTTACGTTGTAAGAGTATATTCAGGATGAAAGTTTTTAAGTTTGGAGGGGCCTCTGTAAAGAGTGCTGAAGCATTCCGCAACCTTGCCGGTATCGTCAGGACACACGGTGGGCAGCGGCAGCTGTTGATTGTGGTCTCGGCCATGGGCAAGACCACTAACGCGCTGGAAAGCGTATTTGACCTGGCCTACAGAGGACAGGATTATCAGGAAGTACTTCAGGAAAACTGGAATTATCATCAAGAAGTTATCTCGGCTTTGTTCCCGGGTAAAACAAACCCGGTGCATGAGCGCATGGAGCATTTGTATGCTTTGTTACAGCTTCAGCTTCAAGGCATCAGCCCACACGACAACTACGACAAAGGCTACGATCAGGTTGTGAGCTACGGCGAACTTTTTTCCTCCGCTATCCTGCACTACTACCTGAAAGAAGAAGGCTTGGCCAACACCTGGGTAGACAGCCGTAAATATATCCAAACAGACACCTCCTGGAGAGAGGCCAAAATAGACTGGCCCTGGACAGAGCGCCTGATCAGGCGCGACCTGCCCCCCCTGCTGGCGGAACAGCTGGTAGTCACCCAAGGTTTTCTGGGAGGCACGAACAACGGCCTGACAACCACCCTTGGGCGTGAAGGGTCTGATTTTAGCGCCGCAGTGTTTGCCTATTGCCTCAACGCCTCCGAAATGTGCATCTGGAAAGATGTGGCAGGCTTATTGAACGCTGACCCAAAGTACTTCCCGGACACCATCCTATACCCGGAGATCTCTTATCAGGAAACAGTGGAAATGGCTTACTACGGTGCTTCTGTCATACACCCTAAAACGATCAAGCCACTGGCGAACAAGCTTATCCCGCTCTATGTAAGGTCTTTTTTGAACCCGACAGCACCGGGCACCAAGATCTGCGACTGCCGCTTCGAAAAAATTGCGCCGGCCTACATCATCAAGGAGAACCAGTGTCTGATATCTTTTGGGGTAAAGGACTTCACGTTTGTCTCGGAGCAGAACCTAGGCACCATCTTCAACGCCCTGTCCGAGCTGCGTATCAAGATAAACCTGATGCAGAATTCAGCTATCTCTTTTTCTATCTGTACCGATTTCCAGGAGGAGCGTCTGCACCGCCTTATCCAGACACTTCATGATCAGTTCATCATTCATTACAACACCGCGCTGCGCCTTTTCACGGTCAAAAATTATGATTCTTCCAGTATAAATAGGGTGACGGAAGGGAAGGAGGTGCTAATGGAACAGCGTACCCGCACGACTTTTCAGGTGGTATGCCGCCCATAGTAAAGTTTAATTTCAAACACCTATTTTCCAAAAAAAAGTTTGAACACTAAAAAAAATTATTTATCACAATCAAAACATAATATTTTTTCTCAAGTATATATTAGCACTTAACTATCTTTGAGTCAGATTTAGGAGCTATGCAGTCAGAAGAAAAACTTACCCGAACCTTCGTGTTTAAACTTGTTCTTTTATTTATGCTCCTGCTGATTGGAGTCATGTACAAAGCTTCTAAATTCAGTAAACCTGCAGCCGCAAACAGTTTCGGAGAGGCTCCCTTACCAGGTATTGCGGAGCAGGACTCTTTAAAACTGCATAGAATCTACTACAAGGCATCTGAGATCAAACCTCCCTCTTCCGCTTCCATGTAAAAAATAGACACAGCCCACCTCTCCCACGGTGGGCTTTTTTATGGTTCGCCTAAAAACAGTAACTTGAGGCTTAAACATCCAAGAAAAAATAAGACGCATGGAATTCATACTTGTAACCCCCCAGGCGCAGCCACATGTAGCGCTTATCCAATTAAACCGTCCCAAAGAACTGAACGCCCTGAACCTGCAACTCATGGGTGAGTTGCGTGATGCCTTGAAGGAGCTGGACGAGAATGAGGAGGTACGCGCTATCATCATCACAGGCAACGCGCGAGCCTTTGCCGCCGGTGCCGACATCAAGCAGATGGCTGGCAAAACGGCCATCGACATGCTCAATATTGATCAGTTCTCTACCTGGGATCAGATCCGCAAGACAAAGAAGCCCATCATTGCGGCGGTATCGGGTTTTGCCCTTGGTGGAGGCTGCGAGCTGGCCATGACCTGCGATATGATCATTGCTTCCGAAACAGCTATGTTTGGCCAGCCTGAAATCAAAATAGGCGTGATGCCTGGCGCAGGGGGTACCCAGCGCCTGACAAAGGCGATCGGCAAAGCGAAGGCTATGGAGATGGTGCTGACAGGCAAGTTCATGACGGCGGAAGAAGCCGAGAGGCATGGCCTGATCAACCGGGTGGTTCCGGTGGAGCTATACCTGGAGGAGGCCTTCAAACTAGCCTCTGAGATCGCCCAGATGTCACCGGTAGCTGCCAAGCTGGCCAAAGAGGCTGTAAATCGTTCTTTTGAAACGCAACTGGACGAAGGCCTGTACTTTGAACGCAAGAACTTCTACCTCTGCTTTGCCTCCGAGGACCAGACCGAGGGCATGAACGCCTTTGTAGAGAAGCGAAAGCCCGAGTTCAAAGGAAGATAACCTAAAGTTAAAGAGTCAGGGTTCAAACAAAAGCTCGTCAATAAACAGCCTGTGGCTGAGCTCGCCCTGATAAGCAAGCGTAGCTGTGAAACAACTAGTTGCTTCGCAGTTACGCTTGCCACTTTTGATGCATTAGACTTTTTTATCTTTTTTGATTTTTACCTCCCCGGCATTTTCACTTCTTAACTTTAAGCCCTATCTTTGCAATAATTACTAGATAAGAATATTTCTTAACTAAGATTAAAATGCAGCACCTCACCAGGAAAGAAATACACCAGCGGATAGCAGCTTCTGGCCTGAAGGCCACGAGCCAGCGCATTGTGGTGTATGAGGCCTTGACGGCGCTGCACGGTCACCACCCAACCGCTGAGGAAGTATACCAGCACCTGAACCCGGCCAACCCGAGCATTTCACTTGGGACCGTGTATAAGACGCTGGACACCTTTGTGGAAGCAGAGCTGATCCGGAGGGTGTTGTCTGAAGAAGGCGGTAAACGCTATGACGCCAATACCAAAGCTCATAACCACATCTACTGCAGCAACACAAAGGAGATCGTTGACTACGAGGATGCCGAGCTGGAGCAGGTGTTGCAGGACTTTTTCAAGCGCCGCCACGTAGAGAACTTCGAAATAAAGAGCTTCTCTGTGCAATTGACCGGCAAGAAGGTGGAACCGGAAAAACAGATCAGTATTTCACAAGCAATCAAATAGATTTTTTAACCCTTAAAAAGAATAAAATGGCAGTACTAGTAGGTAAAAAAGCACCTTCTTTTAGAGCAATGGCCGTTGAAAACGGTGAGTTTGTAGAAGATTTCTCTCTGGACCAGTACCTGGGCAAGAAGCATGTAATTTTCTACTTCTACCCAATGGACTTCACGTTTGTGTGCCCAACTGAAATCCTTGCTTTCCAGGAAAGAATGGAAGAGTTCGAGCGCAAAGGTGTAGCCGTTGTGGGTTGCTCTACTGATACGCACTTCTCTCACTTTGCGTGGCTGAACACTCCAAAGGATCAGGGTGGTATCGAAGGTGTAAATTACCCGTTGGTGGCAGACGCTTCTAAAACAATCGCTCAGAACTACGATGTTTTGGCTGGCCACTACGAATATAACGAAGAAGGCGAAGTAACTTTTGTAGGTGAGCCTGTTGCTTACCGCGGTCTGTTCCTGATCGACAAAGAAGGTGTTGTACGTCATCAGGTGGTAAACGACCTGCCACTTGGCCGTAGCATCGATGAGGCGCTTCGTATGGTGGACGCACTGCAGTATTTTGAAGAGAAAGGCGAAGTTTGCCCTGCAAACTGGTCTGAAGGCAAAGAAGCTATGCAGGCTACAAAAGAAGGCGTTTCTAACTATCTTGCAAACAAGCAGTTCTAATTAGCTGCATCAGCCTATAAAAAGCCCCTGCTAACCCAGGGGCTTTTTCTTTTTGGACCGTTCACCTATCCTCTGCAATCAAAATGCTTCCGTTAGAGGTCAGATATCTGCTCCTTTACCTGACTTTAAGCACAAAAAAGCGTATCTTTGTTAAGAAGGCTAAAAAGTCTTTCTCCCGTTTTCCGGCCGCGAGCACCATTCGGTACTTACTCTTTGCCCATCATCTTTGCAAAGAATGTTCTCCACAACATGGATTGAAAGTATCTCTATGCTTGACAGCAACCGGTGTTGCTGTGCACCCCGATGGGTTTTACGCTACAGAAAAGGCTAAGCGGTTACCTAAATAACCGCTCAAGCTGCAGCCACTACAGCCGGTGAGGCCAGGGAGTTTTTCCAACCTAAACGAGCAGACTATGAGCAGATCTCAAAACCACTTCATGAAGAGGCAACGCGAAAAGAAAAAGCAAAAGAAGAAAGATGAGAAGGCACAACGTAAACAGGAGAGGCAGGAGAATTCTACCGGAGGCAAACTAGAAGATATGATCGCGTACGTGGATGAATTTGGCAACATCACCTCTACTCCTCCGGAGGAAAGAAGTGAAGAAGACAAAACAGAGGATGAAGCAAGCCAGGTATAGCTTATCAACCCGTATCACATGAAAAAAGGGAGCCCAGGCTCCCTTTTTTGTGACTATAAATTGAAAAGCATTATTTGTCTCTTCCAAATCCTGCCTCTTTTACGATCTTGTTGTACACGCCCAGCAGTAAGAAAGAAGGCGCCCATTGTCCTACAAAAAGAGCTTCCTCGTCTTTCTTAAGCACTTTCAATGTTGCAGAGATAGCCATTGAACCCAGTGCAGCCCATAAATAGGTGTCTGAAGGTAACTTGGCCGTATACTGCTCGATAGCGGAAGCCACTGGCCCCTCCTTGTGCTCAGGGTTCATTCTATCTGCCTTGTTCTTTAGATCTTCTGCTTTATTCTTTACGTCTGGTGTTTCCATAGGTCTATTTTAGTTTAGTAATGTGGTACATTTGTATGGAAACGTATGAAGCATTTTTAATGTTTAGAAAATCCTTCAAGTTTTCATTCAAACACCTGCTATCCAACCAATTACTGCAAAAAACAGCAGCCAAGTGAGCCGTCTGACGACACTATCTGGTAGTGGAGCAGAAGCGGCAACGGTGCATCGCGACAAGATAAACGCAAAAAATATGCCTCATCCCGTTCCCCCCATCCCCGGGAACACAACGTCAGGTACACAGGCAACCCTGGCACCGGTAGCGCTGTACACCTCCCATAACCGCTATTAAATTACTTCCGTTAAAGCGAAACCACGGTAATACCCTATATTTGCAGTACGAACCAGATCTGCAACCACACTTGCCAAAGTTACTTTACGATTTAGGGCTGCGTGCCTACCAAGCAGCCATTGCACTGGCTGCCCCCTTTAACCTGAAGGCGAAGCTGATGCAGGAAGGGCGTACGGGACAGTTTGAGCGCCTGCAACAAGCACTGCAGGGTAATCGTGCTCCGGTAGCGTGGTTTCACTGCGCATCGCTGGGCGAGTTTGAGCAGGGACGCCCGGTTATGGAGGCGTTTCGCCAGGAGTTTCCAGCATACAAAGTGCTGCTGACCTTCTTCTCCCCCTCCGGGTACGAGATTCGCAAGAACTACACCGGGGCAGACTACATTTTTTACCTGCCCCTAGACAGCGCCGGCAACGCCAGAAAATTTCTGGACCTTGTACAGCCCGCCTTGGCAGTCTTCGTGAAGTACGAGTTCTGGCACTACTACCTCCTGGAGCTGGAAAGAAAAAGCATACCAGTGCTCTCCATTTCGGCCATCTTCAGGCAGGATCAAATCTTCTTTAAGCCTTTCGGGAGTTTTTACCGAAACATTCTCCGCCGCTTTACACACATTTATACCCAAAACACAACCTCCCTGGAGCTGCTGCAAAGTATACAGATCCGCCAGGCGAGCGTAGCCGGCGATACGCGCTTTGACCGGGTACTGCAGACGGCGGCCTCCGTAAAGCGCATACCTTTGGTAGAAGCCTTTGCGCAGGGGCAACAGGTGTTTATGGTGGGTAGCAGCTGGCAGGCAGACATCGACGTCCTGCTCAGCCTTATCCAGAAGCACAGGCAGAGTATCAAGTTTATCATCGCGCCGCACGAGGTGCATGAGGCCAGTATAGCAGCAGTGATGCAGGAGTTGGGAGGTGATGCCATTCGGTTCTCCGAAGCAACGGAGGCGAACGCTGCCAAGTATAATGTGCTGGTCATCGATAACATCGGGATGCTGTCGTCGCTGTACAGCTATGGTACCTATGCCTACATCGGCGGCGCGTTTGGCAAGGGCCTGCATAACACCTTGGAGGCCGCCGTGTTCGGGCTACCGCTCTTCTTCGGCCCCAAGTATGACAAGTTTCAGGAGGCGAAGGACCTGGAGGCGCTAGGTTGCGCGTTTCCGATAAGCAGCAGCGGGGAATTACTGGAAGCATTTGAGAGGGTACACAAAACGCCGGGGCTGCGCGAGAGTATAACCAACAAAGAAAAACAATACGTACAAAAGCAGGCAGGCGCCACCGCGCAGATCATGCATGAGGTAAAGCGCCTGCTGAAAGAGAATGCATGAAAGGAGTAGTTGTAAAGTCAACGGGGTCGTGGTACCTGGTTCGTGATGAGGCAGGCCAGCTGCACCGTGCCCGCCTGCGCGGCAAGTTTAAGCTGAAAGGCATGAAGGTCAGCAACCCACTCGCTGTTGGCGACCGTGTGGAGTTTGAGGTGGAGGAGGCCGGGGAGGACACTGCTGTCATCAATAAGATCGAGGACCGTGAGAACTACATCATCCGCCAGAGTACACACAAAACGGCCTACTCTCATATTATTGCGTCCAACCTGGACCAGGCCCTGCTGATCGTGACACTGGTGTCTCCGCGTACTTCGTTTTGCTTCATGGACCGCTTTCTGGTAACAGACGAGGCCTACGATATCCCTACCATTCTCATCTTCAACAAGACCGACCTCTATGACGACGAGATGCGTGATTACCAGCTCCAGATCAGCCATATGTACGAGCAGATAGGCTACCAGAGTCTGGCGGT
>JAJLKL010000064.1:0-6040 GCA_033838975.1 Hymenobacteraceae bacterium | reverse complement strand
TGTGGATGTGCCAGGTGATGCCGCACGAAAAAGTATGACGGAGCATGGCACTCCAGAGTGGATGGCTGATGCTATGATGGAGCTGTATGATGTGTACAAAGCTGGTTACTCAAATCAGGTTTTTGATTCGGTACAGGCTGTAACTGATCGTAAGCCACATTCTTTCAGGCAGTTTGCGCAAGACTACAAAGAGTGCTTCGTTTGATGGTTTTATAGTTTACTCAAAAGCAAAAGGCCACCTCGGAAACCGGGGTGGCCTTTTGTATCAATATTATAGAAATCTATAATAACTAGTCTCTGTCCAGGTTACGGTAACGATCGCTCCGGCGGCTCTCGTGACGGTCTCTGTCGTAGTCAGAGCCTGATGATGAGCCGTAGTCGCCGCTGCCATAGCCTCTGTAGTTCTCGCGTGAGCTGGAGCCACGGTTATCGCTGTAGTAGGATGTGCCGCTGTCCATAGACCCGTAACGGCTCTGGTCGCCGCCACGGCCGCCCTGGCCATAACCGCCTTCTCTGTAACCACTCTGTCCGTAGCCGCCTCTGTCACGGTCGCTAGAGCTTCCTGAGCCGTAGCCATAGCCACCGCTCATGCCACGGCTGTAGTTGCTGTCGCCGTAACCGCCTCTGTCGCGGTCGCTTGAGCTGCCCATGCCGCCGCTATAACCGCCGCCGTAGCTGCTTTGGCCATAGTCGCTGCCCTGAGAGCCATATCTGCTTGAACGGTAGTCATCGTTGTAAGAGCCGCCTCTTGAGCCGTAGCCGCCCTGGCTGCCATATCCGCCCTGCATCGAGCTCTGAGAGTCCCAGCCTCTCGATGAACCACGGTCATCTCTGTCGTATTCGCTCATGCCTCTCGATGAACCATAGCCCATAGAGCCATAGCGGTCTCTGTCGCCGTAGCCACCCTGCATGCCTGTTCTGCCTGAGCCGGAGCCTGACGTGCTAGAGCCGTAGCCCTGCTGACCGCTTCCGTAGCCACCCTGGCCCATGCCGCCACCGCGCTGTCCATAATCACCCTGGCCGTAGCTGCCAGACATGCCCTGTGAGCCATAGCCGCCTCTTGAGGAGCCGCCATATCCACCGCCCATGCCTTGAGAAGAAGAGCCATAACCGCCCTGTCCGCCAAAGCTCTGAGAAGATGAACCGCCACGCTGGCTGTAGCTGCCCATGCCGCCCTGGTCATTCATCATACCATAGCTTCCCTGTCCTGAAGAGCCGTAACGGTGTGAGCCCTGGTCTTGGCTGGAATAGCCACCGCCGCGCTCATAGCCGCCTCTGCCACTCTCGTAGCTGCCGTAGCCGCCCTGGCCCGAAGATTTTCCCTGCATGCCAAACGAGCCCTGAGAACCTCCCCAGCTCTGGCCGCCTTGGTTGTCGCCTTCACGATCCTGCAGACCGCCTTGCATGCCACCTCTTGAGGCACCGTAATCCTGGTCCTGGTATCTTGTGCGGTTGCCTTCCATGCCTCCCTGGTTGCCATAGTTGAAGCCACCCTGAGAGCCATAAGAGCCACCTTGTCCGTAGCTGCTACCAGACATGCCTTGGTTAGACATAGAGCCATAACCTCCCGACATACCCTGAGATGAACCATAGCCGCCGCCACTCATACCCTGGCTGCCGCTGCCATAGCCGCCCTGCATGCCCTGGCCCTGTGACATACCGCCACCCTGCTGCGACGAACCATAATCGCCCTGATAGCCATAGCCGCTCTGTCCGCCATAGTTGCCGTACTGAGAACCATACCCATAGCCGCCCTGGCTACCGTAACCTCCCTGGTCACCGTAGTTCTGGCCACCGTATCCGCCTTGTCCTGAGCTCTGGAAATCCTGCTGAGAGCCGCTGCTCATAGAACCATAGCTGCCAGTATCGGAGCCTTGGCCTGTAGAACCGCCCTGCTTGGAGCTTGTGCCGGAAGATTTGCTAGTGGATGACTTGCCTGATGAAGTAGTACCTGAAGATTTGCCGCTTGCAGATTTTGAAGTGCTTGCCTTCGTAGTAGAAGACTTAGATGTTGAGCCTGAAGCTTTGCTGCTCTTAGATGATGAGCCGCCTGTAGAGCCTGAGGATGATGTAAGGCCGCTGCTGCTGCCTGATGTATTAGATGATGAAGATGACGAAGGTGTACTGGACGATCCGCTCGACATGTTTGATGATTGATCCGAGCCTTGGTTTTTCTCAGTGTCTTTCATAGTTCTGATCTCCTTGTTTATTGTTAAAAATTAAGTTTGTTGCATGCCCCACACATTCAAGCCACAGGGGCGGCAGATGTGGGTTCCGTTACAGGCCGCACCAGTACAAATTTTAGTAGCGATGCTGTTTTTTTAGTGTAACAGAACGTTTTAGCTATACGAACCCCGCGTTACTTGGTTATTTTGATATCAGAGTATAAGGGTAGAGCAGTAAGCATATATAAGGAGATGCACGGAAGTATGGGACAAGCTGCCCTGATCCGGTACTTAAACAGGAGGCTGTGCAAGGGTGCAGCGCACGTAAGTGGTTGATGATGTTATTTTTATTATTTTTTTGCGGGTAGTAGTAAAATTGAAACTAATATGTACCTTTGCTTTATTAATAAATTAATTTTCGTAATGAAGACAGGTAAAGTAAAATTCTTTAACGTATCAAAAGGCTTTGGTTTCATTGTTGCTGATGATACAAATCAGGACATTTTTGTGCACCAGACTGGTTTGGTACACGAAATTCGTGAAAACGACCGTGTATCTTTTGAAGTTAAAGATGGCAAAAAAGGATTGAATGCAATCAACGTAGAGAAAATCTAAGTTGTAAATATATCTAGCCGCAAGGCATCATTCATCTATTTTAACCCGCTCGTTTGCCGAGCGGGTTTTTTTCTGCCTGTGCTGCAGGCATCTGCTCTCCGTTCTCAATTTTTTCCTGGTTTCGTTCCTCGCCTTTTTCCAGTCCTTCCTGTATCAGTTCCTGTGCTTCCTCCTTATCTTCTTTGTCTGCTTTAGGAGGCTCCTGCTCGTCTTCTTTAAGCGGCTCGTAGTTCAGGCTTATCAGGATAGGGAAGTGGTCTGAACCGAACTTGCTCAACCTTCTTAAGCTTAGCAGCCTGAATTCCGGGTCGTAGAACACGTGGTCCAGGGGGTAACGGAAGAAAGGTATCTGAGCGTTGTAGGTGTTAAAGAAGCCGCGGCCTACGCGTGGGTCCAGCATACCACTTATCTTCTTAAACAGCTTTGTTGTGCTCGACCAGGCCACATCGTTCAGGTCGCCGGCAACGATGCTGGGTAATGATGTTTCTTTGGCCTGCTTGGCTACGATAAGCAGCTCTGCCTCGCGGGTTTCGGTGTTGCGCATCAGGCGGGGGGGCTGCGGGTGTACCGTAAACAAGTCGAACATCCTGCCGCTGGGCAGCTCTACCACCGTGTAGAAAGAGGGTACGTCATCCTCTACCAAAAACCTGATCTCGCTTTGGTGCAGCCTGAACTTGCTCCAGAACATCATGCCGTAAGTATTATCGAGCGGCTTTTTAATGGAGTAGGGATAACGTGCATCAAATTCTTTCCGAACGCTTTCATGCCAGGCCTCGTCAGGCTCGTTCATGATGAGCATATCCGGTTTCTCCCGCAGTACCAGTTCTTTAAACTTCTGGTGCTTTTTGTTTACCATGCGTACGTTGGCAATCATCAACGTAAAGGCATTGGCCGGGTGCTTTTGCTCTGATTTGAAAGCCTCTACTTTGGCCACGGGGGTAAACCGGAAAACATACCGCACCTCATTTATGATAGCCACCAGCCATAGGGCAAGCATCGCTTTTTCGGAGGTGTCGCCGAAGCCATAGGTGCCTACATAGGCTATAAGTATGGCTGTAAGAATTATGGCTATGTGCAGGCGCGGGAAATCTAGCACCCTAATCCACCATTGGGGCGACTTAATAAAAGGAAGGAAAGAGAAAAGGGTGAATATGAAGCCAAGTACAATAAGCGTGAGTTTCATTCTGAGTGTGTTCCTAATATATGCTGTATGCTAATCAATACTAAGGGCGCGCAGGTTTTGTTGCTTTTAAATCTGCCCGGCACACTCTTGGGTTTCAGCGCCTGAAGAAATACGTAAAAAACAAAGCCCTGTGCACAGGTACTGCACAGGGCTTTGAAATATTGTTACAGGCGCTGTTACTCTTTGCTTTCGGCAACCCTAACGCCAACAGCCATAATGTGCGGTAGCGGGTCGCGGCGCATATACTGTGTTAGCTTCAGGCTATACTTGCCCGCTTTACTGAACTTTACATTGTTAAGCGCCAGGACCTGCAGGTCGAACGTATCGCTGGAGCCTTTGCCAAGGGGCTTGCCGGTTTTGGCATCCATCAGCAGCAGTTCGTGCAGTTTAGTTGAAAGCTGCACGCTATCCGGTCCCACCAGTTGGTGGCGCAGGTACAGGTTGTAGTAATCGTACTGCAGGTTGTAGCGCACGTTAAAGTACACATCGTATACTTGGGTGGTGTCCTGTATCTCAAACTCAAAAACAGGAGCATTGTCAATCTGCCAGTTATTTTCAGGCAGCTCTACATTTTGCTCATAAATGCGGCCCGGATCACAGCTGCTTAAAAGCAGCAGGAAAGCCGAAGCCCACAATACCAGGGTTCTATGCATCGGTGCGCGGTGGTTTAGATTCTTGATCAGGCTTTTTACCCTTGAAAGGCTTCCTGCGCTTCTTGGGCTTCTGGTCAGGAGATCTTTCCTGGCCTGTAGCCGGTGCCGCCGCAGTTGCCTGCCCATCAGGCTTTGGCTGTCTTGGCGGACGGTTCTCGCGGCGTTCTCTGCCTTCGCGCTGCTCGCCTCTTGGCTCACGCGGGGCACGGGCCTCTTTGGGCTCACGCTGCTCCCTGCCTTCTCTTGGCTCTCTGGCCTCACCGCGCGGCTCACGGTTTTCCCTGTCTTCGCGATTTTTGTTTTTGTTCTTGAATGGCTTCTGCTTACGCGGCTTCTGCTCCTGATCGCCTCTTTCGCCGCGCTCAGGCTGTTCCTGCTGCTTCTTCTCAGTCCTCTCTTTCTGCTGCTTTGGAGCATCAGCTACGGCCTGCTCAGCTTGTGCACCTGTGCCAGGCTTTTTCTTTTTCTTCTTTTTCTTCTTTTTGCTCTTGAACTTATCGTCCAGGCGCTCCAGGCTGCCTTCTACCTGCGCCACAAACTCATTTTGCTTTGGCTCTTCCTTAGGCTCCAGCAGCAGCGTTTCTACGGCAACACCTTTGGCGTTTAACTCCTGTATCTCCTGCACGCGCTCCACCGGCACAGGGTACCAGTTGTTGTCGCCCTTGTATCCAAACCACATCATGCGCTTAAAGATATCCGTCTTCTGAAGTATGGCATCGCCCTGCTGCGTTTGCAACGGGCGGTTTACCGTTGGGATATCCTTCAGGGCATCCATGTAAGTCTCGAGCTCATAGTTAAGACAGCACTTCAGCCTGCCGCACTGGCCCGAAAGCTTGCTTGGGTTAAGCGAAAGGTTCTGGTAACGCGCCGCTGTGGTAGACACGCTCTTGAAATCAGTAAGCCAGGTAGAGCAGCAAAGCTCACGGCCACACGAGCCAATGCCGCCCAGGCGGCCCGCCTCATGGCGCAGGCTTATCTGGCGCATCTCGATGCGCACCTTAAACTCCTCGGCCAGCTTCCGGATCAGGTCACGGAAGTCAACGCGGTCGTCGGCAGAGTAGTAGAAGGTGGCCTTGCTTTTATCAGCCTGGTACTCCACATCCGAGAGCTTCATTTTAAGCCCCAGTTGCTGGATAATCTCACGGCTGCGGTACATGGTGGTTCCTTCAAGGTCTCTTACCTCGTTAAACTTCTCCATGTCTTTTTCATTGGCGATGCGGTAGATGCTGCGGATCTCTTCGCTGTTTTCTACCTTCTTTTTCATCATCTGCAGGCGCACTAGCTCGCCTTTTAATGATACAAAGCCAATGTGGTGCCCGTTAGGCACGTCCACTACCACGGCGTCGCCGGTTGTTAAGTCGAGTCTGTTTGTATTGCGATAGAAGTCCTTGCGGCCTCCCTTAAATCTAATCTCAACGATGTCG
>JAJLKL010000063.1:0-8358 GCA_033838975.1 Hymenobacteraceae bacterium | reverse complement strand
AGTGGATGTGGCTGTCGGGAATCGTCTTTTTTATACTCTCCTTTAGCGAGTCCTACCTGTGGGTGCTGCCCTACTTCGGCGACCACCTGGTGCGCGACATGGCCGTGCAGTGGAAGTCCTACGGGTCGCTGGTGGGCTCCTGGAACATGCTGATAAACGGCGGCGCATTTTATGTGATGACCCGCCTGAGCGGCGATGACAGCTTGGCCCGAAAACCGCTCACGTTCGCTTTCTTTTTTCTGGGGCTTTTCAATTTGATGTTCAACTGGGGCCACCACATCTACGCCCTGCCGGTAAGCAATACCATCCGCTATACGGCCTACCTCGTGAGCATGACCGAGTTGCTCATTCTCGGCAAGATCATCTGGACCTGGCGCAGCAGCCTTTCCGACGCCCGCAAGAACGCTGCCCTCCTGCCCTATCGCTTTATGATTGCGGCGGATATCTGGATTTTCCTGAACCTCTTCATGGCCATCCTGATGTCGGTACCCGCCATTAACCTCTATACTCACGGCACGCACATCACGGTGGCGCACGCCATGGGCACCACCATCGGCATTAACACCATGCTCTTGCTGGCCTCTGCCACCTATGCCTGTACCCGCTTTTATGGCAATTTCAGTGCCACTGCGCATAAGTACATCATGCGTGGGCTATACCTGGGCAACGGGGCGCTCCTTGTGTTCTGGGTGGCACTGATTGGCGCTGGTGTGGGCAAGGCCATGCTGGAAGTGCAGTCGCCGGATATGACGCACGGACAAATCTTGCAGGCGCTAAGGCCCTGGTTTGTGGCCTTTGCCGTGTCGGGCGCAGGTATAGCCGTGGGCGTGGCCCTGATGGCTGTGCCGCTCCTCCGCGCCTTGCTCACCAGGCGCAAGGCTATACCTGAAACAGAAACACATACATCCAAAGAATTGCAACATACATGAGTACGACTACCATACAACCGACAACGGCTTTCGACCCGGATGACCTGAAGACAGCCTTCAGCACCAAGACGGACGAAGAGCTCAAACTCGCCCATTTCCTGTTCCGGATGATGGGCAAACCCACTTTGGTCAAGCTGGGCGGCGTGGCCACGGTCTGGGCGCTTAAACTGGGACTCCCGATCAAGGGCCTCATCAAGAGCACCATTTACCGCCACTTCTGCGGGGGCGAAACAGCCCAGCAAGCACAAAGCGCCATCCGCCGCATGGCCAGGGCCAAGGTATACACCGTGCTGGACTATGCCGCCGAAGCCAAGGAAGACGAAACCGGCTTCGAGCACGTGCTCGACGAGATCATGCGCAACATCCGGCTGGCAAAAGTGACCGGCGAGATCCCCTACATCAGCGTGAAACTGACAGGTATAGGCTCCCGCGACATCTTCCAGAAACTGCAGGAAAGCAAGCCACTGACAGCCGAGGAGCAAGCCGCATTTCAGCGCACAGAAAACCGCCTGAACCTGATCTGCAAAGCCGCCTACGAAGCCAACATCACGGTCTACATTGATGCCGAAGAAAGCTGGCTGCAGCAGGGTATGGACGAGCTGGCCGAAAAGATGATGCTACGCTACAACGAACGCCGCGCCGTGGTGTTCAATACCCTGCAAATGTACCGCACCGACCGCCTCGGCTATCTCACCGATTTGCTCAAGCGAAGCGAGGGCTACGATGTGGTCTTAGGTATAAAAATCGTGCGGGGTGCCTACATCGAAAAAGAACAGGAACGCGCCGCCGAGCATGGCTACCAGTGTCCGGTATTTACCATTAAAGCCGACACCGACCGCAGCTTCGACAAAGCCATCGACATCTGCCTGCAAAACCTGCACCGTGTCGAGCTGTGTGCCGCCACGCACAACGAAGCCAGTACCCGCTATCTCGTCAACCAGATCAACCGCCATAGTATAGCCGACCACCGCAAGCGCATATTCTTCTCGCAGCTCTACGGCATGAGCGACAACCTGACCTACAATCTGGCCAAAGCCGGTTTCAACGCCTCCAAATACCTGCCTTATGGCGACGTGGCCACTACCCTGCCTTACATGATTCGGCGGGCGGAGGAAAATACGTCTATTGCCGGGCAGATGGGTAGGGAGTTGAGTTTACTGGAGGCGGAGATGAAACGGAGGGGATTGTGACCCCACCCCGGCCCTCCCCTTTTATCGAGGGCCCCTACCCCCAAAACAGGGGAGGGAGTTGAGCTATACCTTTCATACCGCCAATTTGAGCGAAGCGGTAACTGGTGGGTATACATGACGGCCAGTTTGTAACTGGCGTTTGTGATCATTCAAAATAACCAATACGCCAGTTACAAAAAGGGTACATAAAAACCACAACTTGCGCTAACGCTAAACTTGCGGTATGAGCAGAAAAACAAAAAATAAACAAATTCTCTTAAATCCCCCTCCTGTTTTGGGGGTAGGGGCCCTCGACAAAAGGAGGGGGCTGGGGAGAGGTAACTCAGTAAAAACGATACAGCATTTATCATGATTAAAAACACACCGCACAGCTTCCACATCCCGGTTATGGGATTGGCCTTTTCCATCGACTCGCCTATGAAAGTGGCGCAGTATGGCATTTCATCCGTTGTCTCGCTGAGCGACGACACCTTGCTCGAGCAGATGCGTGAGCATTACAGTCAGGTATACCAGGAGCACTTCACTCCTATTACCACAAAGGACAAAGACTACCGTGCCCGCCGCGTGGAGGAGTACCTGAACCTTGCCGACCGCATCGTGAAGCAACAGGTGCAGAGCCTTAAACAAGAGTCCTTCGATTCGGAGTCGCGCCTCACCAAGTACTTTTTGCTCTTGCCGGACAATGCACCGCTTAAGGTACTCTTCCTGAAAATGCTGCAGACCAGCAATCCCGAACTGAAGAAAATCATGCAGGAGGAGTTGCGACAGGCCGTAGTACCGGGCAGTATTGATGTGAATATCATGACCAAGCTAGACAAAACCAACTACGACAGAGACGGCAATCCACTGCCATCGGAATACTCTGACGCACTGGCTGCGCTGCGTGGTTTTGCCAACAGTACGGTGCACGCTTCGGTGATTTTCTCGGCAGGTATGAACATGCGCCTTTACAGCTACCTCGAGCAGTTCCCCTGCTTCTTCCCCGACGAAAACGGCCACATCGAAAAACAAGTAGTGATAAAAGTAAGTGACTACCGCTCGGCTTTTGTGCAGGGCAAAATATTGGCTAAAAAGGGCATTTGGGTGTCGGAATTCCGCATTGAGTCCGGCCTGAACTGCGGCGGCCACGCCTTCGCTACAGACGGCTATTTGCTCGGCCCGATTCTGGAGGAGTTCAAGCAAAACCGACAGGCTATGCAGGACGAACTTTATTCCCTGTGCAGCAGCGCCCTCACGGCTAAAGGCTATACTGTGCCAGCCGAAGCACCCAACCTGCACATCACGGTGCAAGGCGGTATCGGCACTGCCGAGGAGCACAGCTTCCTGTTGGAGCATTATGGTATGGACGCCGCCGGCTGGGGCACGCCTTTTCTGCTCGTACCCGAAGCCACGACCGTTGACGCTGAAACCATGGAGAAACTGGCGCGAGCGAAAAAAGAAGACCTGTACCTGAGCCCGATCTCCCCGCTTGGTGTACCGTTCAACTCGCTGCGCGGCACCAGTTCCGAGGCCCTCACGCTGGCACGCATAGAACGCGGCAAACCAGGTAGTCCTTGTGAGAAAAAGCACTTAGTTTCAAACTCCGATTTCTCAAAGGAACCTATCTGCACCGCCTCCCGCAAGTATCAGCGCAACAAACTCCTGCAGCTGCAGAGTTTAGGCTTGCCCGAAGCCGAGTATAAGGCCGAAGAAGCCAAAGTGCTGGCGAAAGAGTGTCTCTGCGAAGGCCTGGCCAATACCGCTTTGGTGAAACTAGGTATAGCCAGAAAAGCGGTTGCCTCCAGACCGATCGCTATTTGTCCGGGTCCGAATATGGCCTACTTCTCCAACATTTTCAAACTGCAGGAGATGGTCGACCACATCTATGGCCGTATGAATGTGCTTAACAGCACCTATCGTCCGCATATGTTCGTCAATGAGCTGAACATGTACGTACAATACTGGAAGAACAAGAAGGCCGAGCTACAGGAAACCATGACCGACAAACAGGAGAAGTACCTGCAGAGCTTCTGGCAGAACCTGCAGCAAGGTATAGCCTATTACAAAGAATTGGTTCCGACGCTTTTCAAAGACCAGCTAGAGAAGCGTGTGCTGATGTTAAATGAATTACTCGAAGCCGAAGACCAGTTACAGTTAGCAAATCAGAAGGTATAGACAGGTATGAGTAGAATACGATTGACCCGCCTGTTCAATTTTGAGACAGCCCACGCCCTGCAGAACTACAAGGGCGGCTGCCGCAACATTCACGGGCATTCCTACAGGTTGGAAGTAACCATTATCGGTACGCCTATCGTGAGCGAGACGCACCCGAACGACGGTATGGTGATGGATTTCAAGGAGCTCAAAAAGCTGGTGCAGGAATCCATCATCGATCCGATAGACCATGCGCTATTGCTGCGACAGGACGCCCCGCAGGAGCTGATTCTGGCCTTGCGGCATTTCAACCACAAGCTGGTTCTCACGCCTTTCCAGCCCACTTGCGAGAACATGCTGATTGACTTTAAACAGCGGATCCGGCACTTGCTGCCACCGTATGTGGAGCTGCACAGCCTCAGACTCTGGGAAACGGAGAAGTCCTTTGCCGAGTGGTATGCTTCGGATAACGACTAAGTAAGTGCTCCCTTAATTAAACCGCCCTGTTTGTGCCAGCTACGGCTATAAACAGGGCGGCTTCTTTATGTCTTACCGCCAGGTAGCACCTGGTTATCAAGGCTATACCTAAAACCAGAGCCTTTTCATTGTCGTTTTAAAGAGTTCTTACCAATACTTACGACTATGAAAAAGACACTTATTATTTTCATCGGTATTTTCTTCTTCTCCTGTAGCTCTGATACTACCACCCATGACGTTGAAACTGAAACCCGGGACACCGAAACAATGGATGAGAGTGTGGAAATGGGTTCTGGCGAAGAGGTGAGCCCGCAACTAGATATGCAGGATGATACCGCCGCGTTTGAGGTCGATACGGTTACGACACCAGGGCGGGATAATCAGTAAAGGTTGTTTTGCTTTTACTAGCGTAGCTGTGTCTTTGATCATGGCGCGAGCGTCCACGCTCGTGTCTACTATAGAGGGGCCTCTGGCCCGTTGTATAGCTATAGCTGTTGATATACCAACCTGAGGTGTTTTATAGCTTCGCCTGTGCGGCGGGCACTCACTTTTTTCCTTGATGAAAAAAGTGAGCAAAAAAATCAAGACTATCCAAACTCGCTGAACGCTCAAACAGTGGATAGTCAAGGGGCGCACCTGGCACCGCTATCTGTTTCATAGTTTCAGTGCGAGTAACTTGTCAATGCGTACCAGTGGTGTGTATGGACTGTGCTACAAAGCTTACACTCTCAAATTGGCAGCAACAAATTCCCCGCCTTGGACTACCGAGAACGCGAGTTCGAAGGTAGCGAGCGTAGCTCTGAGGGGTTAGGGGTGGTTTGACCCGGCATATGAGAATCCTGAAAATCCCGACCTACACATCCCGCCGCTTAAACGCCCTCCTCGACGCTAGTACCGGCACCAGCACCCAGAGCACCATCACCACCAGCGCTATACCTATCCCCCACATACTACCGAAAATACTCTTGTACAACGCACCGGTATAGCCCATCATTGCTGAAATGTCTAAGTTGAGCAACACCATCACACGACCCAGATCCACAGGATTCATCGCCGTCAAAGCGAGCGTAGCATATTCTAGTGGGTAGTCGGCAAAAGAGTACAGGATAAACAGCACCAGGCCGTCATAGATCAGCGCGAAGTAGAACCAGAGCAGCAGGGCTATACCTATACCTTTGGCTTTGTCGCGTGTGACGACGGAGGCCAGAAAGGCCAGCGCTACGAAGATGAACGTGATGAACACACCTGTCAGCACAAGGTACAGGCCCGTGGCGCTGGGTGCAAACAAGAGCACAGGTATACCTACGCCTATCACAAATGCTCCCGACAGCGACAAGCTCACACCCCAGTATTCGCTCATAAAAATCTTGCTGCGCTTGATCGGCTGTGACACCAGCAGCTCCATGAACTCATAGGAATTGTAAAAGTGCGTAGTACCGAACACAATACTGATCAGCGGCACCGTGAGCAACACCAGATTCAGCAAACTGAGCAAGCCTTTTTCGGGACTTCCTCCAAGATTAAACAGACCAATGGAGAGCAGCAACAGGAACAAGGTATAGGCTACTATAATTTTGTTGCGCACGATGTCGTAGAGTACGTATTTGATGATCTTGTTCATGACTTAGTCCTCCTCGTTCATAATTTTGGCAATGGCGCGGCTCAGGCGCTCCTCGTTGGTGTGCTGTTTTATGCTGGCGATCGTCTCGTGGAATCTGAGCGAGCCGTCCACCAGGCACATCACTTCGTCGGCCACTTCCTCCACTTCACTCATAATGTGCGAGGTGATCAGGATCAGCTTGCCTTTCTTCTTTTCCTTCAGGATCTTGCACTTCAGGATCTCCGCCGAAATCGGGTCGAGGCCGGCGGTTGGTTCATCAAGAATAAGCACCTGCGGGTCGAACATGAAAGCCAGTGCCGCACTCACTTTTTGCTTCGTGCCGCCCGACAGGGAGCCCATTCTTTTTTCATACATGGCCTTCAGGCCATAAAGTCCTATCAACTCTTCGTCGATGGTTTTGACATCTTTGCGGATGTCTCGGATCATATCGATCACCTGCCGGATCTTCATGTTCTCGGGGTACTTGCCAATCTGTGGCATGTAGCCGATCTGGCTCCGGTAAGCGTACTTTTTGAGTACACTCTCGCCGTCCATTTTTATATCGCCACTGTCAGGCAGCACCATGCCCAGTATGCACTTGCTCATGGTGGTTTTGCCTGAGCCGTTTGGTCCGATAACCGACACTACACGGCCACCGCCAAAGCGCACGGTCAGGTCTTTGAGCACGGTCAGCTTACCGTAGGTTTTGCACAAGTTTTCTATCGCTATCATGATTTATTTTCTTCATTGAAGGTCTTTCATCAGCCAGACTCTCAGGTATAAAACTCGGCAGTACGCGTTCAATGCTGTCCATTAAGTCGACCATAAAACTGCGCATAAACATTACCGATGGCGGAACGCGCTCTACCAGCATGGAGTACAGACTCACCGGCCGGTAAGGCACATCCCCTATCCTGTTTTTGTCGAGATCGTAGCCGTTGTACTTGTCCCAGTAGTTATGCTCGAACAGGTTCATGGTGGGGTTGCCGTTGGTGCTCACATCAAAGGAGTTGCCGGTGAAATTATTCAGCCGAAAGGTATCCTGAATGCAGCTGGACAGCAGGCGTATTGCCCAGCCGTTGCGGTCAAAATTGTTGTTTTCGATGTGCAACCGGCTGGAGCTTTCCATGTAAATGCCGGTGGTGTTACGGCGAAATGTGTTGTTGAGGATTGTACTCTGCGAAATGTCTTTCAGCAGCAGTCCGTAAGCTGCCGCGCCCCAGTTGTCTTCAAAGGTGTTGTGTTCCATCCGGATGTTGCGGGTATACATCACAGCCACACCGGCCCCGTTTTTCCGGAAGATGTTGCGGGTATACACGTTGCCGTCCGAGAACATAAAATGCAATCCGTAGCGGTTGTTGCGCTCACTGATGTTTTCGTGGATAAGGCTGTTGGTCACGTACTCAAAGTAGATGCCGTCGCGGTGGCCTTCTACCCGATTATTGCTTATATCGGCCCCGTCGGTGCGCCACACGTGTATGGCATTGCCCAGCGCCGATTCGATCTTTCCCGTATTCTGGCCTTTCACTACATTACCTTTCACAATAGTGTTGTCGGCGTTTTGCAGGTATATCCCGAAATAGGTGTTCAGAATGGTGTTATTCAGTATCTGTATGTTTTCACGGTCGACCACCCGAATGGCAGCATCATCGCGCATGTAGCTCACGGCCACGTTCTGCAAAGTAAAGCCTTCCACTTTCACGTTGGAGGATTTAATGGTGACGATCTGGCCGCTGTTGTTGCCATCGATCACCGGGTTGTTGCGCCCGATCAAACTGATGGGCTTTGTAATCTCTATACCTGACTCCATGTACTTACCGCCGTCCACGAGCACCACGTCACCGGCTTTCGCCTGGCGCACGGCCTCTTTCACGGAGTGGTACTCACAGGTTTTGCATACCTTCAGTGTGTCGCCGAATACCGCAGGGCTTCCAAGCAACCACACAAAAGTGCATGCTGTCCAAACTACTATATGTTTACTCAGGTTTTTCATTATTCTTAACGGCTGTCATGGCCTGTTCCCAGTTCA
>JAJLKL010000062.1:0-7880 GCA_033838975.1 Hymenobacteraceae bacterium | reverse complement strand
CTATGGCTCCGGTGAGCACCTCTTCCCATCCCGAACAGAGAAGTTAAGCCCGGATGCGCCGATGGTACTGGGGTCACACCCGGGAGAGTAGGTGGCCGCCAACCCCAACAGAAGGGCAGGAACCGCAAGGAACCTGCCCTTCTTCCTTTTTACCCCCACCACCCCCGGCAGCGGGCAGCGGGCCCCCCACGGGGAGCACATGGCTGTAGTCTAAAAAAAGCCGTAGGCGCAATACACAGCACAGCTCTATCCATGTCTCTAACAGTAGCTGTGTTTGGTAATGGCGCAGCCTGATCAGACTCAACCCATCAGAATGCTCTTCTAGTTTAGTTATATGCTTTACCTCCCTCTTTCGTTATACTTTATCATGTTTCAGCCTGACATGGAAAGACATAACCGCAGGCTTCTATTTTAGGTATAGCTGTTAGGTGACTGTTGCTTTTAGGCTTCCAGCTCTATATCTTGTACTATGGCTTTTCTGTATCCTTCTTTCTTGTTTGCCTTAGCAGCTATTGCTGTACCTATTGTGCTGCACCTGGTTCAATTAAGGCGCGCTAAGCGTGTAGTCTTTAGTAACGTCAAGTTCATACAGGTATCCAAGGACCTTACGGCGAGCCAGCGGAATTTAAAGGAGCTTCTTATACTTCTTTCCCGTGTTTTCTTCATTATTTTTCTGGTGCTTGCCTTTGCCCAGCCTTTTTTACCTGCTTCTGATGCCACAGTAAAGGATGACTCCGATGTAGCCATCTATGTGGATAATAGTTACAGTATGCAGAATCTACATGCGGAGCGGGATTTATCTCTTTTGACAACTGCCGCAGACCAGGCAAAATCAATAATAGCCTTGTTCCCGGCTTCCACAAGCTATCGTATTGCTTCAGGTGAGCGTGCAAGGCTGCATACGTCAGTGCAGGCTACTGATGCGACCCTCTTTCTGGATGAGGTGGATTTTTCTGCGAAGCGAGGGCAGCTTATTTCGCCGCCCAGTGTTTCTCCTTCCCATATTTTCATTCTCTCCGATTTTCAGAGGAATGCTTCTTTAGCAGGTATGATAAATCGCTTCGACAGTACGGCACAGGTTCATCTGGTGCCTGTTGCAGCGGCAAATCTTACAAACGTTGCTATCGACTCAGTATATCTTGAAGATGAGTTTATTAGAGTCTCTACCGACAATGCTCTTCATGTAAGGGTGTTTAATACAGGTACAGAAGCCGTGGAGGATGTTCCCTTAAAACTTTTTATTGAGGATAAGCAGGTAGCGGCCTTGAGTATGGATCTTCCACCCAGGCAGGCTACAGAAGCTGTGCTTAACTTCAGGGTAAATGGTACAGGACTGAAGCGCGCTTATGTGCAGATAGAAGACTATCCCGTAGAGTTCGACAATACCTATTATTTTGTTTTGGCCCCGTCTCCAACAGTAACTATAACTGAGATTACAGATGCTCCTGAAGGTTCACTGAAACGGCTGTATGCTAACGAGCCTTTCTTCAACTTTCAGCAGTATAGCTCCAGTAACATTGACTACGGGCGTGCAGCCTCATCCAACCTGGTAATTGTAAATGGGGTGAAAGAGTTTTCTTCGGCTCTTGCTACCAGCGTAGCCAACATGGTAAAAGCAGGCGGTAGTGTCGTCGTTATACCCGCGGCTTCAGCCGCGACAGCTGGGTTTGCCGCCTTGTCTCAAAACTTAAGCATACCTGCTAGCGTCACCGAAAGTCCTTCTGCAAATAAAACCACGCTCTTAGCCCCTGACCCCAATAACCCGTTTTTCAGGGGTATCTTTTCTGATTATGATGCAAAGATGCAGATGCCGGCCTCGGTGCGTCAGGTTGTATGGTCCAGAGCATCAGATGATATCCTGAAGTACAGAGGTGGGGCTCCGTTTCTATCCCGGTTTGACAGAGGGAACGGGCATCTGTACCTGATGGCAGCTTCGCTGGAGGAGCCATACAGTACCTTAGCCAATCATGCTCTTTTCGTGCCGATCATGTATAAACTGGCTATTTCCAGTTACAAGCAAGAGCAGCAGTTATCGTACACGCTCGGAGATGAGACCATACAGGTGCCTGCAAAAGGATTGAATAAGCGGGAGGGGGTGTATGAGCTGCAGAAGGACAGTATGGCCTTTATACCTGAGCAGCAGGTGAGGGGGAACAAACTGTTCTTCAATGTACCGGCAGACATGGATGAGGCGGGGTTTTACACCCTGCGGCTCAAAGACTCTACCTACAGTGTACTGGCCTTTAACTACAGCAAAGAAGAGTCTTACCTTGACCAGTATACGCCGGACGAATTGCGTGTTATGGTTGGTAGCAAGGGCAAAAATGTACATGTTTATAACTATGGGGACGCTTTTTCGGTGAAGGGAGAGTTTGAAAAAAGATATTTTGGCGTAAAGCTTTGGAAATATTGCCTAATATTGTGTCTGTTTTTCCTGATGGCCGAAATAGCACTTATTAGACTCCTCTAACATGAAAGTACTTCTCCGAGCAGCAACCATTTACAACCCACAGTCAGAGTTTCACCTACAGCAACAGCATATCCTCATCGAGCACGGTGTCATTACCTACATCGGGCCGGACGAGCAGCCAGCCGATAAAGTTATTGCCCTGGACGGGCTGAGCGTTTCGGGTGGGTGGGTGGATATGCATGCCTTTGTTGGAGAGCCGGGGCTGGAGTACAAAGAAGATCTGGATAGCTTGGCTGCAGCAGCCGTTGCAGGGGGCTTTACAGAGGTTGTGTGCCTGCCTAATACCTCTCCTGTAGTTCAGACGAAGGGTGCCGTGAGTTACCTCCGAAACAGGTCCGCGAGCTTACCGGTTACCTTGTTGCCGGCAGCTGCCGTTACAGTAGACGCACAGGGCAAGGAGCTGACCGAGATGATCGATCTGCAGCAGGCAGGGGCCGTTGCCTTTACAGATGGCACGCAGCCATTGCAAGGGGCAGACGTTGTGCTCAAGGCCCTGCAGTACGTGCAGCTGTTCGACGGTTTGCTGATGAACAAGCCGGAGCACACCCGACTGACAGAGCATGGGCAAATGCACGAGGGTGAGGTGAGCACCAGGTTAGGAATGAAAGGCATACCGGCCTTAGCCGAGGAGGTGATGATCACACGTGATTTGCAGTTACTGGCTTATACCGGTGGCAGACTCCACTTTTCCCTCGTTTCCACTGCAGCTGGCATAGAGGCCATACGAAAGGCCAAAGCAGCAGGTATGGACGTAACCTGCGACGTGGCCAGCTACCAGGCTGCCTTCACAGATGAGACCGTCGTGCCTTTTGATACAGACTATAAGGTGGCTCCGCCCTTCAGAAGCGATGCCGACGTGCAGGCGATCAAAGATGGCTTGCAGGATGGTACCGTCGATGCACTGGTATCGGCGCACATGCCACACGACCCGGAGGCCAAGAACCTGGAGTTCGACCTGGCTGATTTCGGTATGACGAACCTGGAGACAGCCTTCGCCGTGGCAAACACCACCCTGGGCGATACCTTATCCACAGCACAATTGGTTGAGAAGTTCACAACAAACCCGCGTCGTATACTTCGCCTGCCAGCGCCTTCGATAGCCGTGGGCGAAACTGCAAACCTGACGCTGTTTGCCCCGGAGCAGAGCTGGACTCCTGCACTGGAAAACAGAAGCTCTAAATCAAAGAACAGCCCGTTCTATGGCAAAGAGCTGAAAGGCAGGGTGATCGGCACAATTCACAAAGGACAGTTGGTGCTTAACTAGCAAATTTTCATATATTTAAACTACTGTTTATTTAGTGCCGGCCACGGCCGACGCTAGCGAGAGAGTATCTATGTTCAATCAGACAATAATACGGGTGGGGATACGCTATGGCGTACTGTGCGGCTTGAGTTGCTTTGCACTGGTGCTGGTGCTGTACTTCTTCGGAACAAACCCCTTCGGGGATATGGGACGCATTACATACCTCCCTATTCCGGTTTTCATATTCCTGGCGATCCGTTACTACAAGCTGTTTAACGATAAGGAGATCGGGTTTCTGAAGGGGCTGCGGGTAGGCCTGTCTGTTTCCTTTTATACAGCGCTTAGCACGGCCATGCTGGTGTTCCTGTTCATTTTTATTGCAGGACCGGAGGTGCTGCAGGCGCATATTGCCGAAATGAAGGCATTGTTAGACGAGACAAGAGAGCAGCAGGTAAGTATTGTGGGTGAAAGGCTCTTTGAAGAAGGGTACAAAGCTTTAGATTCGATCACGCCAAGTATGCTGGCAGCCGATGATTTTGTGAGGAGGATATTTGCGGGAGGAGTTTTTTCAGTGGTTGCGGCAGTTTTTTTCCGTAAATAAAGAACAACCTAAACAATAACCGCTAACATTATGACAGAAAGACAACCCTCCGTAGCTGCCGTAGCCTTCAAGTATGGCCTTATCTTCGCCCTGATCGGCGTGGTTTACTCCCTCATCCTGATGGTGACCGACCTGGGGGACAACCGCCTGCTAAGCAGCTTGGCCTACCTTATCCTGATCGCAGGTATTGTGGTGGCCATGAAACAGTATAAGGCGGAGAACTACGGTTACATGTCTTACGGGCAGGGACTGGGCATCGGGTCACTGGTGTCTGTTGTGTTTGGTTTCCTGTCCGGCCTGTTTACCTGGCTCTACACTGAGTTTGTGGACACGGGGTACATGGCACGCGTAATGGAGAAGCAGCGTGAGGAGATGATCCGTCAGGGGATGTCGGACGAGCAGATCGACGCGGGGATGGCCATGGCCGAAAGCTTTCAGGGGCCTGTGACTATGATTCTTGGCGCAACAGTCATAACTTTGATCATTGGCTTTATTCTGTCGCTGATCATCGCCGCGATCATGAAGAACAGCCGGCCGGAATTTGAATAGAATAGATGCAATACCAATATGATATTTCGGTAGTGGTTCCGCTCTTCAACGAGGAGGAATCGTTGCCTGAACTCGTGCGCTGGATCAAACGTGTGATGCATGCGCACGAGTTTTCTTATGAAGTTATACTGGTGGACGACGGCAGCACAGACCGCTCCTGGGACGTGATCCACGGGCTGGGCGCCGAAGACCACGCGGTGAAGGGCATCAGCTTTAACCGCAACTACGGTAAGTCTTCCGCCCTGAATGAGTGTTTTAAGTGCTGCTACTGCGAGGTGGTCATTACTATGGACGCAGACTTGCAGGACAGCCCGGAGGAGATACCGGCGCTCTACGACATGATCAAGCACCAGAAATATGACCTGGTGAGCGGCTGGAAAAAGAAGCGCTATGATCCTATCAGCAAAACCATTCCTACGAAATTATTTAACGCCGCCACCCGCAAGCTTTCCGGTATACAGCTGCACGACTTCAACTGTGGCCTGAAGGCATATCGCCAACTGGTGGTAAAGAGCATTGAGGTACACGGTGAAATGCACCGCTACATACCCGTGATTGCCAAGTGGAACGGCTTCACAAAGATCGGAGAGAAGGTCGTACAGCACCAGGAGCGTAAGTATGGCACCACTAAATTCGGTCTGGAGCGCTTTATCTATGGTTTCCTGGACCTGTTGTCCATCACCTTTGTGAGCCGCTTTAAAAAGCGCCCGATGCACTTTTTCGGTACGTTTGGTACCCTCATGTTTGTGCTAGGTTTGGGCATCACCGTATGGCTGATCGCGCAGAAGCTTTTCGGCCTTTACACCAATGGCCGCGTGCGTGATATCGTGGACCAGCCGCTTTTCTTCCTGGCCCTGGTGGCAGTTATCCTGGGGGTGCAGCTGTTCCTGGCAGGCTTCCTGGCCGAAATGATCTCGCTGGCCTCTAACAGGCAAAACGAGTACCTGATACGCGACCGGGTTGGGGCTCTGAAAAGGTAATGGCAAGAAAAGTAGTTATTGTAGGGCCGGCGTACCCCTTACGTGGCGGAGGTATGGCTACTTTTAATGAACGTTTGGCCTATGCCCTGCAGGAGGCGGGGGATGAGGTGGAGATCATAACCTTTAGCCTACAATACCCTTCATTTCTGTTTCCGGGAAAAAGCCAGTATTCAGACGAGCCCGCACCTGAAGGCCTCCATATCAAGGTCCTGATCAATTCCATTAACCCCGTCAGTTGGTGGCAAGCAGGCAACTACATTCGCAGGCAAAAGCCGGATCTGGTTATCTTTCGCTACTGGCTGCCTTTTATGGGGCCTTGCCTGGGCACCATCGCCCGCATCATCCGGAGAAACAAGTACAGCAGAGTGCTGGCCATCACCGACAACGTGGTGCCGCATGAGAAGCGTCCGGGGGATGTTCCCTTCACAAAATACTTTCTCCGTGCCTGCCACGGCTTTATCACCATGTCCCGGGCTGTGTTGCAGGACCTGGAGCGGTTTGAGCCCGGCAAGCCTAATGTGTACCTGCCGCATCCGCTGTACGACAATTTTGGCGAGGCCGAAACGAAAGCAGAAGCCTGTGCGGCTTTAGGGCTGGACCCAAGGTATAACTATCTCCTGTTCTTTGGTTTTATCCGTACTTACAAGGGGCTGGACTTGCTGCTGCAGGCCATGGCTGATCCGCGGCTACAGCAGCACCCCCATATCAAATTGATTGTGGCAGGGGAATTTTATGAGGATGCGGCGCCTTATCATACCCTAATTGAGCAGTTGCAGCTGCAGGACCGGCTGGTTCTGCACACCGACTTCATCCCCAACGCGTCGGTGCGCCATTACTTCTGTGCCGCCGACCTGGTGGTGCAGCCTTACAAGCACGCTACGCAGAGTGGAGTAACGCAGGTAGCCTACCACTTCGACAAGCCGATGGTCGTGACCAACGTAGGGGGGCTGGCGGAGCTGGTGCCCAACGGGGAGGTGGGCTACGTGGTGGAGCCGCAGCCACAGGCCATTGCCGGAGCCATTCTTCAGTTTTATACCTACGGTGAGGCGGCCGCACTTTCCGAGCACGTGTCCAGGTACAAGAAGCGCTTCAGCTGGAGCCGCTTTGTGCAGGCGGTGTGGGAGCTGGCAGAGAAGATCAGGGTATAAGTCCACGACTTTACTACTGCGTAACGGGGCGGCGCAAAGTACTTCCTGCTGTGCTTCATCTACCTTTCGGGGCTATATTTGCAGCAAATTTTTATACATGATCAAGAAAGAGAAATATAGCGAGCTCCGTCCTGCGCTTAAAAGTGCCCTGGATGGGTTGATTGATGCAGAATTTGGGCATGTGCCGTTCGTGCAGGAGCGCGTGTGGGCCCAGCCGGACTGGGTGTTCGTGAAGTATGAGGGGGATGAAGTGGCTACCTTTTACAACGTGGTATTGCGCGAGGTTTCCATGGACGGGCAAAGGTATACAGTGGCGGGCATCAACAATGTGATCACGCCCAAGTCTTTCCGCGGCAAAGGCTACTCCACGCAAACCCTATGCGAGACAGCAGACTTTTTGTACCAGGACCTGGGCTGTAGTTACGGTCTGTTACTGTGTGCCGATGCCCTGTTACCTTTCTACAGCCGTTTGGGGTGGTACAAAGCAGATACAACCCTTTACTACGACCAACCAGCAGGCAAACAGCTGTACGACTCTAATGTGATGCTTTTTGCCCCTGCCGGAGCGCCTGAACTGCACCCGCAGCACATCGACCTGAACGGCCTGCCCTGGTAGCCTCGTACAGCTTTTCTGTGTCATCTGACGGGCAAAAGCTGCTGACTATCTACAGCGTGACGATAGACATTTTCCTGATGCTTTATTTTGCGGCTCGTAAAAAGAAGCACGCACACAACTATGAAAAAAGAAAATTACATCCTTGTACTAGGCGCCTCGGGTAACATTGGGGGTAAAATTGCGCAGGAGCTGATTTCCCGTGGTGAGACCGTGGGAGTAGTGGGCCGAAGCAAAGAACGGCTGCAGCAGTTTGAGGGCAGGGCAGAAATCTGG
>JAJLKL010000061.1:0-4848 GCA_033838975.1 Hymenobacteraceae bacterium | reverse complement strand
TGATAAAGCTGAACCTATAATCTTTATTAAACAAGTGTTTCATAAAACCTCTCATGCTATGAAAAAAGAGTTATATGGCTTGCCTTTTTGGATACTGATAAGCCTTTTTAGTTTAGGTCTTTCTGCCTGTAACCAAGGCGGCGAAGGAAAAGAGTTATATAAGGCCTACAATAAGGACAAGAACGACTTTTTAGATGATAAAGAGTTCTACAACGCGGTTGCCGAAGAGAAGTACTTTGAGAGGTGGAACCAAGACGGAGACCGTTCTTTGAGCGAAGACGAGTGGAGGGCCGGGGTAAATAATTATCTGGGCGGGTACAAGGTTTCCACAGTGGAAAAGTTCGGTGAGTGGGACCTGAACGGCGACAGCCAAGTTTCTGAGGAAGAGTTCAGGGAAGGTCTATTTGAAGTGGTGGACAAAGACCAGAACAGACAAATAAGTCAAAGCGAATTCACAAGCTGGACCAAAGAGGGAGGCGGACAGGAAAGCTAACAGAAGAGCCTAAGCAACGGTCTTCTGACATGTGAATGTGCTAATGAATATTCCGGTGACGCTCAACCTTTTTTACGCATAGGTTTCAGCTTACTGGTAGCAGGGACCACCATTTCTTTTAGTCCGTGCCGTTCCACTCTATCACCGTCTTAATGTCATCCACAGACCTGAAATTGAGGGCACTGCTGAACTGCTGATAACTGACACGGGTAGTAATAATATTTGTAGTCAGGTTCCCCCACCGCTGCTTGGCCCGCTGCAGGTCCTCAATGGCCAGCTCAAAATGCTGTATTCCCGCGTTCACGCTCCCAAGGATAATTTGGTTCTTCAGAACCATCTGTTTTATGAGCTCTGCTCCAAGTATGCAGACGGGGCGGTCGCCGTGCGGAATGCCTGTCATCACATATATTCCGTTGACTCCCAGCGCGTCGATCAGCTCAAAGCCAAGCTTGGCTATACCCGTGGCCTCAAAGATAAAGTCAACCTGTCCGTACCGTTCATCTATCTCCAAGGCACTCACCTTTCGGCCATCTAAATACTGGCCTCCCAGTTCCTTCAGTATCAAAGGCCTCTTCGTAGTCTCGTCTACGATGTCCATTCCGATCACCTCGGCGCCACGAAGTCTTAGGGCTACCGCTGCAAGCAAGCCGATGGGACCAAGACCGGCCACCAGCGTTTTTTTCCCCGCAAGCCACCCTTCCCCGGCGACCTCTGGCAGGCGCGCCGCTTGCACATTCTGCGCCTCGTCGATTGCCTTTTCTGCCACAGACATCGGCTCCGTCAGCACGCCCAGCTCCCTTATACTTTCCGGAACCTTCACCACGTAAAGCTCCTCCTCCACCACGTACTCCGTCTCATAGCCATTCAGGCCTTTGATTCCCCTTTCCTTATAGAGACCCGTGTAGCACATGTCGCTGCGGTTATTCCTGCAGGGCTTGCACAGCCCGCAACCCCTCCTGACTGTTACCACGGCCAGGTCCCCTACGCGAACGCTTCTTACCTCTGTGCCTATCTCCACCACCTGCCCCAGCATCTCATGCCCTATCACCAGCCCTTGGGGCCCGGCAGGCTCTTCCACGTTCTTCTGCACGACCTGCTCCCTGTCTGTGCCGCAGATACCCACCTCCAGTACGCTTAGTTTAACCTGATTAGGGAAAACTATCCTGGGCTCAGGCACATCGATTAAATCCAGCTGCCAGGAATGAGGTGTTAGGGACAGTGCTTTCATGGTATCTTCCTGTTATATTTTTTACTTTCCCGACTCTGCCTGTTCAGGCAGAGGTATTATTCCGCTCATCGTTTAGCTGCTCATTAAGAGACAGAGCGGCAGAGATGAGCCCTAAGTGGGTGAAAGCCTGCGGGAAGTTGCCCAGGTGCTCCCCCTTCAGGCTAAGCTGCTCGGCGTAAAGGCCCAGATGGTTGCCATAGCCCAACATTTTCTCAAAGTAATGCCGCGCCTTGTGCAGCTGCCCCGCGCGGGCCAGGCACTCCACATACCAGAACGTGCACATGGAGAAAGTTCCCTCGCCCCCCGAGAGCCCCTCTACCTCCTCATTAGGCCGGTAGCGGTAAACCAGAAAGTCCGAGACGAGCTCTTTCTCGATCCTGTCGAGGGTGGAGAGCCAGCGAGGGTCCTTGGGACTGATGAACCTCACCAAAGGCATCAATAGGGTGGCCGCATCCACCGTCTTTGCCCCCTTAAACTGGACAAAGGTCTGCAACTCTTCGCTCCAGAAGTCTGTGTGGATGGAGAAAAAAATCCTGTTCCGCTCCTTCTTCCACCTTTTAGGAAAGGGGTAGGAGTGCCTGCGGCCGATTTTCATGCCCCTGTCGATGGCGACCCAGCACATGAGCCTGGAGTAGAGGAACTCCCGCTTCCCGCCGCGCACCTCCCATATGCCCTCGTCCTCCCTGTGCCAATTGTCGCACACCCACTCTACCTGGCGCGAAAGGTCCTGCCAAAAGTGGTAGGAGATGCGCTCCCCGTACTTATCGAACAGGTACACCGAATCCAGTAGTTCGCCGTAAATGTCCAGCTGTACCTGCGCATAAGCTGCGTTCCCTATTCTCACTGGGCTGGAGCCCTTGTATCCCTCCAGGTTCGGAAGGATTGTCTCCTGCAGCTCTTGTCTGCCGTCCAGGGTGTACATCAATCCGAGGGCGCCGGCGTTGCCTATGTCATGGCACTGCCGCTCCACCCAGTTTACAAAGCTTTCTGCTTCCTTGGTGTACCCCATGCGCAGGAGGGAATAGACAGTGAAGGAGGCATCGCGGATCCAGGTAAAGCGGTAGTCCCAGTTGCGCGAGCCTCCCAGCTCTTCCGGAAGGCTGAAGGTAGGGGCCGCGACCATAGAGCCGTACTTGCAGGAGGTCATCAGCTTCAGCACCAGGGCTGACCGGTGAACTGTCTCCACCCAACGCCCACTATAGGAGCACTGCGCCACCCAATCCTTCCAGAAGTTTACCGTCTCAAACAGTCTTTCCTCCACAAATTCGGAGAGATCATCCAGCGGGGTATTCGGATCGGTTAGCAGTTCCAGTGTAAAATCCACATGCTCATTTAGGTTCAGCGTGAACTCTGCGCAGCCGTCGTCCGCACGCACCTCAAGGGGAACTGAGCTGACCAGCCGGAGCACAACACCATCCGGACCCTCGCTGCGAAAGATAAGCTCCCGGTCGTTCTGCTCCAGCCGATGGGCGCTCCTGCCGTAGTTAAAGCGCGGCGCGCACTCCATTCTGAACTTCATGCACCCTGTCACGCCACTGACGCGCCTTATGAGTACATGGCCAGGGTACAAAGGATCCACGGGCATGAAGTCCGTGACCTCCGCCACGCCCTCATCCGAGAGAAAGCGGGTTAGGAGCACGTTCGTCTCCGGGAGGTACACCTGCTTGTTCCTCACCTCGCCATCAGTAGGGCAAATTCGGAACGCACCGCCTTTCTCACTGTCGAGCAGGGCGGCAAAAACAGAAGGCGAGTCAAAGTTAGGGAAGCAGAGGAAGTCGATAGACCCGTTCAGTCCGACGAGGGCAACCGTGTTAAGGTCACCGATCACGCCGTAGTTCTCAATAGGCTGGTATTGCATTCAGTTGTATCGTTAACAGTACATGACAGATGAGTTTAAAGCTTGACGCAGCTTACATTCCAGAGGGCGGTTCCGGTATGCTGGGATACCCGCCTAACCTGCTGGTGGAGCGGTAGGAGGCAATGTACTCGTTCGGCCCGAACGGGTGACCGCCAAAGCCGTTCCGCATCATGGCAATGGCCTTGGCCCATACCTTGTCTTTTTCGCGGGAGGCAATCAGTTGCATAACCGCCTGCGAAATGACGGGCACGGGCACCTCCATGTGCATGGCATCGTTTACCAGCCAATTGACCTCCCCGGTATCCTCCACATAACCCGGCACGTTCTCAAAGCCCCCCCGCTCGTGGTAGATTTTCCCGAGCAGCTCTATCAGCCAGGACCGGATGACAGAGCCATGATTCCATGCCTCTATGATACCGGGCAGGTTTAGTTGCTCACGGTAGCTGGCAAGCAGGTCCACACCTTCCCCAATCGCCTGCAGCATCCCGAACTCAATCCCGTTGTGCACCAGCTTTGTGAAGTGGCCGGCGCCCGGAGGGCCTGCATGGACATAGCCCCCCGGGTACAGCAAGGCTCTTGAACAGGGGCTCAAAGAGAGCTACCACCTCCTGCTCACCTCCGACCATAAAGCAGGCCCCGTTGCGAGCGCCCTCCACTCCGCCGCTCGTGCCGCAGTCTATGAAGTTGAAACCCTGTGCTTTTAGCCATTGGTGCCTTCTCAGGGAGTCGCCCCAGTAGGAGTTTCCACCGTCCACAACTGTATCACCCGGCTGCAGCACCTTGGTGGTTTCCGCTAGGATGTCCTCCACAATAGGGCCGGCGATGACATAGATGAAGATCACACAGTTTGCAGGCAGGTTCTCCCGCAGCTCCTGCAGGGAGAGACAGTTCTTCAGGCCAGCGGCGATCAGCTCGTTGGTTGCGCCCGCTTTATCGTATCCAACTACTCTGTAGCCTTTCTCCAGGGCCTGCAGGGCAAGGTTCCCTCCCATTCTGCCCAGCCCTATAATCCCGATGGTTTCTGTTTCCTTCATGTATGCTTTTTATCTAAAGCTTTCCGTTTTACTTATAAATAATTCGCTCACACACCACTATACTACAGGTGTGTCTCATTTTCCTCATACCCTCTGCTCTCCAGCTGAACTGTCGTGTGCGAGATTTTGAACCTGGAAGTGACGTCTTGGCTTATTCTTTTAAGCATCTCATTATTTAAGGCACTGTTGTCAGTGGCCACAACGACATGGGCACTCATGGCATTGACACCTGATG
>JAJLKL010000060.1:0-7195 GCA_033838975.1 Hymenobacteraceae bacterium | reverse complement strand
CACGTTGGCCCTACGGTTAGAGCATTACCTGTTTCACCAGGGCTATAAAGTATACCTTCTGGATGGCGATAACATCCGTAGCGGCCTGAACAGCGACCTGAACTTTACAGAGAGCGGACGAAAAGAAAATATCAGGCGTGTAGGGGAAGTAGCCAACCTGATGCTGGATGCAGGGCTGATCGTGCTGTGCGCTTTCATTTCTCCTTACGAAGAAGAAAGAACGTTTGTAAAACGAATTGTGGGAGAAGAAAGGTTTACGGAGGTTTTTGTGAACTGCTCACTAGAAGTATGCGAAGAACGTGACACAAAGGGGCTCTACGCCAAAGCCAGACAAGGCACTATACCTGATTTTACCGGCATCAGCGCTCCCTATGAGCACCCTGAAGCACCTGATGTGGAGGTTAAAACGGATGAAGAACAAATAGAGGACTCGCTGCACAAACTCATAAACTACATTGAGCCGCTACTGGAAGTAAAGCAGGCCCCAAAGGCAGCCATTACCCTATAATTTCAGGTACATCCGTCCCCACTTATGAAAGACCAATCATGATGACAGAAGACATAAACCGAGCCGCATCCGTGGGAATACCGCAGCTTTTACAGGTGGCCCGAACAGCTGCCCTGGAAGCAGGTAAGGCCATTATGGAGGTATACCTATCGGGAGAGTTCAGTGCTGTGAAGAAAGCAGACGACTCCCCGCTTACCCTGGCAGACCAAAAGGCGCATGTTATCATAGCGGAGCACTTAGGTAAAACCGGTATACCTGTTCTGTCGGAGGAAATGGAGCAGCAGGACTATGAAAGCAGAAGTAGCTGGCCCTGGTACTGGCTCGTGGATCCCCTGGATGGCACCAAGGAGTTTCTGAAGCGTAACGGGGAGTTTACCGTAAACATTGCGCTGATGCATCATAGTAAGCCGGTTGGCGGCGTCATCTTTGCCCCTGTCCTCAATACGCTCTACTATGGTACAGCAGAAAGCGGAGCATGGAAAGAATCCGGAGAAGAGAAAGTGCAGCTACAGGAAGCTTCCAAAAGACTAAGTATAGAAGCACTTCTGCAAAAAACAGGCGTGAGAGTGATCGCCTCCAGGTCTCACCTGACCCCGGAAACGAAGGCCTATGTTGAGCAACTCAAAGCACCTGCGTTTGTGACCATGGGCAGCTCTCTGAAGTTCATGCTCCTGGCCGAAAATAAAGCCGATATTTACCCCCGCTTTGCCCCTACCATGGAGTGGGACACGGCCGCTGCACATGCCATCCTGCGCGTGCTAAACAAAGGCATTTACCAAACAGACTTGCGGTCGGAGCTGGCCTACAATAAAAAGGACCTGCTGAATCCTTCGTTCATCTCCTTTTAAGGAAAAAACAGAAAAGCCGTACAGCTATATCACACTACTTTATTGGATCATACACGCCCCCACCGTTACCAGGCTGCTTTCATCGATCAGGATAGCCCCGCCGTTTTCCCGTAGCCTGGTATAGGTATCGTGCGGCACTGGCCTGGCTGTTTTGATAATAGCCTTCACGATGTCATTCAAGCCCGCCTGCCCCGGAACAGGCTCCTTTTCCAATGAGACAACATCCATACGGTAACTGATCTCTTTGACCATGGCTTTCACTACCGTGCTGTTGAGCTGAAGCAGGTATTTATTGCCGGGTACCAAGGGCTTGCTGTCCATCCAGCAGATAATAACCTCCAGTTCCTGGTCTGTACGCGGCAGGTCATCTTCTTTCACGATCACGTCCCCACGGCTCACGTCCACGTCATCGGCCAGGTGCAGCACTACACTCTGCGGGGCAAAAGCCTCCTCCACCTCCTTGGCAGCTATCTCAATGGCCTTGACCGTACTTTCCACTCCCGATGGCAGCACCTTTACCTTATCTCCTTTTCGGTAGATGCCACTGATAATTTTGCCGGCGTACCCCCTGTAATCAGGCAGCTCCTCTGTCTGCGGCCGGATGACATACTGCACCGGGAAGCGGGCCTTCTGCAGGTTTACCCGCTCCGGAATCTCCACCTGCTCCAGGTAGTGCAGCAAGGTGTCCCCTACATACCAGGCCATGTTCTCCGATCGCTCCACCACGTTGTCGCCGCGCAGGGCGCTGACCGGTATAAAGGTCACGGAGCTAAGGTTCAGCGCCTGCACGAGGCCCTGGAAATCCGTCACGATTTGCTCAAAAATGTCGCGGGAGTAGCCCACCAGGTCCATTTTGTTGACGGCGACTACCAAGTGCGAGATACCCAGCAGGGAAGCGATGATCGTGTGGCGATTGGTCTGCTCCACGATGCCATGGCGGGCATTGATCAGGATGACGGCCAGGTCTGCATTGGAGGCTCCGGTGACCATATTGCGCGTGTACTGCACATGTCCGGGTGCATCGGCCAGGATAAACTTACGAACCGGGGTAGAAAAGTATTTATAGGCGACGTCGATCGTAATGCCCTGTTCCCTCTCGGCCCGCAGGCCATCGGTGAGCATAGCCAAGTCAGGACATCCTTCCGCCACCTGCCTCCCCTGCTGCGCGATTGCCTCCAGCTGGTCTATCAGTACAGACTTGCTGTCGTGGAGCAGACGCCCGATCAACGTGCTTTTTCCGTTGTCTACACTTCCTGCTGTAATAAGTCGAAGTATGTCCATGGTATAGGTCTTAGAAATAGCCGTTCTTTTTGCGGTCTTCCATCGCAGCTTCTGACATACGGTCGTCGATGCGGGTCTCCCCTCTTTCGCTTGTGCGCGAGCCGGTGATCTCCTGGATAACAGCCTCCACGGTAGCTGCCACAGAGGTAACGGCAGCCGTACAGGTCATGTCCCCGATGGTGCGGTAGCGTACGCTTTTGCGCAGCACTTTGTCTGTGGGCTCCAGTCGTATGAAGTCTGACAGCGCGATGAGCTGCCCCTGGTGCTCGATCACGTCCCGCTCGTGGGCAAAGTAGAGCGAAGGCAGCGTAATATTTTCCCGCAGCACATAATGCCACACATCCAGCTCCGTCCAGTTACTGATCGGGAACACACGCACATGCTCCCCCTTACGGATCATGCCGTTGTACGTGTTCCAGAGCTCCGGCCGCTGTAGTTTGGGGTCCCACTGCCCGAACTCATCCCGCACGGAAAAGACCCTTTCCTTTGCCCTGGCCTTTTCCTCATCCCGGCGCGCCCCGCCAATGCAGGCATCAAAGCCGAACTCCTCTATCGTGTCCAGCAAGGTATAGGTCTGCAGGGCATTCCGGCTCGCCAGCTTTCCGGTGGATTCGCTTAACTGCCGGGCCTTCATCGTGTCCTCCACATGCCGCACAATCAGCCTTTCCCCGATCTTCTCCACCAGCTTGTCCCGGAACCGGAGTGTTTCCTGGAAATTGTGCCCGGTGTCTATGTGCACGAGCGGGAAAGGCAGTTTGCCGGGCCGGAAAGCCTTCAGCGCCAGGTGCACCAGTACAATAGAGTCTTTGCCCCCGGAAAAAAGGAGCGCAGGTTTTTCAAACTGACCGGCCACTTCACGCAGTATGTGAATGGCTTCTGACTCCAGCTGCTCCAGGTAATCTAACTTGTATTTCCTCATGCTTACGCTATCGCTTTGAAAAGCACCTGTAGTGTAAGTGCAAGTGCAACAACAGGTACAGGTAATCAGATAGATTAAGCGCAATTTCTGACTTAGAGTTACAAAAGAGAGAAAAGTTTTCAAGTAGGCTTACCAGAATCATTTCCGGTGCTTTTTATACCCCATGATCAAAAGCCAAGCCCGCTAAACTGTTACCTTTGTACTTCTTCTTGTTGGGAATGATAAAGAAAGCGGAGCTGCAACCGCCAAGAAGAACCGATAAAGACCTTTAGCTTATGAGTTTACTGGAAGTAGCCGGGGTGAATGTGCAGGAGGCAGGAGTGCCTATCCTGAAAGACATCAGCTTTGCACAGCAGGAGTTTCAGAACATTGCGATCGCGGGGGAAACCGGCTCGGGCAAAAGCACGCTGCTCCAAACCATTGCAGGGCTGGTGCAGCCTGCAGCGGGGCAAATCCTGTTCGAGGGCCAAAGGGTAAGGGGACCGCAAGAGCGGCTGGTGCCGGGTCAACCGGGTATCGCCTACTTATCCCAGCAGTTTGAACTGCCCCAGTTTCTCAGGGTTGAGCAGGTACTCAAGTATGCCAACCAGCTTTCAGCGGAGGAAGCGGACAAGATCTATGAGGTTTGCCGCATCAGCCACCTGGCTAAGAGAAGGACTGACCAGTTATCGGGAGGGGAAAGGCAGCGGATCGCGCTGGCCAAGCTCCTTGTCACTTCGCCCAGGCTGCTGCTACTGGATGAGCCCTTCTCTAACCTGGACATGGTGCATAAAAACATCCTGAAGGCTGTGATACACGACATTAGTGAGGAGCTGGGGATAACCTGCACGCTCATCTCCCACGACCCTCTCGATACCCTCTCCTGGGCGGATGAAATACTTGTAATGCGGGCAGGTCAACTGATTCAGCAAGGCAGCCCCGCTCTGATCTACAGGCAGCCCGTGAATGAGTACGCGGCCGGCCTGTTCGGGAGCTATAACCTGCTAAGTGCTGCCCAGGCCCGTGCACTCTCCACCTTACCCGGAATAGCCGTAAACGGAAAGAGCCTCCTTGTTCGTCCGGAAGACTTTAAGCTGGCTCCAGCGGGAGTACCTGCCTTTGCGGGTACCGTACAGGCCGTAACATTTTTTGGCAGTTACCACGAAGTAAAGGTCATGCTGTCGGACGGCCTGATCACTCTAAGAACGGGAGCAACGCAGGTGAAGCGCGGGGACACAGTTGCTGTTTCGGTCTCTCCGGAGGCTGTATGGTACATTTAGCGCTATCTCCTCCACGCACACAGGGCTTCAGGTCAGGTACAGAGCAGGCTGCCCAGGCGCTACTGCACGAGATTGATTAAGTAATCACCTGTCTCATAGCTCATTACACAAAACACCCGCTTCAGATCCGCCCCATTCCTCCCCTACCTACCCGGCGAAATGCTTTACTAACGGTCAGCCGTTATTCACTGTCATAACACAATCCTTCACCCGATTTCTTATTGCATGCTGTGTAATCTCCGCCTCTTCCCGTAAAATCCTTTATGCATTTTTAGCCCCTATGCCACTGACCCTTAGCGGAAAGCAACAGGCAGAAAAAAGCTACAGTGGGGGTAACATAAACTGCGCTGTCGGATGAGCAGCACAGGAGAAAAAATGCCATAAGTAAGGATACAGTATGGCAGAGACGCAGGATAAAAAAACGATAGATAAAACAGGTGACCGGGGGAAGGAAACCATCGCAGAGCCAAAACCGGCTTTAGGCCTAACCGATGCTGTAGCCGTGATCGTAGGCATTGTTATTGGTGCCGGCATTTTCCGGACCCCTTCCCTGGTAGCCGCGAACACCGATAGCGGAACTATGTTTCTGGCCACCTGGCTTCTGGGGGGGCTAGTATCACTTGTAGGGGCCCTGTGCTACGCAGAGCTAACCACTACCTACCCCAGTGCAGGCGGCGACTACCACTTCCTGACGCGTGCCTTCGGTAAGCGGCTTGCCTTTCTCTTTGCCTGGGCCCGCATGAGCGTGATCCAGACCGGCTCCATTGCCCTGCTTGCCTTTATTGTAGGGGATTATGCTGCCCAGATCTACGGCATCGGCTCCTATACCTCGGTGCTTTATGCCGCCCTGGTGGTCGTAGTGCTGACGGGTATCAACATCCTGGGTGTAACCTTTGGAGCAGGGGCGCAGAAACTCCTGACCGCACTTGAAATACTGGGTATTCTGATCGTAATAGTAGCCGGCTGCTTCTTTGCACCTGCCGGGGCGGCATCACCTGGGGGTACTGCTGCCGTTGCAGAACCCTCCACTACCTCTCTAGGGCTGGCGATGGTGTTCGTGCTGCTTACCTTTGGGGGCTGGAACGAAGCCGCGTACATTTCCGCAGAGCTAAAATCCGGGCGCAGAGGCATGGCAAAAGCCCTGATCCTGAGCATTTTTATCATCACGGCCATTTACCTGCTCATCAACCTGGCTTATTTAAATGCCCTTGGCGTTAGGGGCATGGCGCAATCCGATGCTGTAGCAGGGGACCTGATGCTGGTGACGTTCGGCGAAGGCGGCATGGTGCTGATCGGAGTTATAGTGGCTGTGGCAGCCTTAACCTCGGCAAACGCCACTATTTTTACCGGCGCACGCACAAACTACGCCCTGGGCAGGGACTTTCCCGTTTTCCGGGCACTGGGTAAATGGAATGCGCAGACCTCCTCGCCTGTCAATGCCTTTGTGGTGCAGGGGGCCATTTCGCTGCTGCTGGTGGGGCTGGGGCTTTTTACCCGAAGCGGCTTTGAGACCATCGTGGAGTATACGGCCCCGGTGTTTTGGTTTTTCCTCCTGCTCGTGGGCATTGCCCTTTTTATCCTCCGAAAGAAGGAGCCACACCGCACGCGTCCGTTTCCTGTTCCCCTCTACCCTGTCACCCCACTGGTCTTCTGCCTCACAAGCGCTTACCTGCTTTACTCCAGCCTGGTGTATACCGGCTTGGGCGCCCTGATCGGCGTAGGCGTATTGGCTGCAGGGGTCTTGCTGTTGCTGGCAATGCCTGGTATAAAGCAGGCAATGAAGCTGGAAGACAGCACTGACGGTCACCAGGGATTACCTTAATGTATAAAAGCCATTTTAATGTTGTTCCATAAATTAAAGTAGAAAAATGAAAGCAGTCAAAAATTCACTCGCTACCCTCCTGATAGCGGTATGTGCCACTGTAACCGCCTATGCCCAGGGAAGTGCACCAGCTCGCACGCCGGATGTACCTTATGTTCCTACCCGGCAGACTGTAGTGGATGCCATGCTGGAGCTGGCAGAGGTAAAAAACAATGACGTGGTGTATGACCTGGGTTGTGGCGACGGCCGTATTGTCATCACAGCCGCTAAGGAGTACGGCGCGAGGGGCGTGGGAGTAGACATCAACCCGGAGCGGATCAAAGAGGCAAAGCAGAACGCAGAAGAAGCTGAGGTAACGGATAAAGTGAGGTTTGTAGAGGGCGACCTGTTCGAGATGGACTTCAGCAGGGCCAGTGTGGTAACGCTGTACCTGTTACCGGCGGTGAACCTGAAACTGCGCCCTATACTTCTGAAACAGCTCAAGCCGGGTACACGCATCGTGTCGCATGATTTTGACATGGGCGACTGGAAGCCGGAAGAGGTAGTGCAGATAGACGG
>JAJLKL010000059.1:0-5612 GCA_033838975.1 Hymenobacteraceae bacterium | reverse complement strand
TCGGGTAGCAGGGGTGCCTGAAAATGTGTAAGCGGAGTTCTTCATTTTTCTAAATTTATATTCCCTAAAATGTTTAGGCAGGAATTAGCACCGGGTTTTTAACTGGTTGCTAGAAGTTCTCAGAGCCTGTTCTCTCCCTTCTTCTTTATAAATCAATTACTGTGTGGGTAAATGACTTTATGCTGCAAAGGTGGCAGCTGCTTTTTACAAATGCAAATTTAGCTGAAAAAATAATGTAGGTACACTGAATTAGGGCGCCAATCAACTTACTGCCCCGGCATTCTAAAACAGCTCCGTCAGCTCTTTCGGGGAGCTGATGCTGATGTGGTACCGTTCCACCTCACGGTAACCGTAGCGGGCGTAAACAAAAGGTATACCTGCCTTGGAACTGGCCTCATAGTCTCCCTGTGTGTCCCCCACATACACCGGCGACTGTAAGCTGTGGCGGCTCACGATCGTTTTCAGGTTCTCGTCTTTCGGGTGGCCTGTGCTGCCTGAGCTTTCATGGTCGTCAAAGTAGTGGTGCAGGTCGTGGAAATCCAGGAAAGCCTCGATATAACCCTCCTGGCAGTTGCTCACAATAAAGAGTTTGTACTTGTCGTGCAGGTACTCCAGCGTCTGTTTCATGCCTTCGTAGAGCTTGCCCCCGAACTTTCTGATGTGGGCCAGTTCTTCTTCGCTGCTGACTTTTTCCAGCTCCTCGTGCTGTTCCTTGCTCAGGTTCGGGAACAGCTTCTGGTACACGAGTTCGTGCTGTATACCGGCCACGGCACGTATGTCTTCTGCGGTAATGTCCTTTATTTCGAAGTCGATCCTGCTTTTGGCTGCTCTCCACGCTCTTGCCACGGTTTCGCTGGCGTCCCAGAGCGTACCGTCCAGATCAAAAATAAGGCTGTCTACGTCTCTCTCCATATTGGTTAAACTTTCGGACTTAAACGTATGGTATACTAGAAGGTAGGGGAATCAGGTTTTGTTTCCCCGCCTCGGAATATTGTTTCATTGACCGGCGTAACCCGATAGCGTATAAAAATAGTAATACACCTGATACATTTGTTTTGCTTTTTGAATCAATAGTATTACTATTGCAATTATAGCTATAAAAAGAATTAATGATCGCTATAAAAATAATTTAACTATGCTCACATTCAAAGAAATCAAACATGACTTTCCTGCCGGTGTGGTAGTCTTCCTGGTGGCTGTGCCACTTTGCCTTGGTATTGCCATGGCTTCGGGGGCTCCGCTCTTTTCCGGAATCATTGCAGGTATAGTAGGCGGTATAGTGGTCACGCTGATCAGTGGCTCACAGCTGGGGGTAAGTGGGCCCGCGGCTGGCCTGGCAGTTATTGTGCTGAATGCTATACAAGACCTCGGAAACTACGAAGTGTTTCTCTCTGCCGTGGTGTTGGCCGGTGCTATTCAGCTGGCGCTGGGTTTCCTGAACGCTGGCACCATCGGCTACTACTTCCCGACGTCGGTGATCAAGGGGATGCTTGCCGGTATCGGTGTGATCATTATCCTGAAGCAGATACCACACGCTTTTGGCTATGATGAGAACTTCCAGGGGAATATGCACTTTCTGGAGCCAACAGGCGGTACAACCTTCTCAGAGATTTTCAAGGCGCTTAACTTTATAACACCGGCCGCAGTGGTGATCAGCGCCCTCTCGTTGTTTATCCTGATCTTCTGGGACCAGGTGCTTTCCAAAAAGAGCAAGATTTTTCAGTTGATTCAGGGCCCTCTGGTGGTCGTGCTGCTGGGTATCGGGCTAAACGTGTTGTTCCAGAACTACTTTCCGCAGCTAACGCTGCGCGACAATCACCTGGTGGAGCTGCCGGTGGCAGAAAGCTTTGGCGGGTTCCTGAACCAGTTCACAGCCCCTGACTTTAGCCGTATCTTTAGCTATGAGGTGCTGTTCCTGGCCGGTACGCTGGCTGTGGTAGCCAGTCTGGAGACGCTGCTTTGCCTGGAGGCAACCGATAAGCTGGACCCTTACAAGCGCATCAGCCCGGCAAACCGCGAGCTGAAGGCGCAGGGTGTGGGTAACATGGTGTCCGGCCTGATCGGCGGTCTGCCTGTAACGCAGGTAATCGTGCGTAGCTCGGCTAACATTCAGTCGGGGGGTAGAACAAAACTATCCGCCTTCATCCATGGTGTGCTGATCCTTGTCTGCGTAATCGCCATCCCGAGCGTGCTCAACATGATCCCGCTGGCGAGTTTGGCGGCCATCCTGCTGATGGTGGGGTATAAGCTGGCAAAGCCTGCCCTGTTCAAGAGCATGTACCGCAGCGGTTTAATGCAGTTCCTGCCTTTCATCGTAACTATTGTCGCCATCGTGTTCACCGACCTGTTAACCGGTATCGGTATCGGTATGGCCGTGGCCATCTTCTTTATCCTGAAGAACAGCTACCAGGTGTCCCACTTCATGCGCAAGGAGAAGACCGCGGATGGCAGAGACAAGTACCGCATGGTGCTGGCCGAGGAGGTAACCTTCCTGAACAAAGGGAACATCATGCAGGCCCTCAGAAAGGTGCCGGAAGGTGCCGAGCTGGAAATAGACTATACCCAGTCTGCCGTTATCGACCATGATGTAAAGGAGCTGATCGAGGACTACAGGGAGACGGCGCACACAAAGAACATCAAGCTGACAATACACGAGCTGCAGCCGGAAGACGTAAAAGTTTAACCTCCCCTATAAAATCACTTAATTTGTAAACTAGAAAAAGACATGAGAACTCAAACCAAAGAAACCCAATCACAGCTTACACCTGAAAAGGCTATCGAGATACTGGTAGAAGGCAACAAGCGATTTGTTAATAACCTGAAGGCAAACCGTAACCTGCTGCAGCAGGTAAACGAAACGTCGGAGGGGCAGCACCCCTTTGCCATCATCCTGAGCTGCATCGACTCCAGGACATCTGCGGAGCTGATCTTTGACCAGGGATTAGGCGATATTTTTAGTGCCAGAATTGCGGGTAACATCGTGAACGAGGATATCCTGGGCAGCATGGAGTTCGCCTGTAAGGTTGCCGGCTCAAAGCTGGTGGTCGTGCTGGGCCACACAAGATGCGGTGCCGTGAAAGGTGCCTGCGACCACGTAGAATTGGGTAACCTGACCGGGCTGGTGAAGAAGATCGAGCCTGCCGTGGACTCTGTGAAAACAGAAGGAGAAAGAAACTCCAAAAACGCTGAGTTTGTGGAGAAAGTAGCCGAAGCCAATGTGCACCTGGTGCTGGACGAGATCCAGGAGAAGAGCCCGATCCTGCGCGAGATGATCGAAAAAGGCGAGATCGGCATTGTTGGGGGTATGTATGATGTGGAGACAGGTGCGGTTGAGTTCTACAAGCATACTTTTAATAAAAGAGGAACACTAAATGAGGAATTTGCTGGCAAACATTAAGATAAAGGTAGATGAGAAGGTATATCTGAAGGACCCGGAATCATCGGAGAAAGGGCAGGATATCGTAAAAAACGGCATTATCCTGATCGATGAGCTGGGCCTGGAAGCCTTCACATTCAAGAAGCTAGCAGAAAGAATAGGTACAACAGAAGCCACTGTTTACAGGTACTTTGAGAGCAAGCACATGCTGCTCTCATACCTGATCTCCTGGTACTGGAGCTGGTTAGAGTACAAGCTTGTTTTTGCTACCACCAACATTCCTTCGCCGGAGGAGCGGTTGCGGATCGCAATCCGGATCGTGTCGGGTAAGATTGAGTATGACATGGATTTTGCCCATATCGACGAGGTGACTTTGCAGCGCATCGTCGTGGCGGAGTCGGCCAAGGCATACCTGACAAAGGAGGTGGACGAGAACAACAAGGAAGGGTTCTTCCTAAGCTATAAGCGCCTTTGCAAGCGGATAGCCGATATCATACTGGAGGTGAACCCTGCGTACGAATACCCGGCTTCCCTGGTGTCTACGATTGCGGAAGGCGCCCATTACCAGAAGTTCTTTGCAGAGCATTTGCCCTCTCTGACCAATATAAAGGACAGCAACGAAGGGCAGCTGGAGGAGTTCCTGACTCATTTAGTATTCAATGCCATCAAAAAATAACGGTTAACACCAGGCAGAAACAAGAAAAGCAGCCCCAGTAGGCTGCTTTTCTTGTTTTGAAGGTACACAGGCTTTAAGTTACCTTTTAATTCAGGTGAGGCTACCTATTTCCTGATATTTTCCATCAGCTGCTTCAGCTCCTCGGCGGTATAGACCTTGCCGCCATACACCACGGCATGTATGCCTTGGGTATGGCTGATGTCCTCCAGCGGGTTCTCGTTCAGCATGACCAAGTCGGCTGCTTTGCCCTGCGCCACTGTGCCGTACTGCTCATCCCGGTTCATGAACCGGGCGCCGTTAATGGTGGCGGTTCTAAGGGCCTGGGCAGGGGTAAGGCCGGTTTCCACCATCATCTCCAGCTCCTTGTGCAGCGAGATGCCCGGGTATACATACGAGTTATAGGCGCCGCAGTCAGAGCCGGCCAGTATGGTCACTCCCGCCTTGTGCATGGCGGGCACCATGGTGTGGAAGCGGGCATTCAGGTCGCGCATAAACTGCACCGACTCTTCCGGACTGCGCCTGGCACTGTTTATCCGGCGTTCATAGGTTTTGATGATACCCTCCCCGATGTAGGGCAGGTAAGCGTCCTGGCTGTGGTCTTCATACTTCAGGTTGTTGAGTACCCGGCTGATGTGCAGCGTAGGTACGGCGGCTGTTTTGGTCTCCGCCATTCGGTTAAAGGTCTGCTGGGCCACGGCAGGGGCATAGGTATCGTAGAGCATGCGCAGGGCAGTGTGAAAACCGATCGGCTTGTCGGTCTGCTGGCTGGCCCGGATGGCCTGTGTGATACTGTCCTCTTTGGCAGAACTGGCTTTAAAAGCGTAGTACAAGTGCTCGGTGGCGTCAAGGCCCAGGTCCATGGCATCCCTCAGCGTGATGGTGAAAGGCATGTGCCCCGACACCTGCATCCCCCTGGCCTCGGCCTCTTTCACAATAGCCAGGAACACGTCGCCGGATATGGTGCTGTCGTAGATCTTCACAAAGTCTACCCCCAGTTGCTGCAGGGAGTCCATGGCGGCGGGCACCTGGGCTACGGAGGCTACTTCTATAGAGCCCTCCCAGGTTGGGTTCGGGCCATCCAGCTTAGGGCCGGCCGTCAGGATGCGCGGACCTGTTATTTCCCCGGTTTCGATCTGCTGTTGCCACTTCCGGATGGCAGGGTACAGGTCGCCGCCGGCATCACGCACCGTGGTAACGCCGTGGGCGATAAAGAGCGGAAGCAGGTTCTCATTTTCCGCTATCAGGTCCTCTCCGCCGCGCAGGTGTATGTGGTTGTCCCACAGGCCCGGAATAATGTACTTGCCCTGTGCATCCACGGTGGAGGCTGCCCTATACCGCTGCAGCGCACTTTCGTCCGACACTTCCACAATCTGTCCGTCTCTGATGACAAGGGTTCTGTTTTGCTGTACCGTTCCCTGCTCTACATCCACCACACGGGCATTGGTGATGAGCAGGCTGGCCTCTTCTGTCTTTGAAGCTGTGCAGGCGGCCAGGAAGCTGATAAGCAGGAGCAGGGCAAGAAGCTTTCGGGTCTTCATGTATATGTTCGGTTAGTTTCTG
>JAJLKL010000058.1:0-18902 GCA_033838975.1 Hymenobacteraceae bacterium | reverse complement strand
CGACATGCCCTGCGTTCTCAGGTTGATGATCGTTGTGATGTAGTTGATACCGCCCAGCAGCGTGGACACGATAAACAGCGCCATACTGATCAGCCAAAGCGTCATACCTGTACCTGAACCCTGAATGGCCTGTGGCAGCGCGCTCAGCGGCGGGTAAACGGTCCAGCCACCGGCCGCAGGGCCAGTCTCAATGAACAGGGAGGTGAACATTACAACACTTGACAGGAAGAAGATCCAGTAAGAAAGCATGTTCATGAAGCCCGAGGCCATGTCACGGGCCCCGATCTGCAATGGGATCAGGAAGTTGGAGAAGGTACCGCTCAGTCCGGCTGTCAGCACGAAGAATACCATGATGGTACCGTGCATCGTCACCAGGGCCAGGTAGAACTCAGGGTCCAGCTTCCCGTTCTGTACCCATCCACCCAGGATCGGCTCCAGGAAAGTAAAGGTAGCCTCTGGCCAGCCCAGCTGCAAACGGAAAAGGATAGAAAGAAATCCACCGATGAAAGCCCAGGCAATACCGGTAAATAGAAACTGCTTTCCGATTACCTTATGATCCTGGCTAAAGATATACTTCTCAATGAAGTTCTGCTCGTGGTGGTGATCATGCTCTTCATGCGCATGATGTACCTCCTTATGGATAGAAATATCTGTACTAGACATCAACAAATATGTTTAATTGCGACAGTTATGTTTTAGTTATTTAGCTATTGCTTCAGTCTGAGCAAGCTTCTGCTTCGGCTCAGTTGAGATTTCAGCTAACACACCCGGATTCTGCTCCACGAAAGGTGTTTGCTCCGCTAACCATGCCTCGTAATCTTCCGGCTCATCTACCACCAGGATAAAACGCATTGCAAAGTGACCGCGACCGCAGATTTCTGTACAAGCTAGCTCGTAGTTGAAATCCGGATTGCCCGTTTCATTCTGCATTTCATAGGTAGTTTTGGTAGGAACGAACCAAAACTTAGTTGGCATACCAGGTACCGCATCCATCTTCAGGCGGAAGTGAGGAAGGAACACACTGTGGATCACATCCCTCGACCTGATCTTCAACAATACTGGCTTCCCTTTCGGAACGTGGATTTCACGTGGCATGAAGTCATCCAGTGAATTTTCATCGGTGAAGTCAACACCGAACTCATTCAGAGGGGTAATCAAAGACGTCTTAGCAACACCTAACTTACCATCGGCACCTGGGTAGCGCACCATCCAGTTAAACTGCTTTCCCATTACCTCAACCACAACGGCATCCTCAGGAGCAGCACTGGTGATTTTAGTCCAGGTTTTCCAGCCTCCGAACACAAGCAGGGCCATCACAACAGCAGGAATCATCGTCCAAACGATCTCCAGTTTGTTGTTGTGCGGATAGTAGTAGGCACGCTTGTCATCCTGATGCTGGTACTTGTAAGAGTACATGAACAGCAGGATCTGAGTGATGACAAAGACGACACCGATGATGATCATGGTTGTCCAGAACAGGTTATCTGTCCACTCACCATGTACAGAGGCCAGTGGCTGGTTCATGGTATCCCATGCATCAGCAAAAGACCAGAAGAAGGCAGCACCTCCTATTATCAGGAATAACAGGAAGAGTGTGCTGTTTACTTTGTTACTAGTTTTTGTCGTACCTACTGCACGCTGTGTAGAGCCCCTGAAGATAGAGGCCAGCGTTCCGATTCTGAAAAGCAGGAACAGAACTACTAGTAAAAGAATAACGGATAAACCTATGGCGATCGTAATCATTATTTAACGCTTTTAGTATAATCTCTAAACATGATGATGAACACTCTCCTCCAGGAACGGATGGTTAACTGGTACCAGAGAAGCCTTGGTCAGGCCTTTCGTAAAGGTTAGCAAGAAGATTCCAAGGAAGATCAAGGCAGTACCGAACTCAATGAAACCAAACCCTGCATCAGAGCGCATTGTTCCTGGCATCATCATGAGATAAAAGTCTAACCAGTGGCCAACAAGGATAGCAATTGTAACGATCTTGAGCATGATCATTTGACGCTTCGCATCTCTTGTCATCAGAACAAGGAAAGGGAAGGCAAAGTTTACTATCAGGTTAACAAAAAATATCCAAGAGTAGTGGTCGTTCAAGCGCTCCAGGAAATAGATAGATTCCTCAGGAATGTTTGCGTACCAGATCAGCACAAACTGAGAGAACCAGATGTACGTCCAGAAAATAGAGAAGGCAAAAACGAATTTTCCAAGGTCATGCAGGTGGTTAGCATTCACCATTTTCAGGTAGCCGTTCTGCTTCAGGATGATAACTGTGAGCGTTGTAGCAGCCAGGCCAGAAACGAACCAGCTTGCAAATACATACCAGCCAAACATAGTGGAGAACCAGTGGGTGTCAATCGAAAGCACCCAGTCCCAGGCTGAAACAGATGAAGATACGCCGAAGATCACAAGGAAAATGGCAGAAACAGTAATACTCTTGTGGTAGTAGCCTGTTCCTCCATGCAGATCCTCGTTGATAGACAATCTTCTCAACCAGTTAAAGAAAACGATCCACAGAGCGAAGAACACAACCATTCTGATCAGGAAGAACGCCGTGTTCAGATATCCTGACTTACCCGCAATGATCGGGTCGTAACGAGGATCATTTACATCGTAAAGATACTCGTGAGTCCAGTGGAAAATATCATGTGAACCGAAAAGGAACACAACCAGCATCACAATACCTCCTATCGGAAGGTAATAGCTCAGCGCCTCAGGTATACGCTTGATCAACACTGACCATCCTGCGTAGGCCACATACTGTACCGCCACAAAGAAAGTACCGATCAGGGCTATACCTGTAAAATAAACGTTATTCAACCAAAGGTTAACAAATAAACGCTTTGTCCAGCTAGCTGCTTCGTGTCCGGCAGCAGCAGCCTCTCCATGACCTTCTGCGTGATGCTCAGCTCCCCCGCCCGCGGCCATAAATATGATACCTGCTATAAGTAAAACTACACCTACAGCTATCATTAAGAAAAACTTGTTATTCGTTTTTCTGGAAATGATGAGTCTTTCTTCTGTCATTATCCTTTTAAATTATGCCTTAGACTTAGTTATTAGGGGTTCCAGTTACCGGGTTGTCAGTGATTGTTTCACCACCAGCTTCATCTTCTACCTGAGTTCCTGGTGCTACAGGTACATCTACTATTCCCTGCTGAAGCTGCTGTACATACATGACAATCTTCCAGCGCTCTGTTGGGTTCACCTGTGAGCCATGAGGCATCATGCGTCCTCTACCGTTTGTGATCACATGGTAGATATGACCTGCAGGGAGTTCAGCTACACGACCTGCAGTATAGGAAGGTACACCTTTAAACTTCTGCCCAACCAAACCCTGTCCGTCGCCTGCCGTACCGTGGCAGGAAGAGCAGAATCGCAGGTAAAGCACTTTACCTTCTGCAAGGTTGGCGCTGTTTACCTCCAAAGGGTTAGACAGTTCTACACCGGCCACTTCAGCTGTGTCTGTAGACAGGTACAGGTTGTATCCTTGCTTTCCTCTTGCTACCGTGCCCTTCGCAGGCTCACGCATGTTCATACCGCCCGGGTTGTACTTGTTCTCCTTAATTTGAGAATAAGGGTCAAGGGGAACTGAGTGGTACATATCAGGAGCGTACTCCAGTCCCGGGTCTTGCTCGTTGCTGCAGGCAAACATCACCGCAGAAGAGAAAAGTATAGCAGAGGCTTTTAAACCTAGATTAGAAAACTTTTTCATTATTTTACTACCTCCTTCTCTTTAACTTCTATTGCACCGTTCGAGCGAAGCAGGTTATTAAGAGCCGAAATATCTGTTACACCTTCCTTCACTTCGATCGCCATCACAAACTTATCGTCTGTAGAGCGCTTGTCGAACACGTTCACGCGCAGGGATGGCTTTAGTCTGCTTACAATGAAGAAAGTGATCACCATACCGAACGCAGCGCAAAGCACCGTTAATTCGAAAGTCACCGGGATGAAAGACGGCAGGGCAATGTGCGGCTTACCACCAATGATCATCGGCCAGTCAAAGCCCAGCATCCAGATCTGCATCCAAAGGGCGAATGATGTTCCGAACAGACCGCAGAAAAACGCCACGATAGGCAGTCTTGAGCGCTTGATCCCTAATACATCATCTATGCCGTGTACAGGATATGGAGAAAATACGTCATATATTTTTGTACCGGCAGCGCGGATGTTCTCGATGGCTGTCAGCAGCACATCTTCATCATCATAAATACCTAGAACAAACTTCTTATTCATGTCTGTGATGTGTATTAGTGGTGTTCAATTCCTTTTCAGTAGCGTGCATAGTAGCAGCTTTCGTGTGGTGCGGGTGCTTTACGCCTGAAGAAGACTTCAGGATTGACTTCACCTCCGCCATGTTCACAACCGGGAAGAATTTCGCAAACAGCAGGAACAGTGTGAAGAATAGACCGATCGTACCAACGTATACCCCGATATCGATGCTGGTTGGAGAGAACATCGCCCAGGAAGAAGGCAGGTAGTCTCTGTGCAGCGAGGTTACGATGATCACAAATCGCTCGAACCACATACCAATGTTCACAAAGATGGAGATGATGAAGGTTGCTGTCAGGCTTCTTCTGATCTTTCTGAACCAGAAAAGCTGAGGCGTAATCACGTTACAGGTCATCATCGACCAGTAAGCCCACCAGTAAGGACCAAAGGCACGGTTAATGAAAGCGTACTGCTCATACTCCACACCTGAGTACCAGGCGATGAAGAACTCCGTTGTATAGGCGATACCTACAATAGAGCCTGTCAGGATGATTACCTTGTTCATCGACTCCACGTGCTCCAGTGTGATGTAGTGCTCCAGGTGGAACACCTTGCGCGTAATGATCATCAGGGTCAACACCATGGCAAAACCTGAGAAGATCGCACCGGCCACGAAGTATGGAGGGAAGATGGTGGTGTGCCATCCCGGGATCACAGACGTTGCAAAGTCAAAAGATACGATCGTGTGTACGGAAAGTACCAGTGGCGTAGCAAGACCCGCAAGAATCAAAGAAACAGTTTCGTAACGAGACCAGGCTTTGGCAGAACCCGTCCAGCCAAACGACAGCAGGGCATATGCTCTTCTGGCGATCGGGCCTGTTGCTCTGTCACGGATGGTGGCAAAGTCAGGAATCAGACCGATGTACCAGAATACCAGCGACACCGAGAAGTAAGTCGAGATCGCGAAAACGTCCCAAAGAAGCGGCGAGTTAAAGTTAACCCAAAGTGAGCCGAATGTGTTTGGCAGTGGAAGTACCCAGTATGCCAGCCAGGGCCGGCCCATGTGCAGAACCGGGAACATGGCCGCACAAATTACGGCGAAGATCGTCATCGCTTCCGCTGCACGGTTAATGGAAGTTCTCCACTTCTGACGGAAAAGCAGGAGGATCGCCGAGATCAGTGTACCGGCGTGACCGATACCTACCCACCACACGAAGTTGGTGATGTCCCATGCCCAACCTACTGTTTTGTTCAGACCCCACTCGCCGATACCGTACCATAAGGTGCGGTAGCAAGAGTAGATAAATATAGCTAAGCCTACCAACGCTACAGCAAGGGCCGCGGCCCAACGTGCGTTGGGCTTGGCTTCCACCTGTCTGCAGACATCTTCAGTGATGTCGTGGTATGTTTTACCCCCCGTTACAAGAGGCTCTCTTATCGGAGATACATGCTGCATAACGCTCTCGAAATTTTATTTTAAGCTAAGTTTCTAATTTTTGTCAGGTACGTTACGTTTGGCTGCACATTAAGCTCTTCCAACACGTGGAAAGCACGCTCACCTTGCTGACGGGCAAGAACTTGTGAGATACGGCTCTCTGGATCCTTCATATCACCGAAAAGAATCGCCTCTGTAGGGCAAGACTGCGCACAGGCAGTGACGATTTCACCGTCTTTCGGTCTTCTGTTCTCACGCTTCGCTTCCAGTTTACCTAACTGTACACGCTGCACACAGAAAGAGCATTTTTCCATCACACCTCTGCCACGTACAGTTACGTCCGGGTTCAACACCATCTTACCAAGGTCATTGTTCATGGCATAGTTGAAGTCAAACTTCTCGTTGTTCGCATAGGCAAACCAGTTGAAGCGACGCACTTTGTAAGGGCAGTTGTTAGCGCAGTAACGTGTACCAACGCAACGGTTGTAAACCATCTGGTTGATACCTTCTGAGCTGTGCATGGTGGCAGCCACCGGACACACCGTCTCACATGGAGCGTGGTTGCAGTGCTGGCAAAGCATTGGCTGGAACACTACAGAAGGGTTATCTGCAGGGTGCTCCATGGTAGCGTAGTCTTTCTCCTCGTGCTCCACTGCGCTGTAGTACCTGTCGATACGCATCCAGTGCATTTCACGACGGTTCAGCACCTCAGCCTTTCCTACCACCGGAATGTTGTTCTCAATGTTACAGCTTACGGTACAGGCACCGCAACCAATACAGGAGTTAAGGTCGATCACCATACCCCAGTGGTGGTTCTTGTACTCGTAATCATCCCACAGAGAGATGGTAGCCGGCTTGGCAGGGCCCTCGTGAGTAGCGATACGGATGTACTCGGTTACCTCCTTCGGGTTCTCCTTATACTTAGCTAGCGTATTCTCCTGCACTACCAGACGGTCCATGATCGTATGGTGCGTCTGTGTTTGCGCAATAGGAGAAGTTGCATTTGTTTTTTCCAGTTTTACCGCTCCGCTGTAGTACACCACGTTGTCTACTACTGTCGCGATCGGGTAGGCGTTAGCTCCCAGGTCTTTGGCTACCGGCATAGACTCCAGGTTGCGGCCGTATCCCATGGCAATGGAAACAGTACCGTTTGCCTGTCCTGGCTGGATCAAAGCAGGGATCTCGATTTTCTGGCCGTTCGCCATCGTAACCGCGATCACGTCTCCCTGTACCACACCCATTTCCTCTGCCATTGTCCTTGGCATAGCTACGTAGTTACCCCAGGTAGCTTTAGAAATAGGGTCCGGAAGCTCCTGCAGGTAAGGGTTGTTAGACTCAGCGCCTGTACCGATACCCACTTTTTCATACACCACAGCCTCGATGCCAGCTGGCTTCGTGCCTCTTGCAACAGGAGCTGCTGCCGTTACATTTGTATTAACACTCAGCATGCTGGTGCCATTCTGTAGCACCCCGTCGTGTACCGCCTGCTCCCAGAAAGTATTAAAGTCGCCAGTGGCTACTTTTCTCCAGTTGTTGCGGATGTACTCATAGTAGTTCGTGTTGCTTCCGCTCCAGGTCAGCAAGCTGTCCTGCATCTGACGCGTCAGGAAGATTGGGCTGATTACTGGCTGAGATAAGCTGATGAAGCCTCTCTTCGGCTCAAAATCGTTCCAAGACTCCAGGTAGTTATGGTCAGGAGTAGCAAAGTCCACCAAAGCGGTGGTCTCGTCCACCCTGTCAGCGAAGGACACCTTCAGCCCTACTTTCTGCAGGCCTGCAGCTACTCTCTCCGCTAGCGGGTGATCGTAGGCAGGGTTTGCGTTGTAGAAGAATACTGCTCCTACCGTACCTGCGTTCATTTCGTTGATCAGGCGGATCATCTGCGCGTCGTTACCCTGCTTCACGAAGTAAGGGGAAGCGGTATCGATGGTAGCGCCCTCAGCGCCCAGTGCGCGGTTGATAGCCGTCACCATTGACTGTACGCCCGGATCATTTGAGCCGGATACAACCAGCGCTCTGCCTCTGTTTGCCTGCAGGTCTTTGATAGCGGCTGCCAGCACTTTGGCATCCCCTGCATTCGCTGTCGCAGATCCCTGGCCTGTGATGGCGTTATAAATTGCTGTCACGACCGCAGCCTCCTCTGAAGGCTTGATCGGCACACGAATATCAGCGTTGGCACCAGTAAGCGAGTAAATCGTCTCGAACTGGTAGTGACGCGACATTGCCGGATTATCCGGGTTAACTTTTCTTGTCTGAATATACTGCTTCGCAAACGGGATCGGAGCTACCCAGGTACCCAGGAAGTCAGCGTTTATACTAACAATGGTGTTAGCCTTGCTGAAGTCGTACCCTGGAATCACACCACCGTTCGCGCTCAAAAGAGCTGAAGCAGAGTTAGCATCGTACGTTACGTGCTCAAAGTTGCCAAAGCGTGAGCCGAACTCGTTGATCAGCTGCTTTGTAGAGGGGCTTATGATGGTAGAAGAAACGAAGGCCACCTTGCCGCTTACATTGGCCAGGCGAGACGCTATTTGCTTGTCCACGTCTTCCCACTTCGCTTCCTTACCCTTGATCATAGGGAAGCGAAGGCGATTGTTGTCGTAAAGGTTAAGCACGGAAGCCTGTGCTCTTGGGCTTGTACCGAGCGGCGTAAGCGAAGAGCTTGGGTTCGGCTCAATTTTGATCGGACGACCTTCACGTGTCTTTACCAGAATGCTGTTATAGTCACCGTTCAGGTAATAGGTAGAGGCATACCAGTTGGCCACACCTGGCTCTACGTCCACTGGCTTGTTCAGGTAAGGGATTGCCTTTCTTACCGGCGCCTCGCACGACGCCAGCGATACTGCAGCCACACTGAAACCCAGCAGTTTCAGAAAGTCTCTTCGGTGAGTCTTTCCACTCGAAGAAGAACCTTCTCCACTGGCTTCATTCACCGGCAGGAATTCTGGAAACTCATTATGAGCATTCTTTTCGAACTCCGGAGTGTTTTCCAACTCCTCAATTCCTTTCCAGTATTTTATTCTGTCTTGCATATTATATCTAGAAAACTCGAATACTTAATTGAAATAGATAATGATTAATAGTGACACTTAGAACACTCTGTACCACCATTGGAAGATACCGTGAAGGCACCTTTAGAGGTCTGCTCGTGAAGCTCCACCAGGTTATCGTAGTACTCGTTTCCTTCTGTGTTCAGAGGAGTCTCACGGTGGCAGTCGATACACCAGCCCATTGTAAGCGGAGAGTACTGATACACCACGTCCATCTCCTGGATTGGTCCGTGGCAGGTCTGGCACTCTACGCCACCCACCTGCGTATGCTGAGAGTGGTTAAAATAAGCCAGGTCTGGAAGGTTGTGGATTCGAACCCACTCAATTGGCCTGCCGCGCTCGATCGCTCTGTAGATCTTCTGAATCTCTGGAGACTCCTTCTTGATCTGGCTATGGCAGTTCATACAGATATTTGCAGACGGAATGCTTGCGCTCTTTCCTTTATATACTGTCGTGTGGCAGTAGTTACAGTCGATCTGGTGCTCTCCGGCATGCAGTTTGTGCGAGAAGGCGATCGGCTGCTTTGGGGCATACCCCTGCTGGATACCGATACCCATCACACTATCAATTGTCAGATCCAGCAGCACCACCACGAAGATCAGCACCACAAGCGTGCGAACAGCTTTAGACTTATATATCTTTGAGAAATCAAAACGCTGGTTAACCACCTCATTATCATACTCGTCCAACTGACGATTCTTATTCAGGTAGTTTTTCAAAAGCGAAGTGATCAACAATAAGGTAACCACCAACACGATCAGCACAAGGATCAGCACCACCAGGATGATATCCAGGTAGTTTCCGACAGCACCTATAGCCTCTGTACCTACCTGACCACCGGCCTCAGCGCCTGGCACACCGCCAACGGTTGTTGGCACTGCAGCCGCTACGTCTGCCTGAGAATCGATGTATGCCAGGATCGACCTTACCTCATCATCAGAAAAGGCAAAAGAAGGCATCGCCTGCTTGTTGTATTCGTTATAAACAGCAACCGCATCCGGGTCACCCGCCTGGATCAGCGCCTGCGAGTTTTTGATCCACTTGATCAACCATGACTCACTGCGACGATCCGTGATACCTTTCAGGCCAGGACCAACGATCACCTCGCTACCTGCAGAGTGGCAAACCACGCAATTGTTTTTGAATAAGGCTGCCCCTGCGTCAATTACAGCAGGATCCACGTCCCCTCCTACAGTAGCGCCTTCAGTTGCACCAGGCTCTACTCCTTTCGCTGCTACGTCCGCCTGCTCACTGGCTTGCTCTTGTGCAAATGCACCAAAAGAGACCGTCAGGGCAAACAGGAGTGCAAAGAAAACTTTTTGTTGAGTTTTAAGTATACAGCTAATCATAGCCAAGATCACTTGTGTTTAGTATATGGTGAAATTACTTTACGGGCACAAATCTACTATGCGAATTCCATTAATCAAACAGAATAAGTTTATTATTTGGAGGTAGTAGAGCCCACAGGGTAGATTGCGCCCACTCGCACACAAAATCCTCATTCTGATGCAATTTGAGGCCTTTTATTTAAAATCATTCTAAATAAAAGAGCCATTTTGAGCAGCTCCTCCCCCTGCAATTTGTTACAATTATTCCTTGCTTCTTTATCAACTTCTGACTCCTGTATTTGTTTGTGTTTGTTGTGTTACCTGACCATTTTACACGCCTTCCCAGGCCCGGTTCAGGTAGTCCGAGCGGCGCTCTTTTCTGTGCCCCATCATACACCTTATAATATATAGGTGTAGCACTACGTTATCTCCTTCCCTCCCCCATTGCCTTGCCTCCTTTTATTGTTCACTCATTTTCAGGAAGCACGCTTGCTTTAGATAAATTTTAGAAATACCTTTGCACGCTAAAATAAAAACATATAATTCGAACCGAATGGAATTGAGAAATTACGAAACGGTCTTCATTCTGACTCCGTTGCTCAACGAGACTCAGATGCAAGAAACGGTCGAGAAGTTCAGACAGGTGCTTAAGGAAAATGGCGCCGACATTATCCACGAAGAGAACTGGGGTCTTCGCAAACTGGCTTACCCAATCCAGAAGAAGTCTACAGGTTTCTATCACCTGATCGAGTTCAAGGCTCCAACTACTGTGGTTGACGCCCTTGAGCTGGCTTACCGCCGTGATGAGAAAGTTGTTCGCTTCCTGACTACTGCCCTTGATAAGCACGCTGTGGCTTACAACGAGCGCAGAAGAAAAGGAGAGTTCAAATCACAAGCTAAAAAAGAGGAGGTTAAAGGATAATGAGCTTAGTTAACGAAAGAGTACACAAACAAGAAAACCGTCAGAAATACTGCCGTTTCAAGAAAAGCGGTATCAAGTATATCGACTACAAAGATGGTAACTTCCTGCTTAAGTTTGTGAACGAGCAGGGTAAGATCCTTCCTAGAAGACTTACAGGTACTAGCCTGAAATTCCAGCGCAAAGTATCTCAGGCTGTTGCCAGAGCAAGACACCTTGCTATTTTACCTTATGTAACAGATTCTTTAAAATAAGGAGGGCAAACGATGGAAGTAATACTTAAAGATGACGTTAAAGGCCTAGGTTACAAGAACGATATTGTACAGGTTAAACCAGGATACGGCCGAAACTACCTGATCCCTCAGGGGCTGGCGGTTATCGCTGACAAGTCTAGCAGAAAAGTTGTAGCGGAGAACATCCGCCAGGCTGCTCACAAAGCTGAGAAGGTTAAGAATGATGCGCAGGAGTTAGCCAACAACATCGGCGGTATCACCCTTGAGATCCCGGCTAAAGTTGGTGAGACTGGCAAAATCTTCGGTTCTGTAACGACCCTTCAGCTTTCTGAGGCCCTGAAGGCCAAAGGATATGATGTAGACCGTAAGCGTATTTCTTTCGACCAGGACGTGAAAACGGCTGGCGAGTACACGGCTACGCTGAACCTGCACAAAGAAGTGAAGCACCAAATCAACTTCAACGTAGTTGCTGAATAAGCATACCTGAAGAAGACTACTACTTTACAAGCGTCCTGCCCTCAAAAGCAGGACGCTTTTTTTGTATATTACCCGTATTAACAAAGCGTAGCCCGCATCATGATGTTCCGAACAGAAGTACAGGTACCCCATTCCGGTCTAAACCTCACACACCGCGACAAGATCGTAACCATTGGCTCCTGCTTTGCCGAGGTAATGGGCAACAGGCTCCTGCAAAATAAGGCTGAAGCGTTGGTGAATCCGTTCGGCACGATCTTCAACCCCGTTTCAGTGAGTCTCTTACTGCAGGCTGTTGCAGGCAAACCCTATGATTTTGAAAGCCACCTGGTACAGCACAATGGCATCTGGTATGCCTACGACCTGCATTCCTCCCTCTCCTCACCCGACAAGGACCAGCTGACCCGGACAATTCAGGAGCGGCTACAGCAGACAAGGGAGCACTTGCAAGACGCTTCCCTGCTTGTCCTGACACTGGGAACAGCCGTGGCATACAAGCTCGCTCCATCAGGCAAAGTAGTGGCCAACTGCCACAAGCTTCCGGCCAGTCATTTTCAGCGCGTGCTGCTGCAAACAGAGGAGATGCTGCCTTCCCTGAGAGAGGCCTATACCTTGATCAAAGGCATGAACCCAAGCCTGAAGCTGCTGCTAACGGTTAGCCCGGTACGGCATATCAAAGAAACTATCCCGATGAACAGCGTGAGCAAGTCTACCCTACGGGTCTTGTGTCATCAGCTCACAGAGGCGCACGAAGATATGCTATACTTCCCGGCGTATGAGATCATGATGGACGACCTGCGCGACTACCGCTTTTACAAGCGCGACATGATCCACCCCACAGAGTTGGCCGAGGACTACATCTGGCAAAAGTTTGTTGAAGCCTATTTTGCACAACCTTTCCGACAGTTCCTGACGGACTGGGGTAAAATGCAGCGGTCCTTGTCACACAAGGCCTTTCACCCTGCCTCAGAGGCGCACCAGCACTTTCTGAGGGTAACCCTGGAGCAGCTGCAGCAACTCGGGCACACGTACGGGATCGACATCAGCGCTGAGGCACAGCAACTCCAAAGCCAGTTAGCCAGCTAATTAGTGCTATATAGTGCTTCCTGGCTATCCTGCTGGCAGCATACTTTTGGCCGCCTTGTCCGTAGGTATACTTTACCGCACCCCGAAACCAGTAGCGCTACGAACTATGGCAAAGAAGAAGAAAGCAAACAGACTAATCCATGAGACGAGCCCCTACCTGCTCCAGCACGCCTACAACCCGGTAGACTGGTACCCTTGGGGAGAAGAGGCGCTGCAGCGGGCAAAGCAGGAGGATAAGCCCATCCTGGTGAGCATTGGCTATGCCGCCTGCCATTGGTGCCACGTGATGGAGCATCAGTCGTTTGAGCACGAAAAGATCGCGCAGGTGATGAACAAGCACTTTGTGTGCATCAAAGTGGACCGGGAGGAACGCCCCGACGTGGATGCGGTGTACATGGAGGCGCTGCAGGCCATGGGCGTGCAGGGAGGCTGGCCGCTTAACATCTTCCTGAACGCAGATGCGCAACCTTTTTACGGCGGCACCTATTTCCCGCCGCAGCAGTGGGTAACTCTGCTCCAGAACGTTGCCAACGCCTACCAAAAGAACAGAGAAGAGCTGAACGAGACGGCAGGGCAGTTCGTAACGCACCTGAACCGCAGTGAACTGGAGAAGTATGGCCTGCAAGGCCCTAAAACGGAGCTCTCTGAGAAGGATTTTAAGCTGATGTTCCACAACCTGAGCACCCGCTTTGACAGACAACACGGCGGCCTCTCCCCTGCCCCAAAGTTCCCAATGCCCACGAATTACCTCTTCCTGCTGCGCTACCACGCCCACACAGGCGATGAAGCTGCCCTGCACCACCTGCACCTTACCCTACGGGAAATGGCCTACGGCGGCCTGTACGATCAGATTGGGGGCGGCTTTGCCCGGTATGCAGTGGATGCGGAGTGGCTCGTACCGCACTTTGAGAAGATGCTCTATGACAACGGGCAGCTGGTGAGCCTGTATGCGGAGGCGTACCAGGCTACACGTGAAACACTGTACCATGACGTGGTATATGAGACCATCGCGTTTGTGGAACGGGAGCTGATGAGCGAGGAAGGCGGCTTTTACTCTTCCCTGGATGCCGACAGTGAAGGGGAGGAAGGAAAGTTCTACACCTTCACAAAGGATGAGCTGTACAAGATCTTCGGCAGCGAAGAGCCACTCTTCTCCAAGTACTACCATGCCACAGCAGCTGGTAACTTCGAGCATGGCCGCAACATCCTGCACCGCCGCATCTCAGACGAAAGGTTTACGAAGGAAAACGAACTGGAGCTGGACGTGCTGCTGGACATGGTGCAGAACTGGAAAGAAAAGCTGCTCGAAGTCAGAGGCGGACGGGTAAGGCCGGGGCTGGACGACAAGATCCTGACCTCCTGGAACGCGCTGATGCTGAAAGGGCTTTCCGATGCCTACTACGTGTTTGGCAACAAGCACTTCCTGCGGCTCGCGCTCCGCAACGCGGACTTTATCCTGGGCCATCTGAAAAAAGGGGAGAAACTCTACCACAACTATAAAAAAGGCAAGGCTACCATCAACGGTTTCCTGGAGGATTACGCCCTCCTCATCCGGGCCCTGACCAGGCTTTACGAGGTCACCTTTGACGAGAAGTGGCTGGAAGAGTCCAGGCAACTGACAGCGTATACCCTGCAGCACTTCTTTGATGAGGCTGAGGGCATGTTCTTCTTTACCGACAAAAGCGCCGAAAAACTGATCGCGCGTAAAAAGGAGCTCTTTGACAATGTGGTACCGTCCTCAAACTCCGTGATGGCCACCAACCTGCACTTTCTGGGCCTGTACTACGATGATGAGCGCTACACCGCCCTGTCAGACGAAATGCTGGGCAAGGTAAGGGAGCTGGTGATCAAGGAGCCTTCGCACCTGAGCAATTGGGCAACACTGTACTACCATAAGCTGGTACCAACCGCAGAGGTGGCCATTGCAGGACCACAGGCCCCGGAGATGCGCTCCGAGCTGAGTGCCTTTTACCTGCCCAACGCCATCCTGCTGGGCAAAGGTAACGGCACCAGCAAACTGGCGCTCCTACAGGACAAAGTGGCCATTCAGGGGAAAACCACGATTTACGTTTGCTACAACAAGACCTGCCAGCTGCCCGTGCAGACAGCCGCCGAGGCCTTGGAGCAGCTACAAGGCAAGCAGCAAAGCACTAAGTTCCCCAGCCTGTAAGACCGGCCCCTGCAGCACAGAGGGTACAAAGGCATTTATAGCTTGCTGATCAGTAAACCGGCATAGCAGCTTCTGTAGTGGTACAGCAGCACCCCCAGGAGTAGTAGCACCACAATACCGTTGATAAGAAGCGCCTGGTCCGCAAACAGGTGGAACAGGAAGATATTTACCCCAACCGGTACCAGAGCCAGCAAAGCCATTGGCACAAAGCGGTTTGCCAGCAGCAGCATACCCGCCAGCAGCTCCAGCATTTTCAGCGGGATGAACACAAAGGGCGTGCTCACCAGCACCTGCATCAAGGGCACATGCAGCGACGTGGTGCCCACAGGCGCTATACCCAGGAGCAGGATGAGGCCGTTCAGCCCTGCAAAAGTGAAGATGGCCCCAAGTAAGACACGGGCAACGGTCACAAGGATGGTAGCTTTTTTCATAAGGCTTGTGTTTTTTTACCCTTATGACAAAGCTCTCCCTGTGTTGTGACAGACTATACCTGGAAATCAGAGAAATTTTTGCAGATGCCGGATCTTCTCCGGGTTCCGGACAAAGTACATCTCGCTGATACCCGTCTCACCCATCTCCAGCACGGCGATGGTATCCGGCACCCCATTCAGGAACACAATGGCAGCCGGGGAACTGTTCAGGTACAGAAAGCGGAAAACCCCTCTGACACCGTTCTTACTGTAGATACCTTTCAGGAATTTGGAGGCGCTGTCTTTGCCGTGAATGTTGTTCACGGCTGCTGGCACCTTGCCTCCGCCATCCGAGTAGAGTACGACATCCTCCTTCAACTGCTCGATGAGCAGGGAAAGATCCCCTGAACGGCAGGCCGCTTCGAAGAGAGCCAGTACTTTCTCTTGCTGCTCCGCCTCCACTTTAAAGCGCCTGCGGGCCTGCAGGTGCTCCTTGGCCCGGTGGTACAGTTGCCGGCAGTAATCTTCCCTCAGCTCAAAGTTAGCTGCCAGTTCGCTATACGGCAGGGCAAAGCTCTCACGGAGCAGGTAAATGGCCCGCTCCAGCGGCGACAGCTTCTCCAGTAGCAGAAAGAAGCCGTACCGAAGCTCCTCGTCCCCCTGCTCCTCACCCCCTGTCTCCTCCGCCGACACTGGCTCCGGCAACCACAGGCCAAAATAGGCTTCCTGCTCCTGCTTCCTTTTCTTCAGGTAGTTGATGGCCGTGTTGGCAACGGCTTTTGCCAAGTAGGCCTTCTCATTGTCCACTGCCGTCCTTACCTGAAGCCACTTCTCCAGCACATCCTGCAGGATGTCCTCGCTGTCATCCAGTGAGCCGGTCATTTTATAGGCGATGCTGAAGAGCAGCGGCCTCAGTGGGTCAAATGCTGTAGCAGTTTGCATCAGGAGCAGGAGTTAACTGTACCACGGAACGGTTCAGTAATTATGCTTGATTTTTAGCAATTAGCAAAGAGAAAGGCCAAACTTTCTCAAGCCCCTAACCCCCACATGCACAGGGCCGTGTGTTTGTGACCATCTTATCGCCCAGCAAGAGAAGCGACAACAATCGGCTTGCAGAAATTTAACTATTAGTCCTTTTTTACGACCTTTGCAGCAGGCATTTATACACTCACCCTTGTCAGAGCTTTTAAACTTCAATTATCCGCCGGAACCGGCTGTGGAACGCGTCACCTTATTTGCGGATGTGATCCTGCCACTGCCGTTGCCGAAGCTGTACACGTACCGCATCCCGTTCGACATGAACGATGAGGTGCTGGTGGGGGCGCGGGTAATCGTACAGTTTGGAGCCAAAAAGGTGCTCAGCTGCATTGTGGCCGAGATTCATGAGAATGCCCCTGCCGATTACCAGGCCAAGTACATCCTGGATGTGCTGGATGACAAGCCCATCATCACGGCGCCGCAGCTAAAACTGTTCAAGTGGATTGCCGATTATTACATGTGTACGCTGGGCGAGGTGATCAACGCTGCCCTGCCCTCTGCCCTGAAACTGAGCAGTGAGTCGCGCATACAGCTCCATCCGCAGTACAACCCTGAGGAGGACGAGCTGATCCTGGGCCCGCAGGAGGAAAAGATCATCTTTGCGCTGCAGAGCAACCAGGCCCTGACTTTCACAGAGGTAGGCAACCTGCTGCAGCTCAAAAGCTACCATAAGTACATCAAGTCTCTTATCCAGAAAGAGGCCATCATCATTTTTGAACAGGTAAGCGATAAGTTCTCTCCCAAAGTGGTAAAGAAGGTGCGCCTGTCGGAGCACTTTGTGCAGGAAGAGGGGATGCTGGAGGAGCTGTTTAACCAGCTGACCCCACAGCCCAAGCAGCTGGACGTGCTGCTGAACTACCTGCAACAGGTACCGGTGCACCAGGACATCCATCTGAACTACAAAGGGATGGAGAAGAGCGTATTGACGAACAACCCGCACCTGTCGGCCTCGTCCATCAACACGCTCATCAAAAAGGGGGTGCTGGAGCAGTTCGACCAGATTGTGTCGCGCTTCCCGATGGAGCATGAGCCCCAGCAACTGCCGATGGCGCTGTCGGAGCACCAGTTGCAGGCAAAAGACGAGATTCTGGGCCTTTTTAAGGAGAAAGACACCGTATTGCTGCATGGTGTAACGGGCAGCGGGAAAACGGAGGTATACATCGACCTGATCAAGCACGCTCTGGAGGGCGGTGGCCAGGTGCTGTACCTGCTTCCCGAAATTGCCCTGACAGCCCAGATCGTCACGCGCCTGATGAAGGTCTTTGGCGAGAAGCTGGGTGTGTACCACTCCAAATTCTCCGACAACGAGCGGGCTGAGGTATGGCAGGGAATCCTCTCCGGCCGCTTTCAGGTGGTGGTGGGCGTACGCTCCTCTGTCTTCCTGCCCTTCCACGATCTGTCGCTGGTTATTATCGATGAGGAGCACGAAGCAAGCTATAAACAGTATGATCCGGCCCCTAGGTACAGTGCCCGCGAAACGGGCCTGATGATGGCCCACCTGCAAGGGGCCAAGACGCTGATGGGCTCTGCTACGCCTTCCATTGAGAGCTACTACAACTGCCAGACAGGCCGTTGGGGCCTGGTAAGCATGACCAAGCGCTTCGGAGAGGCGCAGCTGCCGGACATTGAGCTGGTGGATACCCGAAAGGAGCAGCAGCGGAAGAACATGCACAGCCATTTCTCGGCCAAGCTGCTCACGGAGATCGAGGAGCGCCTGAAGCGACAGGAGCAGGTCATCCTGTTCCAGAACCGCCGTGGCTACGCCCCCTTTATCAGCTGCGATGAGTGCTCCTGGATTCCTAAGTGCAAATTCTGCGCGGTGAGTCTCTCCTACCACAAGTACAACAGCGAACTGCGCTGCCACTACTGTGGCTATCACGAGCGCATGCCGCACGATTGCCCTGCCTGCGGCGCCACCACCCTAAAGAGCATGGGCTTTGGCACGGAGAAGGTGGAGGATGAGCTGAAGCTAATGCTGCCCAGCGCCGAGGTACAGCGCATGGACCTGGACACGACCAAGAAGAAGAACAGCTATCAGCAGATCATCGCGGACTTTGAGACCGGCAGGACAAACGTGCTGGTGGGCACCCAGATGGTCACCAAAGGCCTTGACTTTGAGAACGTGAGCCTGGTGGGCATCCTGAACGCTGATACGATCATTAACTTCCCGGATTTCAGGGCGCATGAGCGGGCCTACCAATTGTTTGTGCAGGTAAGCGGGCGTGCCGGCCGTAAAGGCAAGCCCGGCAGCGTGATCATCCAAACACGGGATCCCCTGCAGCCCATCTTCCGGAAAGTATACAGCAACGACTACCAGAGCCTGTATGAGCATGAGATCGAGGAGCGGATGCGCTTTGGCTATCCGCCTTTCGTGCGCATGATCCGGGTCACGGTGAAGCATGCCGAGGAGAAAGTGTCGGAGAACGCAGCCATCGTACTGGCCAAGGACCTGACGGACCGCCTGGGCAAGCAGCAGGTGCTGGGGCCGGAGGTGCCGTACATCTTCAAGATCCGGAACCTGTTCCTCAACGAGATCCACGT
>JAJLKL010000057.1:0-3513 GCA_033838975.1 Hymenobacteraceae bacterium | reverse complement strand
CTGCATGCCTTTGCCAAGGTACGGGAGCGGTTCCCCGACCTGAAGTACCACCTGGTGGGCGTGGACATGGAGGAGAACGGGCCGGCCCACCAGTACGCCAGGCAGCACCACCTGGACACGGGCGTCGTGTTTCTGGGTCCGCAGCCATTTGAGGAGGTGGTACGGCAGTTGGCGGGGGCTAAGGTGCTTCTACACCCCTCCATGGAGGAATCGTTCGGGATGGCGGTGCTGGAAGCGATGGTGTCTGGTACGGCCGTGGTGGGCGGCCACAGGAGCGGCTTTATCCCGCACCTGCTCAATTACGGCAAAGCAGGCACACTCTGTAACATATACTCTCCCGATGAAATGGCCTCTGCCGTTACGAAGCTCTTGAAGGATCAGGCTTTCCGGGAGACAACCGTGCGCGATGCCAAACGGTACGTGCAGGCTAATTTTTCAGAAGAAGTCATCGTAAACAAGCACCTGGCGTATTACAGCGAGATACTCGGTCGAAAGCTTGTGCCGGAAAAAGAGAAAGCGGCCTACGCCGTGCCTGCGGCAGACAGCCGCCTCAGCGCCTAGAAAACGCCACTTTAACACATGAAACTCAACTATACCTTTCTTTTTGCCATACCGCTGGCCTCCATCTTCCTACTCGACAACATGTTTATGGAGCTTGCCGCCCCGCATAACCTGGATAAGCAGGGGGCCATCCTGGGCATGCTGGCAAAAGGACTGGCGGGGTTATCGTTCCTGTACAGTGCCGTGTACTTTCAGCGCATGTCCAAGCCCATGCGCTTTGCTTTCTTTCTCTCTACCTGCTACATCCTTGCCCTGGCCTACGAGTCGTACTATAAGTACGGCACCCCCTTTGTGTACCCGCATGTGTTCCTGAAGGTGCTCATTTTTTACTTCTCCTTCTTTGTCTATACCTTCTACAAGGGAAACTACTACCTCAGGTTCTCTCACATAGTCTACTTTATCCTGATCGGGTTCTGGCTGAATGTGCTCCTCGTGAACCCGCATGCGCTGAGTATTTCCTCTTTTACCCAGCACGAGCGGGGTGTGCACTCCACATCGGTGTACATGCTCATCATCCCGTTCCTGTACTTCCTGACCCAGTACTTTTTCCGGGCGAAGATCTCCAGCCTGCTCATGGCCTTTTTTGTGTTGCTGTCGATCTTCTTCTTTCAGCACCGCACGGTTTGGGTTTCCACGGCCATTGTACTGGTGGTCTACTACCTGCTCTTCAGGTTTAAGACCAGTACCCCGATCACCGTCGGGAAGATCCTACCGATCGTCACCATCCTACTGATTGCCGCCATCTCCAGCAGTGCCTTCCTGTTTTCGATGCACCCGGAGATCATCGATAAGATCATGGCGAACTTTGAGGACATTGAGAACTTCGACAAGCAGGGCACGGGCAGCTGGCGCTATACCCAGTGGCTCTCTTACCTGCCCTTCATACAGGAGAACCTGGTGCTGGGCATGCGCTTCGAGGGCTTTGAACTGCCCATTCAGTTTTACCGCGAGGACCTGGACAAGCCCGTGTTTGAGGACGGGCACGGGCACTTCTTCCACAGCTTTTACGTGGACGTGCTGTTCTACACCGGCCTGATCGGCCTGTTCCTGTACCTGTTGCAGGCGGTTTACGCCATCTGGAAGGGCCTGAGGATGAAGCGGCTCACCGAGAACCAGATCATGCTCTTGTCCTTCATCCTGAGCGGGTTCGTGTTCGGCATCTCGTACATACTCCCCCCCTACTTCTACGGCGTGCTGGGCTGGGCCATTGTGGCCCTCGAGGAGGAGCAAACCACCCGGACCAGCTACCTAGTGGAATTCGCACGGCGCCGAAAAACTGCCCTGCAGGCGCTAAGAGACAAACTTATCTCCTCTTAGTACACATCTAAATTCCGTAAATCTAGTACAATACCTATATAAGCGTACGATACATTAGCGACCATGCGTAACCCTACTACTGGCGAAGACTCTTTACACACCCCTGTGCTGCTGATCATCTTTAACAGGCCACATACCACCCAAAAGGTATTTGACCGCATCCGGCAGCTAAAGCCCTCCAAACTCTACGTGGCAGCCGACGGGCCGCGCCCACACGTGGCCACAGACGCTGAACGTTGTGCGGAGGCCCGCAGGATTGTGGAGCAGGTGGACTGGGAGTGTGAGGTAAAAACCCTGTTCCAGGAGAAAAACCTTAAGTGCGGCGTGGCTCCGTCCACAGCTATCACCTGGCTCTTTGAGCACGAGGAGACTGGTATCATCCTGGAGGATGACTGCGTGCCCTCTGAGAGTTTCTTCTGGTATTGCCAGGAGCTGCTGGAGAAATATAAGCACGACACCCGCATCATGCACATCAGCGGCAACAATTACCTGAACGGCTGGCGCCGGGACAGTGATTACTCGTACTACTTTTCTGACAAAGTAAATGCCTGGGGCTGGGCCACCTGGCGCAGAGCTTGGCAACTGTTCGACTTTAACCTCAAGTTCTACCCGGAGCTGAAGGAAAAAGGCTACCTGAAAGGCCTCTTCCTGAACAAGTTCGAGGAAACCTACCGGCTCAGCAAACTGGAGGAGGCATACAGCAGCATCTCCAACGGGGACATCTGGGACTATCAGTGGGAGTTTACGGTATACAGCAACTCCGGGCTCTGCATTGTGCCGGAGGTGAACCTGGTGCGCAACATTGGCTTTGGGGAGGATGCCACCCATACCTTTAACCAGCATGAGAAGAAGGCCTATGTAAAGGAAAACGAGATCGGGCTTCCGCTGCGACACCCGCCCTTCGTCATCCGGGACATTGAGTCTGACAGGCGCAACTTCAACTCCCTGATCCGCGACAAGGTAGGAGCCAAGCTTAAGAGCCTGTTTAGCTTCAGTTTGTAAATGTGATTATGCCTGCGGGAGCATAATGCCTCTGACAGGCAAGCCTGCAGGTATAAACAAATACCCCTTGAATACAGGTTGCGTATTCAGGAATATGTACCAGCAGTATTGCTGCAAATGACCGATAAGTTCTATGATACATATAGTTATACCCGTTTTTAACAGAAAGGAATATACCAGAGAATGCCTCAAGTCGCTCAGCGCTCAGACCAACCAGGCCTATAAGGTCATTATTGTAGACGATGGCTCTACCGACGGCACAGAGGACATGCTGCGCGAAGAGTTTCCGGAGGTAGAGGTACTGAAGGGCGACGGCGGCCTCTTCTGGACGGCAGGCGTGAACATGGGCATCCGGTATGCCCTGGAGCAGAACGCACAGCTCATCATGACGATGAACAACGACGTGGTGACGGACAAGGAACTGATAGAGCAGATGTATGTCTGGCACCGGCGCAAGCCCAAGGCCCTGCTGGGTGCCCTGGAGCTGGATGCGCTCTCCGGCAAGCCTATTTTCGGGGGCGAGCGGCTGAACTGGAAGCTGAACAAGATCGACCAGGTGCTCGACTCCCTCTCTCCGTCAGACTACAAGGGCCTGCATGCGGTGACCCACCTGCCCGGCCGCGGCCTTTTGAT
>JAJLKL010000056.1:0-7092 GCA_033838975.1 Hymenobacteraceae bacterium | reverse complement strand
CACGGTGCGGATGTACCACAGGCGCGTCACCAGAATGCCTCGCTTGGTGCTCTTGATCATGTCCTCTACAGACTGATTACCGCCCTCCATGATCACATTACCCGGAGGAGGAATAGAAGCAGCTCCCTTGTTCGAAGCCCAGTAGCGGGTGTTGTAAAGGTTTTTAACCACACCCTTGTCTATCCAGGTTACCTTCTGCTGCGGACGTCCATCGCCGGCGAACGGAGAAGCTGGTACTTCTGGATTGGTTGGGTCAGAATACACATTAATGCGCTCATCTACCAATTTCTCGCCTACCTTGGTCTTGCCACCGGCTTTGCTCAGGAAGCTGCGGCCCTCTTCGGCAGCGCGCTGATCCATGTTGCCGAACATGTTGCGGAGCAGGTCAATGGAGGCAGCTGGCTCTAAGATCACGGTATACTTGCCAGGCTCCAGTGCGCGGGCATTGCGTGAGTTCGCAGCCTTGTCGGCCGCGATCTGGGAGGCTTTACCTGTATCCAGCTTGCTTACGTCGCTGAAGTCCTGCGTTACGTACCCCGAGCCAGTGCCGTCTTCGGTACGCATGGTTACCGAGAAGTCCACTACCGTAGAGGGGTGGTAAGCGAAGAGTCCCCTGTTGTTCATCTTGGCGATGAAGCGGGTGTAGTGCTCCAAGAAGCCTGCTGCCGTAAGGCCTTTGTCTGCGGCGGCTTTAATACTTTTAGCGGCTGCATCGGCTCTGTAAGCCGGGTCTATCTTGGCTGTAGCATCATAGTGCTCCTTAGTAGTGATATACTTCTGCGGGCCTAGCAACTCCACATACTCCGGGCTCTCGGGTGCGATGCGTGCAATCTCCTCAGAGCGGCGTATAACCTTCTCCAGAGATGCGTCATCGAACTCATTGATAGTGGCTACACCGGAACGCTTGCCAAAGCGCGACTCCACCGACATGGACACGTTTTCTTCCGCACCACTCGTAGATACCTCGTTTCTGGCGTAGCGGATGTTGCCGCCAGTATTGCCGCTGAGCGTGATCTCGCACTCATCAGCTTTAGAAAAACCCAGTGCTTTTTTCAGTATCGCCTGAGCTTCTTCTCTTGTTAATATTGCCATTTTACTTAATGCTCATTTAGAAAGGTGAAAGACTAGATTTTTCTCGCCGTGTTGATCACGTTCACGCCATTGAAGCGGGTGTGAGCAGAGCCGTGGGACACCGCACTTACCTGGCTTGGCTGTCCTTTTCCGTCGAAGAAGGAGCCGAACAGGCGGTAATCGCTCTCGTCGCACATGTCGGCGCAGGAGTTCCAGAATTCTTGGGTGTTGCTCTGGTAAGCCACGTCCTCTAGCGGGCCAACTATTTTACCGTTCTTGATCTCATGGAAGGTGGTGCCGCCGAACTGGAAGTTGTAGCGCTGCTGGTCAATAGAGTACGAGCCACGGCCTGCGATGTAGATACCTTTGTCTACCCCTGCGATCAGCTGGTCTACGTTCTTCTTCTCCTTGCCCGGCGCCAGCGACACGTTTGGCATGCGCTGGAACTGCACCGAACTCCAGTTGTCGGCGTAGCAGCAGCCATGCGATTCCGGCTCATTTATGATGTGCGCCTGATCACGTATGGCCTGATAGTTTACCAGCACGCCGTCTTTTATCAGGTCCCATTGTTTCGTCTTCACGCCTTCGTCATCCCAGCCTACATAGCCGAGGGAGCCTTTCTGCGTTTTATCAGCAAAGATGTGCACCTTATCGGAGCCATACTTAAAGTTCTTGGAGCGCCACTTATCCAGTGTAGCGAAGGAAGTACCGGCGTAGTTAGCCTCATAGCCTAGCACGCGGTCGAGCTCCAGCGGGTGGCCCACCGATTCGTGGATGGTTAAGCCCAGGTGGTTCGGGTCCAGCACCAGGTCATACTTGCCGGCCATCACCGATTTTGCCGTCAGCTTTTCGCGGGCCTGTGTCGCGGCCAGCGCAGCATCCTCCAGCATATCGTAGGCATAGCGGTAGCCCGTCAAGCCGGTGCCCTCCGGGCCCTTGATCTTCTCAGATGCCTTCGGGATCATGTACTCATAGCCCATACCCATTGGGGCGCTTAGCGCTTCGCGGGTCTTGAACTTACCTGAGGCCTTGTCTACGGCTGTTACCGTGAAGTTTGGCCAGATACGGTGAATGTCCTGATCGATGTAGGAGCCTTCGGTAGAGGCAAAGTACTTCTGCTCGTTCACCTGGAACAGCGCAGAATTCACGAAGTTGGCACCTTTGTTCATGGCAGCGGCGTTGGCAGCCAATAGCAGCTCTGCTTTTTCGCTTACCGGCACCTCAAAGGCATTTTTCTCGATCGGGGTGCGCCAGCTTACCTCGCCGTAGCTCTTTACAGGGGCCAGGCGTACCGGCTCTTTCTGCAGCTTGGAGTTAGCCTTGGCAATGGCCACAGCCTGCTCTGCTGCTTTGGCAATGCCTTTATCTGTTACATCAGAAGTGGCGGCAAAGCCCCAGGTACCGTTGGCCAGCACCCGAACGCCCACACCAAAAGACTCGGCATTTACGATGTTCTGTACCTGCTTCTCGCGGGTGAAGACATACTGCTGCAGATAGCGCCCGATGCGCACATCGGCATAAGAGGCTCCTCTCGATTTGGCCGTGTTCAGTGCCACGTCTGCCAATCGCTTTTTCAGGGCGGGGTCCATAGTCTCCAGTGCCTTTTCAGGGGCGATGCTATCGCCAAACACCGGAATGGAAGGCAGCATCAAACTGCCGAAACCCAACGCCGATAACTCGATAAAGTGTCGTCGTTTCAAGGTGTAGTAAAGTTAGATTAGTTCAATGAGTTTTATTTTCGGTAGCTAAGTATAAGAAATCTGATCTGCTTATCAAAGTTTGCCCATCCTTTATCTGCTAAAGCACAGGTTTTTGTAGATGAACCTGCCTTATCGTTCTATCAAACGAAGAGGGGTAAAACGAAAAAGCGCAAGGTCTTTACTGACCTTGCGCCCTGTGGTGTGCAGAAAATGGAACGGCCCTAAAGCCTGATAAGCTGCAATTAGTTGATGGTAAAAACCTGGTCTGTCTGTGCGTCAAATGCCAGTGCGTTTGAGGTAAACTCGCTTACGTCGAAGGAGAAGCCTGCCGCCTCGGCAAGCTCGGCTCCCGGCTTTAGCACCTCGATCTTCACGTTGCCGATTCCTTCGCTGTGGAAATCAAGTTCGCGGGCTGCCGCCTCCGAAACATCAATGATGCGATCGCCTACAAATGGGCCGCGGTCGTTGATGCGTACTATAACAGACTCATTATTTTCCAGGTTGGTCACTTTCACCTTCGTACCGAAGGGAAGTGTCTTGTGTGCGGCGGTCATGGCGTTTTTGTTGTAGCGCTCGCCGCTGCTGGTTTTCTTGCCGTGGTACTTGCTGCCGTACCAGGAGGCCTGCCCTTTTTGGGTCTTGTTGTTCGTTGCAAAAACCGGCTGGTTAATGCCGATAAATAGAAAAATGATTACTAGAAAAAAGATGCACTTTCTATTATGACTCATATCATTGAATAGTTGGTGAAGCCGCAAAATTACGGAATTTGTTTTTAAACGGGGCCTTTTAAGCTATTATTGCGCAGAGGGTGTAGGGGGATACAGGCAGGGATGCCAGAATTGCTATAAGTCAGCTAATGCAAAAATGCACGTTTGATGCACGTATGGCAACATTTTTGACCGTCTGAGGCATAGAGAATAGCCTATAAAAAATAATTAAAATTTTTTTTCTGGCCAAGGGTTTTCAGGGGCATTTTTACGCTGTTTTTCACTTTTTTTGAAGCTGAAGAAGCTGTTGCTCCCTCTGGATCTGCCTCGGCCGGAGCAGGTGCGTATAGTGAAACAAAAGTAGAATCTATGGACTTTGGAAAACTCTCGGATATCAGCAAGGTAGACTTTGCGCTGCCCCCGGATCATCCCGACACGCTGCCCTTGCTGCGGCAGTCGGGTAGCTATGTAAAGCCGCAGGTATGCATTGGGCTGCCGGTGTGGGTGAACAAAGCTTGGGTAGGCAAGTACTACCCTGCCGGCATGCCCGAAAAGGAATCTTTGCTCTGGTATGGCAAACAGTTTAATACCATAGAGCTAAACAGCACGCACTACCACATCCCCAGCCCCACTACGGTAGACCGTTGGCGCAATGCCGTGCCGCAGGGCTTTAAGTTTTGCCCCAAATTTCCGCAGCTCATCAGCCACGAAGCAGCCCTGCGCAGCACCCAGGATGTGACGGCCGCCTTCTGTGAGGCCATCGCCGGTTTTGAGGATAAGCTAGGGAGTTCCTTTCTGCAGTTGCCGCCCTACTTTGCGCCAAACCAGCTGCCCGACCTGGAGGCTTTTCTTGCCTTCATCCCGGAAAGTATACCCATCACCGTAGAGCTGCGCCACGAGGGTTGGTTCACGGATAATGTAGCCAGCCTGGAGCTGTTTGAAGTGCTGGAGAAGTATAAGGTGGGCACGGTGCTAACTGATGTAGCCGGCCGCCGGGATGTGCTGCACATGCGCCTGACCACGCCATCGGCCATGATCCGCTTTGTGGGCAACGGCCTGCACCCGACGGATTATACCCGCATCGATGAGTGGGTACAGCGCCTGAAAGTATGGTTTGAGAATGGCCTGCGGCAGCTGTACTTTTTTGTGCACGAGCCGGATAATACGCTGGCCCCGGAGCTGGAGACTTACCTGGTACAGCAACTAAACAAGGTATGCGGCTTCGACCTGAAGCCTCCGAAGAAATACGTGCAGCCGGTGCAGGGAGAGCTGTTTTAGCAGGATCATTAACCTTATCCACACCCTGAAATGTGGATATGTGGATAAGTTGACAAGGCGTTATTTGATAGGAATGGAAAGAAAGCGGATGATGTTCGGAAAGATGTAAGTCCTTTGCTGCTGCTGTGTTTGCTGTTGCTGGAAGTACCTTGAGTTTCCGACTGCATCCATGGGTGGCGCATGAAGTATAGACTTATACGCTGGTGAACCTAGCTCCAGCTGGATACCTGGCTCGGAAGGCAACTTCAGGCTTAGGACAGCCTGTTCAAAATCTTGCTCCGTTGCCCACGGTATCACATCAACAGTAGGAAGGACTGTAGAGGTTGCTTGCAGGTGCACTGTTGCCCGGTAACTCTTCTCGCTGTAATTCTCAGGTATAAGCAGGCGCTGCGTCTGATAGCCCAAGGCACTGAATGCAATCGTGTCTCCGGCAAGGGTTGGCAGTGAGAAGAAGCCTTGGATGGTGGTCAGTGTTCCGCGTGCTGAGCCGGGTACGTATACAGCCACTCCCTCCAAACCAGTCGTGCTATCGTTTGCTGTTACCACACCGGATACCTGTACTACCCGCTCGTGTTCCTGTGCCACCGTTTGCTGACAGGACGCCACAAGCACGAAGAGCATGATCAACAGCAGATGACTTTCCTTTAGCCTCTGTATAAAGTATTGCTGGGCTTTACGCGTTTGACTTGTTCCAGGCATGTGGCAAATCTACCAGACCTGAAATGCGAATGATGTGCCCAAAGTGCTCAGGAAGCCTTATTTTCAGAAATTGCGACCTTCTTTTCAATTAGATCTTGCTGTAGACGCTGTCTTTGTAGCTCTTGGGAGAGGTGCCGGTTATTTCTTTGAAGACGCGGTTAAACGTAGCCTTAGAACTAAAACCACTTTCCTCGGCAATGGCGGCCATGGTCAGGTGCCGGAACCGCTGATCAACAAGGTGCGCCTTAATCTCCTCGACACGATATTTGTTGACAAACGTTGGGAAATTGTCGCTTGTGCGAAGCCTGACAAGCTGAGAAATATACTTCACGTTCGTGTTCAGCCGCTCGGCGATGTCACTTAGCTTGAGGTCTGGCTTTCTATACAGCTTCTCCTGCTCCATGAGCTGTAACAATTGACCGAAGTAGAGCTCCTCCTGTGCAGCACTTAGTGCATACGCTGTTCCTTTTTGCTCCAGGTGCATGTCGTGCATATGGCGGAAGCTGAAGGCGCTGATTCCGAAAACAGCGGCAACATCCATCAGGGCAAAAATACTGATCACGATCTGTGTGTAGGCAGCCACGTTGTAGCGCCAGGCAAGCGCAAACACAAGTGCAAAGTATAAGGCCCAAAACGTGAACCGGACAGAGAAGTAAAATAAAACACACGTTAGCCATTTGCGCTTCAGCGGGGGGAGGTTGTTGCTCGTGAGCCTAAGAGAGCGAGTGATCAGGTATACAGAGAACAAGCTGGCGACAAAGCTGTGGAAAGCCATGCCCCAAGTAAAATAGCTGTTATAAGCCAGCTTGACCAACCGTTCTCCTCCCAGACTCAGCAGTATAAAGTTGCCCAGCAGTTCAACCATTGCCGGTATAAACCACAGTGTATACCCGCGCTTCCAGGTAAAGCTGCTTTGGGTAACTGAGCGGGTGTAGAAGTATAGCAAAGGGCCAAACCAGAAGAGAAACAAGGAAGGAAAGCCCAGCAGCCACCTGTGCTGCGATACCAGGCCTGAGGTTATGAAAAAACTGTGGAGCGAACCGAAGTTGAAGGTCAGGATAAACAGGCCCAGCAGAATATTAACGTACCTGTTCCCTTTGAAATTGCTAAGGAAGAGTGCTCCGAGTAACAGCCCCTGTGTGAAGATCAGCAGGTCGGCGATAGCGTTTAGGTGAAGGCTCACGGCGTCTATAGTTCTTAGCTGCAATAAATTTACAAATACAAACGAATGTGCAGCGTGTTCTAAGCAAGTAAAAACAAAAGCGGCTGCCCCCATCGGAGCCAGCCGCTTCTTGGTTACACTGAAAGTATTTACTTAGAGCTTGAATGTATCGTCGCTCAGGTTCTTGTTCACCTCAATGTTCTGTACCTCGGCTTTGATCACCTGCGGCCCAACAGACGTTTCGGTCATGTAAGGGAACTTCACACCGTTTACCTCTTTGTAGTTGCTGTAGTTTTTGGTTTGGGTGATCACCCCCTGCGGCGACTGCAGGTTGTTCACCTCCTTCAGGCGCAGGCCACTGTTCTTATCGTAGTACTGAAGCGTTTTCTGGCCGTTTGGCAGCTCTACCTCCACAATATAAGCGTCCTTGCCATCCACTTTCTCCATGCCGGTTAGCTTGGTTTTGATGCCGAGC
>JAJLKL010000055.1:0-13800 GCA_033838975.1 Hymenobacteraceae bacterium | reverse complement strand
GGATAGCGTTCAGTTCCATAACGCATCCATCATCATGAAGAACCTTACCATTGCAGGCTTTGGGTTAGACAACTGGCTGGGCTCTGTTTCGGCTGATGTGAAGCAGCAGATGGTGGACGAACTGATAAGCAGTCTAGGCATGCCCAACTTTAAGTTGGCTGTGGCGGCCAAATATGACCTGCAGCAGGTCAAGGAGGCTTTTATGGCCGTCAAGACTGGTGCTTTAAATGGTAAAGCCCTTTTCTGGAACGGCTAGCGAAACTGTTTGCAGCTATACCTGCTCCTTTATGCTTTTTCGAAATTCAACTACATATACATCTTTTTTTAATTACCCATGAGAAGAGTCATCCTTACCGCCCTTGTCTTTTGTGGCTTTGGCCTTGGAGCGCAAGCGCAAACCTGTGACTGCCCCGAAAGCTACGCGTATGTCGTACAGAAACTGGAGACAAACTATGCCGGTTTCCAGGATAAGGTCACCCTGGAAAATCAAGCAGCCTATCAGAGACTGAAGGCGAGAACAAAGCGAAAGGCCAGGAGAGCCAAGACCACAGAAGCCTGCGCTGCGCTTATCAAAGACTGGCTGACCTTTTTCCGTGACGGGCACGTGTACCTGTCCGCACAGGGTGCACCCTCAGCCACGCCTGCTGTCCCGCTCGATACCAAGAAACCAAGTATACAGCGCCTGGATGCGCACAGCACGCTGCTCGTGCTTCCTTCTTTTCGTCTCAAGTATACCCAAGCCATTGACAGCCTGGTGTCGGTCTATGCCGCAGATCCGACGCCGCAGTTGATCATCGACATCCGGGGGAACGGCGGGGGAGGGGACCGGCCTTATTTCAAGCTGCTGCCCTTGCTGTATACCAGACCGTTTGAGGTGCATGGCGTGGAGTTCCTAGCGACGAAGGACAACAGCGCCAGTTTTGAGCAGCTACTGAAGCAGGAGCTACCGGCAGATACCCGTAAAGTGGTGGAGGACCTTGTCGCAAAAATGAAGGCAAACCAGGGGCAGTTTGTACTGTATGGGCAAGAAAAGTCTTCCAGGACATACGAGCCGGTGCCGTATGCGCCGAATCGCGTCGCCGTGATACAGGACAGCTCCTGCGCCAGCGCCGCCGAGCAGTTCTTACTCTATGCCCTGCAAAGCGATAAGACCACAACCTACGGCGCAAGTAACTCGAAAGGTGCGCTGGACTATGCCAACCTGAACGAGCTGCCGTTGCCGGGTATACCCTATGTCTTGAATGTTCCCACATCCCGCTCCACGCGCCTGCCGGAAGTTTCGGTAGACAAAGCAGGAATTGCACCCCAGGTGAAGCTTCCTGCGGATGCAAAGGACGTTGTGAGATACGTGCAGGAGCAGCTGAGCAGAAGACAGTAAGCCACCCCGCAAAGAAACATCAAAGGGGACGCGGTATGGAGACCGCGTCCCCTTTGTGTTATACAACCGGGCTGAAGCATCGGGGCAATACAGCTGTCCTTTGCTCTTTAGGTTGCTTTACCTTGCTCACTCCTCTGATAGCTCCACCACCAGCTCTATCTCAACCGATAAGTTGTTGGGCAGGGAAGCCATCCCGACCGCTGCGCGCGCGTGCTTCCCCCTTTCGCCGAATACCTCCACCAGCAGGTCGGAGCAACCGTTGATCACTTTGGACTGCTCTGTAAAACTGTCTGTGGAGTTGACCATGCCGTGTACTTTCACGATGCGCTTTACCCTGTTCAGATCTCCACCCGTTGCCTCCTGGAGGGTAGCCAACAGGCAAAGACCAACTCTTCTGGCCGCCTCGTAGCCCTGTGCCGTTGTCAGGTCGCGTCCCAGCTTACCGTGGTCCACCGGCGTGGCGGGGCCACAGTAGGCGTGCCCGGAGAGAAACACCAGGTTGCCGCTCTGTACATAGTTGACGAAATTGGCCACAGGCTTCGACGCAGGTGGAAGCTTTATGCCCAGTTCCTGTAACCTGTTCTGTGGTGGAGTCACTTGTCCCAGGGTAAGCATAGGGAGCAAAAGGAGTAGCGTTAAAATGTTTTTCATGTCTGCGAAGTTAGAAATTGACCTTTTTAAAAAGAGAGGGACTCTCCGTCAGCCGGCACAAGGCTTCGGCCTGTGAGTTTATGGCCTGCAAGGAAAGTACGTAATTCGTCACGGGTAAGGAGGCAATGGTTGACAGTATCCAGGTGCACGGCCACGATGCGGGAGGAAGGTACTGCCTGCGCGACCTGTAGTACGTCTTCGGCTGTCATCGTGATCGGATCGCCTTGCAGGAACTGCGCCGCACCGGCATTCACCACTACCACGTCCGGTTGATGTGCCGTCAAAGCATGGCGCACCTCATCGCACCAGATGGTGTCCCCGGCAATGTAGAGACGCTGCCGGGCATCCTGCAGCACGAAACCGGACACGGGCCCCATTTTATTTCCGATCTCCCCGGTCCCGTGCTGTCCCCCGGTTCTGCTGATCGTTAGTTTTTCCCAGGCATGTGTGTCAGCCACAGCCTGCACCCGGGTGAAGCCCTGCGCCTTTAGCTTTTCTTCATCTGCCGGCTGGCAGAAGAGCGGTTTGTGTTTGGGTATCCGACGCTGTGCCTCCGTGTCCCAGTGGTCGCGGTGGGTGTGGGTGATGAGTACCGCATCCACTTGGTGAAGCAGTAGTTCTAGCTCCTTTTCGCTGAGGGGAAGCGGGGTCATGGGAATGCGTCGTTCATTTCCGGCTTGTTGCACCGGCTCCATTGCCCCCTGTGCACTCAGCATGGGGTCCACCAGGATTTTCTTTCCACCCATCTCAATAAGAAGTGTGGCATGGCGAAGCAGGGTAAGTTTCATACTGTGTTCTTTACTTTTGGCTTTTAAGGATCTACCTGCACCCCCGGCGTACAAAAACAAGCCGGCAAGCATACTTGATCTCAGCATTGCTCTTCTGTTCATCTTTAGTTCGCGCGTTTCCTGGATGGGTTCAGTTCCTGTATGTTTTCTATATTCACTTGCCAGATGTTCGGCAATCCGTTGAAAGGGGACTCAAGCTCTTTGTTTAACTGGGTGGTGCTGATCTGTTTGGCTCTCGGAGCGTAGGCCGCTCTTTCTTTGGGACGTATGGTCGAAAAGTAGAGTGTTCTGCCATCGGTGGACAGACCGGGTTGTCCTTCGTTGGAGAAGGAGTTGATCTTATCCCCCAGGTTGACAGGCGCCGACCAGATGCCCTCGTTTTGGAAGGACACAAACAAGTCGGCACCACCAAAGCCCTTTCGTGCGGGGCTGGTAAAGATGAGAAAGGACTCATCCGGTGCGATGACAGGGTCCAGGTCCCGTAATTGGGGGCTGTTGAAATCCAGCTTCTGGGGCAGTCCGTATTTTCCACCTTCGTTCCTGACAACGTATACATCGCTGTCATTGGTACTGTCGGTAGCACTAAAGTAAAGGTTGCCGTTGCTGGCGAGGCTGGGGTAGAGCGGCATCACTACTTTGTAAAAATCACCTTCCACCTGTGACGGCGCCACATTCTTTCGAAAGGGCGGGGAGACCATCCACAGCGTATAGTCTGACGTTTTTTTCTGGTAAGCGGAAGGCCTGTCAGAGATAAAAATAAGCCTGGACTGATCCGGCGCGATAAAAGGATCTGCGTCCCGGTACTGACCGGAAAAAGGGACAAGCCGTGGAGGCTGCCACAGTCCTTTTTTCAGCTCCGTGTACAGAATGGAGATTCTCCGCCAGTCCGGGAGCAGCGCCTTTGAAAAAAAGGCAACCGAGGAGTCACCGCTCACCGTGAAGTTAAACTCAAAGTCCTTGGTCGATACGGTGCCTTCTCCCACTACTTCAGGAGTGGCGGTGAGGCCTTGTCTTGATTGGGCCCGAAGCGAAGGAGAAGCGGCGCTTAGGAGCAGCAAGAATAGGATAGCTATGTTTTTCATCATGTTCTATGGATAATGGTTTATCTTGTTGTCAGGGACTGGTTTGAACAAGGTTGGCAAAGCTGTTCAGGCTTTTTAGCCATATAAAACTGAAAACGGTTTTTCCTGGCTCACACGCCTCAAGTATTACCTGATCAGGTAGTACTTAGGTTTATTCCCGGGTATCATTGGTAATGTCAGCGGCTTGTCCAGACTCTGTGCTGTCCCAGGGCATGCGTTCGCCTTCATGGCGTGCTGTTTTTCATGAAGATAGACGTTGCATAAACAACAGGGCTATTGGTTCGTGTGTGCCTGTAGTGCTGTTGTCTGTCCTTCCTGCAGCACGCGTAATACCCCCGGTCGATTTGCCAGTTTTTTCTGCAGCAAAGAGATGGGTTCCGTGTAGTGGGAGAACGTATGGTGGTGAACCGGTATGACCAAGCCTGGCTGAACGGCCTCCATGACCTTGACAGCCTCCTCGCTATCGAGGGTCATCAGCCCCCAAGGGCCGTTCTTACCCACAGCGCCCATGTGCGGGACCAGCAGGTCAATCCGGCCCAGGCGCTCTTTTATTTCTTTGATCTCATCAAACCATACGGTATCGCCGGTCCAGTAAATCGTATAGGCATCGCTGCCTTTGCTGTACTGCAGCGCATAGCCGTTCACTACACCCAGGTCTTTGTTTGTCACCTGGTCATGGGAGTGGTTGGCAGGCAAAGCAACGAGCCGAAGCACCTCTCCATTTCTCTCCAGTACTTTCTCTTGCCACCACCCCAGCGGTTCCCGGTTTTTGAACGCCTGTAGTTTTGGGGAGTCTATCTGGTCAGCAGGGGCCACAAGCGCTACTTCTTTTAATAGTTTTTCCTGGGCCACGCGGTCGAAGTGGTCGCTGTGCAGGTGGCTGATCAGCACCAGGTCCAGGGGCTGCAGGTCTATAGCGGGTAAAGGGGCTGCACGGGTAATGGGTGCGTTGTCTTCCCCGGTCGCGGGGTGCCCGTTCATGTAAAAGGCGACAGGCCCTTCTGCCAGCATGGGGTCAGAGAGTAACCGGAAACTGCCGATCTGGAGTAAAAAGGTCGGGCCGCCAACCCAGGTAAAGTTGATCATAGGATGCATGGGTATCGTTTTATGAGTGGTGTCTGTTGTATTTTTAAATATGCTGGAGTCATCACTTTTCGGTTGGATACGGCGCCTGAACAGCAGGCTATCGGACCAGGAGTTGTCCGCTGTCTCGTTTGCGGTACTGACAAACGCCCAGTCCTGCTCCAGCATGTAAAGCAGGAAGGCTGCCCGTGAGACAAACATTCGGTTCTTCCCGTTTTCGGCTTTTAGATACCTGTCCCGGCCATTGGGCTTGCCCAGCCCATGGTCCACGGAGGCGTAGGCGACGGTCTTCCCAAAACTACCGCAGGCAATGGCAAGCGCCTCTGCGGGTGCGTAATGCTGCGCCAGGAGCAGGTTTCCGTTTAGCAGCAGGAACAAAAAGGCAATGAAGTGTTTCATGGTTATGTATTGCTGTTTTAGTGTAAAATTTGAGTTTTGGTGAAGCTTTCCGCGGCAGCGCGCCTTTAAGAAGCGAAGGCTTACAGGTTCAACCAATAGTTCACCTTGAGCACAAGCCCGCGGTTCAGCGCACCAAGATCCATGGTGGTGTAATTGTCGGTATAGACCAGGTACACATCCGACATGGGCTTGAAGCGCCACTGCAGGCGGCTATTGACGTTGAAATTCTGTTGCTGCGTGTTGTACTGCAGGAAGGTCGTCCAGAAAAGGTTTTGCCGGAACGATACCTCGGCTCTGGGACTGATCAGCGTGAGCCGGCTGCTGCCATACGCTTCGGGCAGTTGAATAAAATGCTGGGTGACATCCACAGAAAAGGTGCCCCAGGGCTGTACCCTGTATTTCAGGCTGCCTCCATAACTTTGGATGGAACCGCTGTAAAACCCGCCGTTTTCCACGCGCGCGCTCCAGGAGAAGGCCTTACGCGGATCGGATTGGTAGGCTGCCCGGACACGTGAGAACCGGTACTGTGTCGCAGGCAATGGCTCTTTGGCTCCTGGTACCTGAAATACGAAAGGGAGTTGCACAGTCACATACCGTATACCACCCTCCAGTTGTGCCCGGTTGGCCATGCTGGCCGTGTAGTTCAGGTTGTACGTGCCGTCCTGCTGCTGTACGCGCTCCAGCCCAAAGTAAACGGTTGGTTGCAACTCCAGGCGGTGGCGCAACACCCGGTTGCCCTGCTTCGGGTACAGCGTGTAGGAATAACTCCCCCAAAGCTGGTAGAAACCGATGCGATGGACCGTGTCCTGCAGCAGGTCATACACCTGGTGGCGTGGCGTAAGCCCGCTCCCCGGGTTAAAGTTCTGGCCCACCCGGCTCCAGTAGGTGATGGCCTGTAGGTTTTTACCGTTGCGTTGCAGGCTCAGGGCGTAATACTGCCTGTCCGCCGGCTTCCCCGGCAACAGGCTTTGGTGATGCTGTGCCAGTCCTACCCATTTGCCGTCTTCAGAATGATAGTTGAACTCTAACCCATAGGTGCGGTTATAGCTGCTTTTTTCCGGGGTGAAACCATCGCCCATTCCTTGCCGGTTGGTCAGCATGCCGCTGAGGTTGCTGCGTTTGAAAAGCCTGCGACGGAAAACGGCAACGGTATAGTTCTGGGCCTTTTCCTGCGCATGACGGCGCGTCTGTATGTTGAACAGGCCAATGCGCAGGTTCTCTGTCAGGTTACCGCTGAGCTTGGTGCCCAACAGGATCGGCAACTGCTTTCCGTCCTTCAGGCCGATGGTCCGGGAATTGAAGGGTTGGGCAGGCCAGATACCAAAGCCGGAAAATACGTCGCTGTTTTCCAGGAAGAAGCCGCGGCGTTCCGGGAAAGTAGGATCGAAACGATCCAGGTTGGTCACCTGCTGATCCACTTCGACCTGGGAAAAATCCGGGTTAACGGTAAGGTCCAGGTTCAGCGAAGGCCCCACCCGCATCTTGAGGTCCACGCCCGCATCAGCCCGCAGTAAGCCGGGTTCTCCTGCCGTGGCATCGCGCATCGCGCTGCTCTTGGCGTAAGGCAACACAACCAGGTTGCGTGTGCTCTGCGGTGCTGTGGGCCAGTACAGCTCCCCGGCATAGGCTGGCGTGACAAAGGTATATTGGTTGGGAACCCTGTTCCAGACAGAAAAGGTGTTCCGGGTCATGTCGGTTCGCACGAAGTTGATGCCCCAGGTTTTTTCATTCCTGTTAAAACGAAGTACGTTCAGCGGGATCGCTATTTCGACGGTCAGTACATCATGGTCAGTACTGACAGCACTATACCACTTGGTGTCCCAGTCAGGAGAGTCGTCTCCGGTGATCTCATCCAACAGCCCATCATATTGGGCACCTGCTGCGTTCACCCCGAAAATGTAGCCTCCCATCCGCTTATGCAGCGGATCGAGTATGACGGAAAAGGCATCGCTGTTCCAGTACTCGGTATCACGCTTCAGGGTCTGGATGACCTGGCGGGAGGTAACGTCGTATAACTTGGCTGCTATATACAGGTGTTTAGCGTCATAGGCTACCCAGACGGCTGTCTGGTTCGCTACCTTCACCGTGTCTACCGGGTACACCTGCCAGAAGTCTCCAGCCTGCGGCGCCTGTTGCCAGGCGGCCTCCAGCAGGTGCCCGTCAACCTGAATGGTTTCCGTTGCCAGGGTAGGGACCAGTTGGCGCTCCCCCTGTGCCGTGGCTACCACGGGCAGGAGCAGTCCGAATGCCATCAGAAATGGCAGCATTGATTTTTTCATAGTTTTTGTAGGCAGCCTTGCCGTCTTTTAGCGTTAAGCGGTGGCAGGTTGATCTTACCAGGCGGCGTATTAGCGGCAGCAAACATACAGAATAATATTTAAAACATACAGACCTGTCTGTATTTATTTCTTCATGCCTCTATCGCTGGTCCTTATCTTTTAGGTTAACGCGGTATACTTTACCTTCCAGGATGGCAGGTACCCAAAGTACCTGTTGTTTCGCTTCCAGCCATATATCTGCCGGACCGGCGAAGCGAACAGGAAGTGGCAGCACGCTGGACTTGCCGGTCTGCAGGTCGATGGACAGGATCTCACCGGCTTTCTCAAAGCTTACCCAACTGGAGAGCAGCAGCGTCTGGCCTGAAAGCGCCAGGCCATCGTAATAGCCTGTAGCAGGGATCACCTTCGCTGCGGTGGGCGTACGGTTAAGCCTTACAGCGTACAGTTCTCCTGTTGGCTGGCCGCTGGCGCCAAACCCGTTCACGTATAGTTGTTTGCGGGATGCATCGTACTTCAGCCCGTTCGCGCCCCTGATCTCCAATGTAAGGCCAAGCTCCCGGTAGCTTCCCTTGCCCTGCAGGTTCACCACGAAGATCTTTCCAGCATCCGTTGCTGACACGGTCAATTGGTTTCGGTCGAGTACCTCTAGGTCGTTCAAGAACTGGGATGCCGGCTTCATGTCCAGTTCGAACACCTTTTTGCGGCTTTTGACATCAAAGCCTACAATGCGGTCAATGTCTGTTACATACAAGGTACTTCCGATGCGTACCATCCCCTTCGGGGCATGCAGGGTATCAGAAGGTAGGGGAAGGAAGTGTCGGTTCAGGAGACTACCATCTTCAGAGAGCAGGGAGATAAAGCCATCCCCGTCCTTCAGAGCAGGCTGCAGTTGCCTTCCCACGTTGGAGACATAAACTAGGCGGCCGTGTTGCAGTAGGCTTTCAGGAGAGGCAAAGCCGCTCAGTTCTTTTATATGCTGGGCATTTACCTGTATTGCCGCTATCGTCAGCAGCACGAATAACAGTATTCTTTTCATCGTTTTTGCTGCAAAGTTATCTTGTCCTAAAGGCGCGTGCTTTGCTATAAAGGTCTATATTTGTTGTTTTCGGCTCAAACTAGATCCTATGGTGAGACTACCGCACTACTTTGAGTTACACCGGCCCGAGCTGGTGACCCAGCTGCCTGCCATTTCGGTGGTCCGGTACCGGCAGTCGCAGGACCAGTATCGCAATGAAGTGTTCCTGACGCGCCACTTGGCGGCTTTCGTGCTGAGCGGGGAAAAAATCCTGCACCAGAACGCGGTAGAGCATCATATTAAAACAGGGGAGGGGCTCTTTATCAAGGCAGGCTGCTATGCGATGTCTGAGATCATGCCTGCCGACGGTGACTTCCAGAGCCTGTTGTTTTTCATCGATGACAGCCTGGTAGCTGATTTTTTGAAAGAGAACAGTACTTTGGCAGCGCAAAAGCTACCGGTAGCGCAGGCTCCCGTTTTTAAGCTCAACGTATCCAACCGGCTGGAGCAGTACCTGAACTCCGTACTTCAAATAGGGCAGTTCAACGGTCTGGAAAACAAAAATCTTTCACATCTTAAAAGCATGGAGCTGTTTTACCAGTTACTGATGGACAGGGAAAACAGTACTTTCGGGGATTTCCTGCTATCGTTGCAACAAAGCAAGGCTGCCCTGCTGCAACATACCATGGAACAGTACTTCGATAAACCGCTTTCGCTGGAAGAATATGCCAGGCTGACGGCGCGTAGCCTGGCCTCCTTTAAGCGGGATTTCGAAAAGCTGTACCACAGCAGCCCAGGGGCCTGGATCCGGGAAAGGCGCCTGCAGAAAGCCTATTACCTGTTGCGGTTCACGGACAGGACCGTGACGGACGTATGCCTTGATTCCGGGTTTGAGAACCTGTCGCACTTTGTGCAGGTTTTCAGGAAACGCTTTGGCTTTACCCCTAAGGCAACTGCTCGACAGGTACTGGCAGGGCGCGAACAAAACTCGTGATGCGGATGAACCTGCTTTGGGCTAACCGGTTTATTTCCCCGTGAATTCCCGGATGTACTCCGGCAGCGGTGCATGCGCCCCCATATCAGGGCTAGCCACAGGCATTCCCCAGTTTCTGATCAGGGGGATGTACCCTGTCCAAGCCCGACGCTGCCCCTCGCTTTTGACGTTGTTGGGCTGTCCCTGCCGCATTTTGGCGGAGGCTTCCTCCAGTTGGAAACAGACCACAGAGGTCACCATCAGCTCCTCCGGGGTGGGCAGCTTGATGTCATCCTCCCAGCGCCCGGGCAAAAGCTTCTCAGTAAAAGCCTTGAGCACCTCCATCTTTAGCTGCTCATCCTCTACCTCAAAGGGACTGGAGAAGGCGATAACTGAGCGGTAGTTGAAGGAGTGGTTAAACGCCGTGTTGGCCAGCACCAGGCCATCGAGCAGCGATACAGTAAGGCACACCTTCTTGCTGGCGCAGATCTGCCGGATAAAATGGCTTTTCACCGAACCGTGGATGTAGAGCCTGTCCTCCAGCCGAACGAAACCGGTGGGTATGGCCCGGGGGACCTCATCGGCGATGTAGGAAACGGTGATGTCGATCGCCTCATCCAGGATGGCGTAGATTACTTCCTTATCATAGGAGCCGCGGTGCGGGTCCCGGCTGATCCTGGTCAGCGGGCTTACTTCATACGAGGGCATGGCATGCTGTTTTGGCGTTGGAGATGATGTCTGCTGTCTTCATGATGGTGGCGAACTCCTGGTGCAGACTGGCAAGCGAGATGCGGTGAATATCGGTTGACGTGTAAGACTCGCCCTCGGGTCCGATCCGGTCGAAGGTGGCCGTGGCGTCGGCCGCCACATACACGGCATAGCCATAGTTTCCGGCCATGCGGGCAGAAGTGGACACGCAATGGTCGGTGATAAACCCGACAATCACCAGGCCCTTGATCTCCTGCTCATCCAGGTATGTCTTTAGCTGTGTGCCGATAAAGGCACTATTCACCTGCTTTTCGAATAAGGGCTCACCGTCTAGGGGGCGGGCACAATCCATGATCCGGTTACCAGGGTTAGTGGCGTGCAGCGGCGAGTCTGGGTTCCTGGAGTTGTGCTTCACGTGCACAACAGGCCGGTTGTTGCCGCGCCAGCAGGCGAGTAGGTCTGCGATGTTTTGCTCTGCCTGGGGATTGTTCCGGTTGCCTCCCCAGTAAGCTTCGTTTTGGAATGCCTGCTGCACGTCGATCAGGAGCAGGGCTGTTTTTTTGTTTTCCATGGTTTAGTTTTTTTATACAAAAGTATAGGCTCGCTGGCCTATCTTTGCAGGCCAGTTATTACAAAGAAGATAGTCCAGGGATATGAACCTACCTTACCTGCATGCCATAGAAATAAAGAGAGAAAAAGCTACGCCAGTATACCTGCAGCTGGCCCAGGGCCTGGCCATGCTCATCAAGCAAGGCGTCCTGAAGCCCGGGCAGAAGCTGCCGGGCTCCCGCGTGCTGGCCGACAAGCTGCAGGTAAACAGGAACACCGTGGTGCTGGCCACGGATGAACTACAGGCCGAGGGCTGGGTGGAGGCCAGGGCGCGCAAGGGGCTGTTCGTAAATGAGAGGCTGCCGCTGGTAAAGGGGGCGGGCTCTTTTGCCGAAGGGGCCGGTTCCTCTGTCGCGACGGGCTTTCCGCTGGAGTTAAACCCTTATCTGCAGGCGCCCGAGGTGCACCGGCTACCGCTTGAGTTCAACGACGGCTTTCCGGACCCGCGGCTGAGCCCGCTGCACGAGCTGGGGCGCGAATACCACCGGCTTCTCCGAAAGACAAGCCCGCTGCACCTGTTCAGCTACTCTGATGCCCAGGGCGACGTGTACTTTCGCAAGATTCTGAGTCAGCAGCTCAACGAGCACAGGGGCCTGCAGACTACACCTGAGACGCTGTTCATCACCAGGGGCAGCATCATGGGTATCCACCTGCTGGCGCAGGCCATCCTGAGGAAGGGAGATAAGGTCGTGGTGGCGGAGCTGAGCTACCATACGGCCAATTTGTGCTTTGAGCAGGCAGGGGCCCAGCTGCTGCGTGTGCCCCTGGATGGTAAAGGCATAGACACCGATGCCTTGGAAGCGCTGTTGCAGACGCACCGGGTGCGCATGCTCTACATCACCTCGCACCACCAGCACCCGACGACCGTCACGCTGGCACCCGAAAGGCGCCTGCACCTCTATGCGCTGGCCCGGCAGTACCGCTTCTGCGTGCTGGAGGATGACTACGACTTCGATTACCACTATGAGAACAAGCCGACACTCCCTATTGCCAGCATGGACACAGAGGGGTTGGTGGTTTACCTCGGGTCCTACTCCAAGGTGATCTACCCGGGCATCCGCATCGGCTTTGTGGTGGCGCCGCAAAACCTGATGGCGGAAATGGTGAAGTACCGCCGCATCCTGGACCGGCAGGGCGACCACCTGATCGAGCGGGCCATTGCCAACCTGATGCGGGACGGCACCATGCAACGCTACCTGCGCAAGAGCAAAAAGCTGTACAAGAATCGGAAGGAGTCCTTCTGCCAATTGCTCCGGCAAGAGTTCAGTTCCTACGTCGAATTTGAGGAGCCGGAGGGGGGCATGGCGGTCTGGGTAAGGTTTAAGCCTGGTTTTCCCTTACCAGCGGTAGCAGCTGCGTGCCGTTCCCGCGGCCTTTACCTTTCCGACGGTGCTGCTTACGGCAGTAGGAATGCCTGCCGGATGGGCTTTGCCAGTATGACAGAGGAGGAGATGCGGCAAGCCTGCGGAATATTGAAAGTAGTACTCCAGGAAATGGAGCAGCGCAAGGGAAGATGATCAAGGAGCCTACTCCTGAGGGGATTGTAGCTTCACGAGCTTGCGGATAAGACCAATCTGCCCCAGGTGGTACAGGTCGTGGTGGATCAGGCCTTCTATCAGGTATTGATACGTATACTCGAACGGCCCTACCCTGGTATCTAAGATGCTGTCCTCCTGCTGCTGAAGCAGGCTGATAAGCTCCTGCTGTGTTTCGTCCAGGTCAGACAATATAACGCTCCACCTTTCTGGGTCTAGCATCCCCGGGGGCAGCCAGTCAGCCGCGCTGTTTAGCTCTATCTTAAAGTCAAAGTTACCGCGCAGGCGCGCGACCAGCAACTTGCGCCAATTTATCAGGTGCAGTACGACCTGCTGCAGGCTGTGCAGTTCCGGGAACGGTTGCACCACGGAGTCAGCGGCGTCTATTCCGGTCAGCTTTTTGAGCAGCGTCTCGTCCAGCCACAGCTCACCGTCGTAGAGCTGCTCGAACTGACGGACCAGGTCGGCAAGTCTTCTGTCAGGCCCGTAGGCGGTGGTTTCGCAATGCGTTACGGTCGGCTCCAGCTCCAGAAGGAAGCGGCTGCTCTCGTCGTAGTACTTGGCTTGTCCGTATTCCTCGCCGGCAAAGGCTTTGATGCTGTCAACCGAATCCCATTGTGAGTCGACCCAGAAGTGCGTGACATCGCCCTCTGTCGCTCGCCGTATCTGCACGCCCAGGTTACCGGCTGTGTTTCTGTAGTCCTCCACAGCTACTTTGTTAAGGTAGCGGAAGAAAATCTCTGCGTCGGCGGTTTTGGTCCTGCCGTGCCAGGTTCTTGTGATCATAGTGCTATGGGTTTGCATGTTATATGACTTCTATACGTGTATTCTGTAACTTATAATATTTCGTATTCCATGGCGTAGAAGGAGGCTTGGTTACTGCGGGGGCCTTAAACCAGATACCGGTCTCCTTGTGCTTTTGGCTCAGAAATGACCAGGAAGTCCAGGTCCTGGTCGCTTTTATTGGCAATATAGTGTGTGGCTCCCCTGGGTATATGAATACTTTCATTTGCCTTTACTGCAAAGATTTGTCCCTCGACCTCGAAAGTTGCCAGGCCCGCCAGCACATAAAATAGCTGCTGGGCCTGGAGGTGCACGTGTGGTTGTTCGGAAGCTCCGGGAGGCATTCTTTCCTGAATGACGCTTAAGGAATCTGTTTTTACCAGGTGCCATCCGTCACAGTTGTTGCCCCGGACATAATGTTCGGTATTTTGCGTAGTTCTTATCATAGCCACAGCGTTAGCATGTTCATGTGTGTTACTCCCTTGATCGGGGGAGGATAGCATCAGGATCGGTAACC
>JAJLKL010000054.1:0-22917 GCA_033838975.1 Hymenobacteraceae bacterium | reverse complement strand
GATGATGTATACTTTCTCCGACATCTCTTTAGAAGTATGCAGGTTAGAGTTAAACTCAACACCGGTCTTCTCAGAGATCTTGGCCATCACGGCACGGTAAAGTTGGTTCATGCCAGGGTCGTTGAACTGCGAAGCGATGGTTCCGAATACCGGAATCTCATCGTCGTTCACGTCCCACAGCTGGTGGTTGCGCTTGTACTGCTTCTTCACATCACGAAGGGCATCCAGGGCACCTCGCTTGTCAAATTTGTTCAGGGCAATCACATCGGCAAAGTCCAGCATGTCGATCTTCTCGAGCTGCGTGGCGGCACCGTACTCCGGCGTCATCACATACAGGCTCATGTCCGAGTGCTCGATGATTTCCGTGTCCGACTGGCCGATACCCGATGTCTCCAGTATGATCAGATCAAAATCTGCAGCCTTCACGATGTCCACGGCATCCTGCACATACTTGCTCAGGGCCAAGTTGCTCTGGCGGGTGGCCAGCGATCGCATGTACACTCTTTCGTTTGAGATCGAGTTCATGCGGATTCTGTCACCCAACAAGGCACCACCTGTCTTGCGCTTCGACGGGTCTACGGAGATGATGGCGATCTTCTTTTCCGGGAAGTCCAGCAGGAAGCGGCGCACCAGTTCGTCTACCAGCGACGATTTACCGGCACCACCTGTACCGGTTATACCTAAAACAGGTGTTTTTACGTCTTTCGCCTGCTCTTTTACTTCGTTAAGTATGCCTCGGGCCTCTTCCGGGAAGTTTTCAGCCGCAGAAATAAGTCTGGCAATGGCTTTCGGGTCTTTCTCACGCAAGTGCTTCGCCTCACCGTTCAGGTCTTTTCCTGTCGGGAAGTCGCACTTTTCGAGCATGTCATTGATCATACCCTGCAATCCCATGGCGCGTCCGTCGTCAGGGGAGTAGATGCGGGCAATGCCATACTCATGCAGCTCTTCGATTTCGCTTGGCAGGATCACGCCACCGCCGCCGCCAAACAAGCGGATATGGCCGCAGCCACGCTCGTTGAGGAGGTCGTACATATATTTGAAGTACTCCAAGTGACCGCCTTGATATGAGGTGATGGCGATGGCCTGCGCATCCTCCTGAATGGCACAATCCACAATTTCCTGCACCGAACGGTTGTGGCCCAGGTGTATTACCTCTGCACCCGAGGCCTGTATGATACGACGCATGATGTTTATCGACGCGTCGTGGCCGTCGAACAATGAGGCTGCTGTCACCACCCGGATGTGGTTGACAGGCTTATATGGTTCTACAGTAGTAATTTGCATATCTTTTTAACAAGATTTTTCCAAATATTGTGCGAATATAGTCAATTTTTGGCAGAAAGGCGATGCCCGGCCTGCAATGCGGGATGCCCCTACTTGTACGGGCAAACAGAAAGAGGAGAGGGGATGTTGTGTTTACATAAAAGAAAGCTTCGCCTAGCCAAGGCCTGCCTCCTTAGCCAGTGACACCAGGTCTGCAACGTTTGTGGTGCCTAGTTTCTGCTGAATGTTCCGCCGGTGCGTACTTACGGTGTTAATGCTGATGAACAGTTTTTCCGCAATAGCCTTGGTGCTATAGCCCTGACACACGAGTTGGAGCACCTCCACCTCACGCTTCCGCAGGCTTTTGATCAGGAGGAGGTTCTTCTGCTTCAGGTTATCGCGCAGGGCCTGTATAAGCTGTTCCTCTGTGTTTACCTGCGGGCTCATGTCCACATCCACACACAGCAGCTCTTTTACTTTGCCCTCTTCGTTTTTGCGAAAGGCCCTGGCCCAGCCGATAAACCATTTGTACTCCTTTTCGTTTTTGTGCCGTGCCCGGAAAAGGCCGCCAAACTCAGGCCCGTTAAAGTTCTCGTAGTGGTCGATGCTGTTATCCGGTACCGTGTGATCATCGGGGTGCACGATTTTGTAGATGTACTCCACGCCGCCCATCTCCAGAATTTCCTCCAGCGTATACCCAAGCGTCTCCTCATTGGTCTTGTTGCACCAGATCACGCCCTTCTCCAGGTCCGACACGTAAATGCTGGCCGGCACCTCGTGCACCACCTTTTCCAGGAAAGCGCACTTTTGCCGCAGCACGGTCAGCTCCTGCCTTAATGTTTCCAGTTCCTTTTCCTCTGCCGTCGCGTATTCTTTATCTGACATCCTGAATGATTGTTAAATACTCATTGTTCTGTAGCTGTAGTCTTTAGGAGAGATGTTATAAGTAGGTGAGGTACAGCTTACATATAAACATATAGCTACTAATATACAATAATCCTGGTTTCCGTGCAGCTCCGGCAAAGTATTTATCTGCGTTTGTTGCACCAAAAGCCATTTTTTTGACAGGATTATTCTTAACTTTGTTTCCGTATTGATATTATATGAAGAACATTCGTAATTTCTGTATCATCGCTCACATCGACCACGGTAAAAGCACCCTGGCCGACCGTTTGCTGGAATTTACCCAGACGGTAGCGGAGCGTGAGATGCAAAACCAGCTGCTGGACAACATGGATCTGGAGCGGGAGCGCGGCATTACCATCAAGAGCCACGCCATCCAGATGAACTACCATTATAAAGGCGAGGACTATGTGCTGAACCTGATCGACACACCCGGTCACGTAGACTTTTCCTATGAAGTTTCCCGCTCTATTGCCGCCTGCGAAGGCGCGCTGCTGATCGTGGACTCTTCTCAGGGCATTGAGGCCCAGACAATCTCTAACCTGTACCTGGCCATCGGCTCTGACCTGGAGATCATTCCGGTGCTGAATAAGATCGACCTGCCGCATGCAATGCCGGAGGAGGTGTCGGACCAGATCATCGACCTGATCGGCTGTGACAAGGACGATATCATACATGCTTCAGGTAAGGCCGGTATCGGTATTGAGGACATCTTGAATGCCATCTGTGAGCGTATCCAGGCCCCGAAAGGCAATCCGGAGGCACCGCTGCAGGCGCTGATCTTTGATTCTGTGTTTAACTCCTACAGAGGTATCGAGGTGTACTTCCGTATTTACAACGGCACGATCCGCAAGGGCGACAAAGTTAAGTTCATTAACACGGGCAAGACCTACGAGGCCGATGAGATCGGCGTATTAAAGCTGAACCAGGAGCCGCGTGACGAGATGAAGGCGGGCAACGTAGGCTACCTCATCTCTGGTATCAAGAACGCCAAAGAGGTAAAGGTAGGGGATACCATCACGCACGTGGAGCGTCCGGCGGACCCGATCAAAGGGTTTGAGGACGTGAAGCCGATGGTGTTTGCCGGTATCTACCCGGTAGAGACAAGCGAGTACGAGGAACTGCGCGCCTCTATGGAGAAGCTGCAGCTGAATGACGCGTCGCTGGTGTGGGAGCCGGAAACATCCGCCGCCCTTGGTTTTGGTTTCCGTTGCGGCTTCCTGGGCATGCTGCACATGGAGATCGTGCAGGAGCGCCTGGAGCGTGAGTTCGACATGACGGTGATCACCACAGTGCCGTCGGTGCAGTTCCACGCCTATACCACCAAAGAGCAGATGGTGAAGGTGAACGCTCCTTCGGAGATGCCGGATCCGAACTATATCGATCATATTGAGGAGCCTTTCATTAAGGCGCAGATCATCTCCAAGTCTGATTACGTGGGGCCGATCATCACGCTGTGTATGGACAAGCGCGGTATCCTGAAGAACCAGACTTACCTGACCAGTGACCGGGTGGAGATGACCTTCGAGATGCCGCTGGCCGAGATCGTGTTCGACTTCTTTGATAAACTGAAGACCATTTCCCGTGGCTACGCCTCCCTTGACTATGAGCTGATCGGCTTCCGCCCATCGAACATGGTGAAGCTGGACATCATGCTCAACGGGGAGAAGGTGGATGCGCTGAGCGCCATCGTGCACCGCGATAAGGCCTACGACTGGGGCAAGCGCCTGTGCGAGAAGCTGCGCGAGTTGCTGCCGCGCCAGATGTTCGAAATCGCCATTCAGGCGGCCATCGGGCAGAAGATCATTGCCCGTGAGACGGTAAAAGCCATGCGCAAGAACGTATTGGCCAAGTGCTACGGGGGGGACATTTCGCGTAAGCGTAAGCTCCTGGAGAAACAGAAGAAAGGTAAGAAGCGCATGCGCCAGGTAGGCAACGTGGAAATTCCGCAAGAGGCCTTCTTAGCCGTGCTCAAACTTGACTAACATACATCAAAGCCCCGACGTGCACCTGCCTGTCGGGGCTTTTGGTTTTGGCAATTTAAGCCCAGGTATACTTGTACGCTGACATCACCATAAAAGCACATTGTTACGCACCCGACGAGGTAGAGCACATTCTGCTGGAGCAGGGGGCAGCGTACAAAGGACTGGATGTGCAGACGGACACCTTTTATGAGGCTGAAAGCGGCAAGCTAAAGCACCGGCAAGGCACGATCGAGAACGTGCTCATCCACTACAAGCGCGAGCAGCATGGTGACGCGCAACGCACAGAGGTGAGCCTGTACCTCAAAAACCCCAGCGACACGACCATAGCCCAGCTTTGTGGCGGCAGAAGACCGGTGGCTCAGGTGCGGAAACTGCGAAAGATCTTCTTTATAGAGAACGTCAAGTTTCACCTGGACCAGGTGGAAGGGCTTGGCAGTTTTGTGGAGATCGAGGCAATAGACCTGGACGGCTCTTTAGGGCTTGATTACCTGAAGCAGCAGTGCCAGCATTACCAAGCGCTTTTAGGAATTGTGGAGCAAGACCTGGTGCAGGACTCCTATATCGACATGGACGCTACTCAAAATTTGTAACTCAACATTTATAATTCAAATACAATGACCCTGCTCGACGGTAAAAAAACATCCGAAGCCATTCAGAACGAGATAGCTGCTGAGGTAGCTGAAATAAAAGCCAATGGAGGTAAAGTGCCTCATCTGGCGGCTATACTTGTTGGTAATGATGGTGGTTCGGTAACCTACGTGAACAACAAGGTACTGGCTTGTGAAAAAGTAGGTTTTGGTTCAACCCTTATCCGTTATGAAGACTCTGTTACTGAAGAGGAACTGCTCAGCAAGATCCAGGAGCTGAACGAAGACGAGGAAATTGACGGCTTTATCGTGCAGTTGCCGCTGCCAAGGCACATCAGTCCTCAGAAAGTGCTGGAGGCGATGGATCCGAAGAAGGATGTGGACGGCTTTCATCCGATCAACGTAGGGCGAATGGTGGCAGGCCTTCCTTCGTTTCTGCCAGCTACTCCCTATGGTATCCTTCAGTTGATCGAGCGCTATAACATTGAAACGAACGGCAAGCACTGCGTGGTTGTCGGCCGCAGCAACATTGTGGGCTCTCCGATGAGCATCCTGATGGCCAAAGCCGCCTACCCTGGAAATGCCACGGTAACGCTTTGCCACCGCAACACGGTAGACCTTGCTCAGTATACCCGCCAGGCCGATATCATTATCGCTGCCGTGGGTAAGCCGGGGCTGATCACAGCGGACATGGTAAAGGAGGGAGCCGTTGTGATTGACGTTGGAACCACCCGCGTGCCGGATGCTAGCCGTAAGTCAGGCTTCAGGCTGAGAGGCGATGTGGACTTCGATAATGTGGCCCCGAAGTGCAGCTACATTACGCCAGTACCGGGAGGGGTAGGCCCCCTCACGATCTCCATGCTGTTGATGAATACCCTGAGGGCTGCCAAAAGAGAAGTGTACGCCTAAGCGATCCTACATAGCTTTGCAGGTACAGGTCCACCTTTGGTATCAGGGGTGGACCTGTTCATTTTCTCATCTGTGCCTGCCATGGAATGGGGGCAGTACCACAACTTGGAACAGTTGTGGTATTTAGCTTGTTGCAATTTTACTTAACTTTGCAAGTTCAGTTGAAGTGTTGTACACTGCATCCTGAACCATCATATTTAATTGGCCGCAGGGATGAAGCATCCCACAGGCTACACGACAATAACTTGGAAGAGACAAAAGCATACAAGACAGCCTCCATACACACCGTGCCGAAAGACGGTAGCGCTTTGCCCTTGATGGAGGCTTTTTACACAATCCAGGGAGAGGGTGCCAACACAGGCACTGCCGCATACTTCATACGCCTGGGGGGCTGCGACGTAGGCTGCCACTGGTGCGACGTGAAGGAGAGCTGGGACGCTGAGCAGCACCCGCTGACGCCGGTAGAAGAAATCGTGGAGACAGCCACGGCCTTTCCAGGTAAGGCCGTGGTGATTACCGGGGGGGAGCCCCTGCTGTATAACCTCAACCTGCTGACTTCCCGCCTGCAGGAAAGCGGCATCAAAACTTACATCGAGACGTCCGGAGCTTATCCGCTGTCCGGTTTCTGGGACTGGATCTGCCTTTCCCCTAAGAAATTCAAGGCCCCGGATGCATCGGTGTATCCTTTTGCAAATGAGCTAAAAGTAATTATCTTTAACAAGAGCGACTTTCAGTGGGCCGAGGAGCACGCTGCCATGGTAGGGGAGCACTGTAAGCTGTACCTGCAGCCGGAGTGGAGCAAAGCCAACTTAATGATGCCGCTGATAGTAGAATACGTGAAAAATAACCCAAAATGGCGTGTGTCGTTGCAGACGCACAAGTACATGGACATACCGTAACCATTTATGTATAAACCTCTGCTCTTTGCCCTTTTACTTTCCTTTTTTATGGGCACCTCTAGCCAGGCGCAGTCTCAAAAGCTGAGCACCACTTCTTCCAAAGCAGAGCGTTTGTATGTGAAAGCTGATGAGTACGCACGGGCACGTGATTTTAACCGGGCCCTGCAAGCCTTGTCTGAGGCAGTGGCTAAAGATCCTAACTTTGCAGAGGCCTACATTCGGGCAGCCAACCTGCACAAGATGATGGGGAACAAAGCCGGGGCCTTCGAGAACCTGCAAAAGGGCTTGCAGCTGATGCCTTTTACGCCGTCCTACGCCAACTACTATTTTGACCTGGCAGAGCTCTACTTCGATGAGGGCGAATACGCGGCAGCCAAAGAAAACTATGAGGCGTTTCTGAAAGCCAACTCCCGTAACGAGAAACTGGTTAGCTGGGCGAAAAACCAACTGAAGACCACGAGCTATGCGATGGAGGCCATGAAAGATCCTGTGGACTTCCAGCCGGAGAAAATGACGGGTACCCACAACCGTTTCAGGTTACAGTACTTTCCCTATACCACAGCCGATCAGCGCTATTTCATCTATACTGCCAGGTCCGGTAGCCGCCCGGAGCACGACGAGAACATCTTTATCAGTGAGTGGAAGAACGGCGGCTGGCAGCAGCCGGCCTCTATCTCTGATGCCATAAACTCTCCTGCAAATGAAGGGGCCGCTACTATTTCCGGCGATGGCAAAACCCTGGTGTTTACCTCCTGTAACCGCCCCGATAGCCAAGGGGACTGTGACCTGTACATTTCCTTTCGGACGGGCAGGGAGTGGAGCAAGCCGCAGAACATGGGGAACACGGTGAACTCCAGGGCCTGGGATTCCCAGCCGAGCCTTTCAGCGGATGGCCGTACCTTGTATTTCACCTCCACGCGTGGAGGTGGGGTTGGCAAGGAAGATATCTGGATAACTACCCTCAATGAGGACGGCTCCTGGCAGCAGCCTGTTAACTTGGGCAAGACAGTGAACTCGACAGGGCGTGATATGGCACCCTCTGTTCATGTGAGCGGCTCCACTTTGTACTTCGTGAGCGACGGACACCTAGGGATGGGCGGCCTGGATGTGTTTATGACCTCCAGAGAGGGTAACCAATGGACCGAGCCCAAAAACCTGGGGTATCCGCTGAACACGCATGCCGATGAAGGCTCTTTGTTCATCACACCGGACAACAAGACAGGTTACTACTCCAGAACCGAAGCCACAGAGGCAGGGGCAGCTACAATCCAGCTCTATAGCTTTGAAGTGCCGGCAGAGTGGCGCAGCAGCGAAAACAGCACCTATGCGCAGGGCCGTGTGTTTGATGCCACTACCAAAAAGCCGTTAGCAGCGCAGGTACAGCTGTATGACCTTGAGGCCGACTCACTAGTGCAGCAGGTAAACTCTGACAGAGTTTCGGGTGAGTATACGGTGGTGCTGACGGAGGGCAAACAGTATGGCCTGTACGTGAGTGCGCCAAAATACCTGACCAACAGCCTGAGCTTTGACTACACGCTTCCCCAGAACCTGACACCCGTAGCGCTGGATGTGTACCTGGAGCCGATCAAGTCAGGTGCGGCCGTGGTGCTGCGCAACCTCTTCTTCGATACTGGTAAGTATGAGCTGGAGGTGAAATCCGAGACAGAGCTAAACAAGCTTATCAGGTTCATGCAGCAGAACGAAGGGGTGAAGGTGGAGATAGCCGGTCATACGGATGATGTGGGCTCTGAGAAAGACAACCTGGTGCTCTCGGAGAAGCGCGCCAAGTCTGTGGTGGATTACCTGACCACTCATGGTATAGCAAAAGACCGTATCCGGCACAAAGGCTACGGCGAAAGCAAGCCGGTTCAGCCTAACACCTCCGAAGAGAACCGCAGCCAGAACCGCCGCATAGAGATGCGCGTGCTGTAGCTTATGTTTCCTGCTTGTGCTATCCCAATTGAACTGGAATAGCCTAACTGGCCCTGCCCTTGCTTATTGCAGAAGGGTATGAGCTGTGTCGCGGCCTCGGCCCACATGTACCTCCTTACGTTTTAACTTTCCTGGAGCAGGGCGGTTGGCCTGTTTATGCTTTCATGTACACGACAGCCATACTTCCTACCTGGAGCACGCCTGCTGCTCATATAAAATAACGTAAACTCGGAAGTTGCACAGCATGCAACATGCAATAAATCGATCATTAGCTTTTTGCATTTGTGGTCTTGTCGGAGGTAAGATCTTATCCAGTTTTGCCGTGAGGCACCTTGTATCTGTTGCGGTGCCCGAAGGGCAGCCCGAGCGGAGCGAGGAGCAGCTTCAGATACACAGTGCCGGCGGGAAAACGCGTCCTCTAGAAGGGGCCCTGTCCCAGACGTGGGGCGGAGCAAACCCAGCTATGTAACGGTAGGTGCTAAGACGGAGGAGCGGCAGGAGCTACTAAGTATGACCTGATAATTCCAGAGGTCACGTAAAATACAAAAGGCTGATCCGAAGATCAGCCTTTCTTTATGACATAAACGTGGACTAGCGGTTCTCAACAGAAACGTAGTCACGCTCAGTTTCGCCGATATAGATCTGACGCGGACGACCGATAGGCTCTTTGTTCTCACGCATTTCTTTCCACTGCGCGATCCAACCTGGCAGACGACCAAGGGCAAACATCACCGTGAACATATCAGTTGGAATACCGATAGCACGGTAGATGATACCAGAGTAGAAGTCTACGTTAGGGTAGAGCTTACGATCCACGAAATACGGATCGTTCAGGGCAGCCTCTTCCAGCTCTTTTGCGATGTCCAGGATCGGGTCTTTGATGCCAAGCGCTGTTAACACCTCGTCTGCAGCCTTCTTGATGATCTTCGCACGTGGGTCGAAGTTCTTGTACACACGGTGACCGAAGCCCATCAGACGGAACGGATCGTCTTTGTCCTTAGCCTTCGCGATAAATTTCTTAGAGTCACCGCCGTCAGCTTTGATCTGCTCCAGCATCTCAATCACCGCCTGGTTAGCACCGCCGTGCAGCGGCCCCCACAGGGCATTGATACCGGCAGATACAGAAGAGTAAAGGCTGGCGTTCGCTGAACCTACCAGGCGCACGGTAGAGGTAGAGCAGTTCTGCTCATGGTCAGCGTGCAGGATAAGGAGCTTGTTCAGCGCGTCTACCACCACCGGGTTGATCTCATAATCTTCGGTAGGGTAGGCAAACATCATGTGCAGGAAGTTTGAGCAGTAATCCAGGTTGTTCTTAGGGTAGTTCACCGGATGCCCAACTGAGTTCTTATAAGACCAGGCGGCAATGGTAGAGATCTTTGCCATCAGACGGATGATCGTCAGGTCAACCTCCTCCTTCGACTGGTTCGGGTTCAAGGACTCAGGATAGAACGCAGTCAGCGAGCTTACCAGTGCAGAAAGAACGCCCATTGGGTGCGCAGTGGATGGGAAACCATCAAAGATTTTGCGCATGTCCTCGTGCACCAGCGTGTGGTTCTTTATTTTGTTGCTGAAATCATTCAGTTCCTGCTCTGTTGGCAGTGAACCGTAGATCAGAAGGTAAGCTACCTCAATGAAGCTTGATTTTTCAGCAAGCTGCTCGATAGGATAGCCTCTGTAACGAAGGATACCCTGTTCACCATCCAGGAACGTAATGGCGCTGGTAGTGGCACCTGTGTTTTTATAACCAGAATCTAATGTAATGTAGCCGCTCTGAGATCTCAGGGCTGAGATATCAATGGCTTTTTCATCTTCAGTACCAGTTACGACTGGCATTTGGTAAGACTTACCCTCTAAAATGATTTCAGCGAATTCTGACATGTTTTTATTTCGTTTATGTCCGTTGTTGTGTCTCTTAGGAAGCGAAATTATGCAAAAATGTAATTAAATAAAATCCGTAGCGGCAGAAATATTATGAATTAACAATGTATTAATCTGCCTTTCCTCGCATAACCTTGTGTTATAACGACTATTCTGAAAAAGGTTACAGTTATACCGCAAGTTGTGTGCTTTTTAGGGTATGCAGCGGCACAGACACTGGTATAAATTCCCGTTAAGTTGCTCTGTAAAGGATAATTAACTGACTGTGAGTGAACTTGAAACAATTTAATTAAAAATCAGCCAAAATCATAACCCTATCTTGCATTGCAGGTATAATTAACTGCAATATTTGATAACATTCATCCATTGCTTCTGACACCGCGTTTACCTTTTTCGACACTGGAAATGCCCCACCGGCACGAGGTACTCTTTGCCCTTTTACGTCATATCAGACCATAATTATTTAACTTTCATAACCTCCACTTTACGCTACACAGGGCCGTATATTCGGCTGTAACATGTTGTTCCATAGAAGTATACCATTGTGTCGTGCAAGCTTAGCATGAACCGCAGCTGTTGTTCTCAACCCATGAATCAATTTTAATACAGAAGCTATGAAACAACCTTTACCTTTACAAATTGTTCTCCCTCACCATACACGTTACCTGCGCACCCTGACCAGGACCCGCAGCCAGATGCCCCTCAGCCAGGGCAATGCCACACGTTCAAAGCTTATGCTGCTCCTGTGTTTTGCTCTTTTACTTCCCTTTGCTGCAGAGGCACAGCTCTCGCGGGAGTGGGCAAAGGAAGTGCAGTATGAGGGCTCTGATTTTCACAGCCTGAGCGAAACAGCGCTGGACCCTGAGGGTAATTTATACCTTCTGGGGGGGAGCGGGCCTGTCACAGAAGGTTATCAGCTAACATTGCTCAAACTAGACCCTGAGGGGGCTGTTCTGTGGCAAAAGCGTGAGCGAAGCTTTCCGGGTAGTTCTCTGGGGGCCATAGCGGTGGCAATTCGGGTAGACGGGGAAGGGAACCCATACGTGCTGGCGCTGACCAAGCACCCGGATCTGCCGCACGATGTGCTGGTGATCAAATACGCACCTGACGGGCAGTTGCTGTGGTCGGTCAGCGTTGACAACTCAAACGGAGGCTTGGACAGGGCTGACGACTTTATCGTAACAGCGGATGGAGAGGTATATGTCAGCGGGTATAGCCCCCACCGCATGGGCAATGACATCTTTGCCTTTAAACTGAATGCTGCGGGTGAGCTGCAATGGCAGCAGCGCATAGAAAGCTTGGTGGCATCTTCTGCCGCCGCAATGGCCCTTAGTGCGGATGAGCACCTTTACCTGACGGCCAAAGGCACCATGCCCGACGCAACTACTGCAGCTCCTTATCTGATCAAGCTAAACGGTACCACGGGTGCGCTGGTGTACATGCGCAGCTTCCAGAGCGATACAGAATTAGCGGATATACAACCACAGGTACTGGCTATTGCTAGCGATGGCGCCCTCTACGCAGCGGGCACGGGCAGTGTAGGTATATACAACCTGCTGCGCGTCGTGAAGCTGAATGCCGAGGCAGAGGTAGAGTGGAGCGTGACGGACCACGACAAGAGTGTGTACCTCTGGAACATGGCCTTAGATCCGGAAGGAAACGTGGTGCTGAGTGCAGCGGAATACTTCGGTACGCAGAATTTCTATACCGTTAAGTACAGCGGGGACGGCGAGCGCCAGTGGGCCAGCCTCTACAATGGCCCGGCCAACGGGGAGGACTCCCCACGGAGTATGGCCATCGACGCGAGGGGCCATATTGCGCTTACCGGTTACAGCTCCCGCAGCAGGCATAATACCGATCTGATCGTCCTGCTCTATGACAAATCCGGCAACCTTGTTGGCAGTGAAACCTTTGTTGCCGAAGGCGGGCTCAACAGCCAGGGAGTCAGTGCTGTGTTCAGCCGTCAGGATAAGCTATATGTGGCGGGGCAGGCTCAGAAAGCAGGCGGGTACAACTTCCTGGCAATAAAGTATAACGTGGGAGCCTGTGCGCCCGGCGTGCAGGCCAATGCCGGAGAGGACCAGGAGGTCTGCCTGGGGGAGGAGGTGCAGCTAACCGCTTCCGGCGGTGTACGCTATAGCTGGTCTCCCGCTGCCGGTCTAAGTGATCCATCCATCCCCAATCCTGTCGCCGCCCCGTCTCAGACCACCACCTATACCGTAACGGTTACTGATGCCTGCGGCAACTCAGCGACTGATGAGGTAGTGGTGAGCGTGGGCGCGAAGCGGGTGACCGTGGACATGAACCTGTCAGCTGAGGCCGTACCTGTTAACCGCTTGCTGCGTGCTAACGCTACTGTGGCGGGGGCCGCTCTTCCAGCAGATCTACAGGCAAGCTGGGTATGGGGAGATGGAAGTACCACCCCGGCCAGGCAAATAGCGGGAAGCTCTGTGCTAACCGGAGAGCACGTTTACAAAACCCCTGGCTTGTATACCGTGGGGCTCGGTTTTGAAGGCGAGTGTTTGGCTCCTGAAAATAAGGACTACCAGCAGCTGGTGGCCGTGTATGATGTGCATGCAGGTGCTGTGCATGGCACAGGGAGCTTTCACTCTCCTGCCTCCTCGCTTCTGCTGATGCAGGCTGCTGCCACCGCACGTTCTATGTTTACAGCCAGGTACCCTATCAGTGGAGCAGAGACTCCCATAGGCAGCACATTGTTTATGCTCAATAACAAAACCAGGTTCAGGAGCACCGGCTACGATTGGCTGGTTGTGCGTGAGGGAAGGGCGGTCTGGCACGGAACCGGACAGCTGAATGGGCAGGGCAAGTATGCCTTCATGGTATCTGTGGGTGACAGGGGAAGTCTCCTTAACAAGGATGCGTTGCGGGTACTTATCTGGGATATGGCAGCAGGAGGCGCGCTGGTGTACGATAACCACAACGAAGGGGGAGCTATCACTGATATGACCGGAAAGCTGCCAGCCGTTAGATCAGGTATGGTTATCATTCACCACAGCAAAAGACTAACGCATACTCAGGTGCAACAAACACGTGTAGCCGAAGCAGCTATAAATTCCGCTGAGGTATATCCCAATCCCACCGCAGGGAAGGCCTTACTTCTCTTCACAGCTGAGACCAGTGGCCGGTATACTTTGTCTGTTTATGATTTAAAAGGTGCCCTTGTGTCAGACTTGGGACAGGGTACTACCTTAGTCGGGCAGCCTATAGAGCGGCAGCTGGACTTTAGCCACTTACCGGCCGGTTTCTATGTGTTAAGGCTGCTGCACAATGAGGGGGTACAGAGCCTGAAAATCAAAATTGAGAAATAGCTGCTCAGGGCATTAGGGGCCATGCTGAGTGCAAGGTTCCCCAATACCCTTTATATTACTGAAAGGAAGCAACGCATAGGCAGGATTACCCTGCTGCATAAAAGATTCAGACTTGATCAACGTGCTATAGGTGGAGTTACAAGAAATAGATTGTCCAGTCTGTAACAGCAGCAGGTACCGTTCTGAGGCTTATACTAAGAGCCAGATGAGCAGTGCCGATGATGTGTTCCGCTTTGTCAGGTGCCTGGACTGTGGCCTGGTCTACCTGAACCCTGTTGTGCCTACCCAGTTGATTGCAGCTTATTATTCCGAGCACTATTTGCCTTACCATGGGGCCGGCGTGTGGGGTAAGTATAGCAGGTTTGTCACAAGGGCTCAAAAGGAGCTGGATAGGAAGCGGGTAAACCAGGTCAGGAAGCTGGCGAAGCTAGGCCCACAAAGCAGGGTGCTTGACGTGGGGTGCGGCAGGCCAAGCTTTTTAGCCTGCCTGCAGCAGCAGACCGGTTGCGAGGCCTGGGGACTGGATTTCAAGGCGACGGGTTGGGAGCACCAAAAAAAGTACAGGCACGTCAAGCTGTTAGAAGGGGAGGTGAAGGATCTGCCAGCGCAGCTTCCATTCGACCTGATCACTATGTGGCACTACCTCGAACACGACTATCATCCGGTGGCCACTTTGCGCAGGCTTCAGCAGGCTTCTCACCCCCACACCTTACTGTTTGTGGAGGTGCCTGACGAAGCCGGAGCCACCAGAAAGCTGCAGGGCAGACACTGGGCCGGCTATCATACGCCGCGCCACATCTCACTCTTCAGCAGAAAAACGCTCCGGCAGGTGGCCGCGCAAAGCGGCTGGCAAGAGTGCGCCTATTTCCCAAACGGTACCCTAAGCCCCTATATCCTTTGGTGGCTGGGGCACATGGAGAAGAAAGGAATAGACTGGTCCGGGAGCCTGGAGCCACAAGTGCTGTCCTTTCTGGCAGGCTATGCCCTGTCAGCCCCTCTTATCTGGCTGGCCCGGCCTTTTCTGCCTATGGGGGTACAGCTGGCTGTGTTTAAAAAGGGGCAGGCGTCTTAAGCGCAGCTCCTGTTAGTTCGCTATGATGCCGCTGTGAGTTCAGGTATGGCACAAGCGAGTCGCATGCTCTTACCAGGTCGTATCATCCTCCGTGTTAGTAAAGCCTAAACCGGGTTCATAGCGCGTACCGTGGCCGTGCAGGTGATTCCACATATCGACCTGCATTTTAAGCTGGTCCAGCTCCAGAAACTCAGCCCAGCGCTCTTTGTCATCTGCTGAAAACTGCGCCACCAGGTCACTTAGCTGTAGTTTGTTTGTTTCTTCCAGCCGCTCTTTCAAAGCGGCATTCTGGCTTAGCATATGCTCTATCTTGATGCGGAAGTACGTGTTCAGCTCCTTATACCGCTGTTCGTCCCAATTCTCCAGGTTAATATTGTTCACTTATCTAATGGTTGTTGATTCCTGCCTTAACATCGCAAATGTATAAATAGTTGGCAACACGCTGTAACCTGCACTTGCAAGATACCCAGCATTTACACTCCTTTTGGCAACTACTAGAGCCTTAGCCAGGGATTTATACCTGCTGATTTTACCTTAAAGTAAAGGAGTATAAAATAGATCATGTCAAAAATAAAGATGCTGACGTACAGCAGATTCAGGAGGTAAGCGTCCGGAAAGTACAGGTAAAGTAAAACGGAGGGGAAGAGCGTACCAACCATTTTGCTAAGTGCAATGTAGATTGACTGCCCCTCGTGACTGTTTCGCCGCAGCAGCAGCTGGATGAAGAGCACCGACATGAGCAGGTTTTGGCTGAAGGCGGCATACACGCCGTTGTAATCCTTGAACTCCCAGGACATGAAGAGAATGAATAAGGCGGCTAACGAGAGGGTAAGAAGAAAGGTGGGGTAGAAGAGCTTAGCCGGCAACGCCGCCGGGAAGTCTTTTCTGCCATAAGCCAGGTACTGTAAAAGAATGCCTACATCGAAGACAAACCAGACATAATCAATGTAAAGCTGCGGTTTGCTGTGCGGGTATACAAAGGCGAAGATAAACTCCCAGGAGATATTGGCGCACAACGCCACCATGGGCATACCATAACTTTTGTCGAGGAAGCCCCGCCTTAAAATGAGCAGATAGGTGATCGTCCAGAACACACCGCTGCAGATCTTAAAGATGATGTCTATGGTTTGATCCACTTCAGCAGGGTTCTGTAACATACTAATGGCGATAAGATTTGATACAACTTATATGTAATGCTATCATTTCCGTATATACCTCATAAAGCAGCAAAGGGTGATAGCAGCTCAGGTTAACCCCCGGGTTGAGTCGCTCTTATTTGTATAGCATTATTTGGCATAGGATTTCTGCAAATGTTTGGGTGTGGGTGCAGAGGATCCTATAAAATATAACCAATTGTGAATTTATAAAATGAAATTGCTGTTCCTTAAGTAGAGCCTGATATAAGTAACAGCTGGGCCTGTACAAAGGCAAGTTCTTACAGCCTTGGTTTGTAAGTTGCTGTGTATGAATGTTTCAGGTGGCCTTATCTGGATGCACAGCCGCATTCAGTTGCGGTAAAAGCTACAGATAGGGTGTTCCAGGCATAAAGAATATTGTGTAACACAGGATAAATAATACTGCAAACGCAATAACTACTAAGTTCTCATAACACCGTATAAGTAGTTTTGAGATGCAACAAACATATAATCCGGCCGGTTACTCAGTTAATACCTGAGTATGTAGCTTGTTATATGCTACCTCCACCGGCAGCAAAATCAAATTTCGCAGACGGCAGATTTATATACGCATGTACACTTAGGAGTACGTCTAAGCAGGTAACGTGTATTTGTCCGGTGTAAATTAAGTTAACTAAATATAGAAGATTAGTTGCCTATGATCAGACGCTTTACGCTGCAGTAGCCCAGGTTTCCGGTTTGATAAGTTGATCTACTGCTTTTCCCTTCCATTGACATGATGCAAACGATGTAATTAAGACACTGTTGATATGAACATTTTAGAAAAGATCAAGACTAATTACAGTGCCTCAATGAATGAGATGACAGTAGCTGCCTATCTCGAGGAGTGTAAGAAAGACCCGAAAGTGTATGCCAAGCCTGCAGAAAGGATCCTGGATGCCATCGGGGAGCCGGAGATCCTGGACACCCGACAGGACCCGGTATTAAGCAGAATCTTCTCCAACAAGAAGATCAAAATCTACCCGGCCTTCAAAGACTTCTATGGTATGGAGAGTACCATAGAGCAGATCGTGTCTTATTTCAGGCACTCTGCGCAGGGGCTGGAGGAAAAGAAGCAGATCCTGTACCTGATGGGACCTGTGGGGGGCGGTAAAAGCTCACTTGCCGAAAAGCTGAAACACCTGATGCAACAGCACCCTATCTATGTGCTGAAAGCAGGGGAAGAGGTGAGTCCGGTGTTTGAGAGCCCGCTGGGCCTGTTCGCCGACTATACCGATGAACTGGAGGAGGAGTATAACATTCCGGCCCGCTATGTGCCGAGCTGCATGAGCCCGTGGGCCTCCAAGCGGCTGCGCGAGTACGACGGCGATATCAATCGCTTCAAAGTGATCCGCCTGTTCCCTTCCATTCAGGAGCAGATCGCCATTTCCAAAACTGAACCCGGCGACGAGAACAACCAGGACATTTCCACGCTGGTAGGTAAAGTGGATATCCGCAAGCTGGCCGAGTACCAGCAAAGCGACCCGGATGCCTACTCGTATACCGGTGGCCTCTGCCTGGCGAACCAGGGTTTGCTGGAGTTTGTGGAGATGTTCAAGGCGCCTATCAAGGTACTGAACCCACTGCTGACCGCCACCCAGGAAAAGAACTACAAGGGTACCGAGCCTATCGGCGCCATCCCTTTCGACGGCATCATTCTGGCGCACTCCAACGAGTCGGAATGGGCCCGCTTCCTCAACGATAAGAAGAACGAGGCCTTCCTGGACCGCATCTACAAGGTACAGGTGCCGTACTGCCTGCGCGTGAGCGAAGAGATCAAGATCTACGAAAAGCTTATCCGCGAAAGCTCCCTCCGCGATGCTCCCTGCGCGCCAAAAACGATCGAGCTGCTGGCAGAGTTCTCGGTGATGTCCCGACTCAAGGAGCCGGAAAACTCCAGTATTTACTCTAAAATGCGGGTCTACAACGGCGAAACCCTGAAAGAGACAGACCCCAATGCCAAGTCCATACAAGAGTACCGCGACGATGCCGGTATAAACGAGGGCATGCAGGGCATCTCCACCCGTTTTGCGTTCAAGATCCTTTCCAAGGTCTTCAACTTCGACAGCGAGGAGATTGCCGCCAACCCGGTGCACTTACTGTATGTGCTGGAGCAGGAGGTGATCAAGATGATGCTGCCGCCGGAAACAGAAACCAAGTACCTGCACCTGATCAAGTCGATACTGGCCAGCAAGTATGCTGAGTTCATTTCCGATGAGATCCAGAAAGCCTACATCGAGTCCTACAGCTCCTATGGTCAGAACATCTTTGAGAAGTACGTGATCTATGCCGACCACTGGATGCAGAACAACGATTACCGCGACCCGGACTCGGGAGAGATCTTTGATAGAAGCATCCTGAACGAGGAGCTGGAGAAAATAGAGAAACCTGCCGGTATCGCGAACCCGAAAGACTTCCGTGCCGAGGTGACCAACTTCTTCCTGCGCCACAAGGCCAACAACGGCGGTAAGAGCCCACGCTGGGACTCCTATGAGAAGATCAAGAACGTGATCGAGAAGAAGATCTTCACCAACACTGAAGACCTGCTGCCGGTTGTTTCCTTCACGGTGAAGACCAACGAGGAGGACGAGAAGAAGCACAAGGACTTTACCAGAAGGATGAAAGAGCGCGGCTATACCGACAAGCAGATCAGGATTCTGGTAGACTGGTTTATGCGGGTAAGAAAAACGATGGCGTAGTGGAGAGTGAGCGAATGAGTGATTGAGTGAATAATTGAGGAAATATCCATATTCACTACAAGGGATTAATTCATTAAATGCTCATTCACTAAACCACTCATTCATAAAAATTCACTAATTCAATCACTCATTCAGAATTAGCCATGAGCCACATTGTTGATAGAAGGAAGAACGATAAAGGGAAGTCAACCGGTAACCGGCAGAAGTTTTTAAAGCGTGTCGAGAACCAGATCAAAAAGGCCATACCCGATATCATCAGTCAGGAGAGCATCAAGGACAGCAGCTCGGGGGGCAGTGTGAAGGTGCCCGTGCGGGGACTGGAGGAGCCCAATTTTCGCCACGACCCCAAAACGGGCAAAAAGCAGATCGTAAGGCCGGGCAACGACCGGTTTAACGAAGGCGACCGGGTGCCGAAACCGAAAGGCGGCGGAGGAGGCAGCGGCAGGGGCAAGGGCTCCAACAGCCCGGAGGTAACGGAGGATGAGTTCACCGTCGTGCTGTCGCGAGAGGAGTTCATGAAGTACTTCTTTGACGACCTGGCCCTGCCCAAGCTGGTCAAGAAGCTGATGGACAGTACGGAGAACTTCGAGATGAAGCGGGCCGGTTATACCCGCGACAGCGTACCCTCGCGCCTGAACATCAAGACCAGTTATCAGCAGTCGCTGGGCCGCAGGCTGGCACTGAAAGGGGTGTTCGACAAAAAGCTGCTGAACCTGCAGGAGCAATTGGCACGCACCACCAAGGCTGCCGATAAAAATGCCCTGAAAGCAGAGATCGAGAAAGTGAAGCGTCAAGCCAACACCATTCCATTCTTTGAGGATATCGACCTGCGCTACAACAACTTTGAGCGGTACCCTGTGCCTATTACCTCAGCGGTCATGTTCTGCATCATGGACGTGTCTGCCTCCATGGGCTTTCATGAAAAAGACATTGCCAAGCGCTTCTTCACGCTCCTCTACATCTTCCTGACCAGGCAGTACAAGAATGTGGAGCTGGTCTTTATCCGGCACCATACCGAAGCCAAGGAGGTGAACGAGGAAGAGTTCTTCAACTCCAGGGAAAGCGGCGGTACGGTGGTGGCTCCCTCGCTCAAACTGATGGACAAGATCATGCGTGAGCGCTATGACGATAGCTGGAATGTATACTGCTGCCAGGCCTCCGACGGGGATGTGTGGTCGAAGCAGGATGCGCTGGAGTGCAAAGGGCTGTTGCAGGAGACCATCCTGCCGGCTATCCAGTACATGGCCTACATCGAGATCAGCAACAAAGCCCGCGAGAGCGACCTGTGGCAGGCCTATAAGCGCATTAGCAACGACGAGGACTTCTCGATACGCCACATCTACGAACCTTACGAGATCTGGCCTGTCTTCCAGGGCCTGTTCAGAAAGAGGAGTGAAGCAGCAGTTAGTTAGACTAAAAGATTTCAGTCGCAAGACACAAGATTTTAATTTGCTGATGGATAAGGGTGTCCTTGGAAAAGCCCTATAACAGTACTGCAAATGCCCTGCGTCTTACGTCCTGTGTCTTGTGTCCTTTCAATAATCAGCCATGACAAACAAGGAAACATACAGAGCCATGTTCTGTAACCCGAACTGGGATTATAAAACACTGGAGGCAGCCGATGAGGTGATCAGCAGGATAGGGAGAGACTATCTGAAGCTCAAAACCTACCCGAACCAGATCGAGATCGTGACCTCAGAGCAGATGCTGGACGCCTATGCCCTGACCGGCTTGCCCACTTCCTACCCGCACTGGAAATTCGGAAAGGACTTTGTCCTGAACCAGAACAACTATACCAAGGGGCGCATGGGCCTTTCCTACGAGCTGGTGATCAACTCCAACCCCTGCATCAGCTATAACATGGAGAACAACTCCACCTGTATGATGCTGCTCGTGATTGCCCACGCCTGCCAGGGGCACAACGCCTTTTTCGCCAACAACTACATGTTCCTGGACTGGACCTCAGCCGACTCCATTGTGGACTACATGGTGTTTGCCCGCGACTATATTCTCAAATGCGAGGAAGAGTACGGGGAGGAGGAGGTAGAGCACGTGCTGGATGCCGCGCACGCCCTGATGAACCACGGCGTAGACAAGTACAAAAAGCCTTCCAAGGTATCGGCCCGCGAGGAGACGGAACGGCTAAAAAAGCTAACCCACATCAAGCGCGAAAACTACAACGAGATATGGAAAACGCTTCCAAGCGCATCCGCTCTACCTGAGGTAAGCGCGGCAGGAGGGGAGGAGCACAAGTTCCCGAAGGAACCGGAGGAGAACATTCTGTACTTTATCGAGAAGTATGCCCCGGCGCTGCCACCGTGGAAAAGGGAGATCATCCGGATTGTGCGGAAAGTGTCGCAGTATTTTTACCCGCAGGGTGCCACCAAAGTGATGAATGAGGGCTTCGCCACCTTTACGCATTACCACATCGTCAACAAAATGTTTGAGGAGGGCTACCTGAACGACGGTTTTATGCTCGAGTTCATCAAAAGCCATAGTGCCGTGCTCTACCAGCCGGAGTATAACAGCAAATTCTACTCCGGCATGAACCCCTACACCCTCGGCTTTAACATCTTCATGGACATCAAGCGCATCTGCCAGGATCCTACCGAGGAAGACAGGCAGTGGTTCCCGAACCTTATCGGCAAAGACTGGCTGGAGCAGGTGCATTATGTGATGGAGAATTTCCGCGACGACAGCTTTATCCTGCAGTACCTGTCACCGAAGGTGATCCGGGACATGAAGCTTTTCTCTGTGATCGATAACGAGCACGAGGATGAGTTTGAGATAGGGGCCATACACAATGAGCGGGGGTACAAGCGGGTGCGCGAGAACCTGAGCAACCAGTATGACCGTTCTTTCCATGTACCTAACATCCAGGTAACCAAAGTAGACCTGCACAAGACCAGCAAGCTGTACCTGACCCACTACATCCAGCGGGACCGCCGCCTGGATGCCGTGAGCGCAAAGGAAACCCTGAAGCATATCCGCTATCTGTGGGGCTTCCCTGTGGAGCTGCATTCCAAGAACAAGCTGGGTATAAACGAAACCACTTTTGAGATGAAGTAGGGTCGGGCACAATCCCGGAATCTGTAAACGAACGAGGTCTTCCCGATGAGCATTTTTGTGTTTACTGTCGGGAAGACCTCGTTACGTGTATATCTCCTGTATACGGCTTATGTTCAGGTATTGTCCTGCCTGTAGATGAGGTAGTGGCGCAGGATCTTACCGCCTACCAGGCCCACCGCAGCGAATGCTATGTGTAAGGCAATGTCTGTGATTTCAACTATTGAAAACGTCATTTACTCGCTAATGTTTTTGTTGTGACGGCCCGCTAAGGGGGCAGGCCCAGATGATTTTTAGCTATTCTGTTGCGCTTTAATAAACTCCTGCAGCCCCTGCTCAAACAGCTTTACTTCTTCCAGGGTGTTGTACGGGGCAAGGCCGATCCGGACCCAGCCGCCCATGGGATTAACCCCCATTTTATCGGCCAGGGTGGAGGCGTAGAAATGGCCATCGGCAATGCACATGTTGTAACGCTCGGCAAACCAGCTGGTCACCGCACGGGCATTAACTCCTTCCATGGTAAAGGCAAAAGTGGGGGTCTTTTTTATACCTGCCGGGGCACGGTAGAGGCGTACCTGCGGAATGCTGCTTAAAAAGTTCTCAATTCTTTCAGACAGCTCCTGCTCATGCTCCTCAATGCGCAGCATACCAGCGGCTAGTCGCTCTCTTCGGGTAGAGCCTCCCCCTAAACCCTCAATAAAGCTGATCGCACCGATCAGGCCGGCAATGGCCTCGTGGTTCTGGGTACCCGTCTCCAGTTTATCCGGAATGTTCTGGGGGGCCGGCTGCAGCTTGTACACCGGCAGCTTTTCGAACAGCGAGGCGGCTATAGCAGCAATGCCTATGTGCGGACCGAAGAACTTATAGGCGGAGCAAAGCAGCACATCACAGCCCAGTCGCTTAAAGTCTATTGTCAGGTGCGGAACAGCGTGCACGGCATCTAAAATGACCAGCGCATTCACTTCCTTGGCCCGGGCAACTACTTTTTCGATCTTTGTCACCGTACCCGTTACGTTAGAGGACATGCCCAGGGCAACAAGCTTTGTCTTCTCTGTGATCTTGTTGCTAAGGTCATCCAGCTCCAGGGTATAGGTCTGCGGGTTTACCTCCAGAAACTTTACTGTAGCCCCCTTGTCTTTGGCAAGCGTTACCCACGGGTCCACGTTGGCGCGGTGGTCCAGTTCCGTCACCACAACCTCATCGGCTGCACTGATAAAGCT
>JAJLKL010000053.1:0-13652 GCA_033838975.1 Hymenobacteraceae bacterium | reverse complement strand
CTCGATTTCGAGAACGTGATCATTTTGTCGGTGAACGAGAACACGCTGCCCGCCCCGAAGCGCCACGAGTCGCTGATGCCGTACGATGTGCTGCGTGAGTTTGGCCTGCCTACCTATGCCGAAACAGAGGGCGCCATGGCCTACAACTTTTACCGCCTGCTGCAGCGCGCCAAGCGTATTAACCTGCTTTACGTGCTGCCTTCCGACACCTACGGCTCCGGCGAGAAAAGCCGTTTCATCCTGCAGCTGCAGAACGACCTGGCCCTGCGCAACCCCGGCATCAAGTTCCGTGACCTGACAGCCGCCGTAGACCAGAAGCACACGAAGAAATACCACGAGGACATCCTTATCCAAAAAGATGCCCAGCTACAGGAGCAACTGAAAAAGGAGCTGCAAAAAGGGCTCTACCCCTCGCACCTGAACATGTACATCAATTGTTCGCTGCAGTATTACTTTAGCCGCATCGCCAAAATTCAGGAGATGGACGAGGTGGAAGAGCAACTGGGTACCGACAAATTCGGTACGCTGGTGCACCAGGTGCTGGAGGACTTTTTCCGCCCCTTTGAGCAAAGCGGAAAGCCCATTGTAGCGGCTGATGTGGAGCAGATGCTGCAGGCACTGCCCGGGCAGGTACGGCTGGAGTTCGAGAAAACCACCCGTGGCGCCACGCCAGACCGTGGCATGAACTACCTTTTGTTTAAGGTAGCGGTGCAGGTGCTCGAAAAATACCTGACCAACCTGAAGGATTCGGAAGAGTTGCCGCTATACGTGCTGCGGCTGGAGGATACCCTGTCTGCCACCCTGCCCGTGCTGGTAGGCGACGAGGAGCTACAGGTACGCGTGGCGGGTAAGGCAGACCGGATCGATTTGACCGGGCACGAGCTCCGCGTGATCGACTACAAGACCGGCAAGGTAGAGCGCAGCCAGTTGGTGGTTAAACCCGAAGAAGTGGAGCTGCACTTTACCACCGATCCCAAGTACGACAAGGCCCGCCAGCTGTGGCTGTACCAGTACATTCTGCAGCGCACGCTCCAGCAGTCGCCGGAAGCGATCCTGAAGAACGGCCAGCATGTTGCTGTGCACAGCATCACCCCGGTATCAGGTATACTTTCTTTCCGTAACCTGGATGCAGGCGTGCTGTCGTCGCAGTTTAACTTTGTAGAAGCGGATGGGGCTACGCCGAAGGAATTTGTTACGGCCTCCGAACAACTCCTCTCCGACTTCGTGCGCCGCATGCTGGACCCGCAGGAGCCAATCCGCAAAACCAAGGACCTGGACGTATGCCAGTACTGCCCGTACCGGGGTATTTGTGCCAGGTAGAAAAGATGCGTCACCGGGGAGGACGAAGTGCTCCCCGGTGACGAAGGTACAGCAGCTTATACATTGAGGCTGGACATCTGCTCCGGCCTGTACCGGTCGCCGGCAGCCACTCCCTTGGGGGCTATCTGCTTGATCTGCTCCAGCTCATCCCTGGTCAGGCTGATATCCAGTGCCCCCAGGTTTTCCTCCAGGTATTTTCTGCGCTTGGTGCCGGGTATCGGTATAATGTCCTCGCCCTGGGCCAGAAGCCAGGCCAGCGCCAGCTGCGAGGGTGTGCACGCTTTCTGCTCTGCCAGCTCCTCGATCTTTCGCACCAGGTCCAGGTTTTTCTGAAAGTTCTCCCCCTGAAAGCGCGGGGAGTGCCGCCTGTAGTCATCCTCTGCCAGGTCCTCGAAGCGCTTGATCTGGCCGGTTAAAAAGCCTCTGCCTAGGGGGCTGTAGGGGACAAAGCCGATACCCAGTTCGCGGCAGGCAGGCAATATCTCCTCCTCCACGTCGCGGCTCCAGAGCGAGTATTCGGTCTGCAGTGCCGTGATGGGATGCACGCTGTGCGCTTTTCTTATGGTCTGCACAGACGCCTCGGATAAACCCAAGTACCGTACCTTCCCCTCCTTTACCAGTTCGGCCATGGCTCCTACTGTTTCCTCTATCGGCGTGTCCTTATCCACCCGGTGCTGGTAGTACAGGTCTATGTGGTCTACGCCGAGGCGCTGCAGACTGGCCTCGCAGGCTTGCTTGACGTACTCCGGTTTGCCGTTCACGCCTAAAAAGCTGCCGTCCTGCCCCCTCACGTTGCCGAACTTCGTGGCAATCACGACCTGGTCTCTCCTGTCTTTGATGGCTTTTCCTACCAGTTTCTCATTCTCTCCCACGCCGTACATGTCGGCCGTGTCCAGAAAGTTTACTCCCAGTTCCAGGGCGCGGTGTATGGTGGCGATCGACTCAAAGTCGTCGCGGTTGCTGTAAAAGTCGGACATGCCCATGCAGCCAAGTCCCAGCGCTGATACCTCCAATCCTTGTTTTCCTAGCTTTCTTGTTTTCATAGCATAAGGTTTTGTTCGTGAATGTATGTCGGCTGCAGGTCAGGCCAGCACGCCGCCGTCGATGGCCAGGTGTGTGCCGTTGCAGTAGGTAGAGTCGTCGGACGCAAAGAACACAAAGGCTCTTGCCACTTCCTCGGCCTTGCCCAGGCGTTTGGCGGGTGTTGCCTCCTCCCAGAGTTTGCGGATATCACCAGGTATGGTGCTCAACAGTGGGGTGTCGATGTAATAGGGGCAGATGGCGTTGGCGCGTATGTTCTGGTCGCCGTACTGCACCGCGATGTTTTTGGTAAGGCCGATCAGGCCGTGCTTGGCCGCGGTGTAGGGGGCGAGGCCTTTCTCTGCAACCAGACCCGCCAGGGAAGACATGTTTACGATCACGCCTCCGCCTTGCTTCAGGAACTGCTGCAGCTCATATTTGATGCAGTAGAACTGCCCGTTCAGGTTGATGTTGATGATTTTCTCCCATACTTTCTCGTCCATATCGTGGATGCCGGAGTACGGTCCCCCGATACCTGCGTTGTTCAGGGCCACATCTATTCTGCCAAACCTTTCCACCGCATCACGGATCCCCTTTTTCACGCTCCCGACATCTCCCACATCAACGGGCAGGAATAGCGCCTCTACACCCTGTGCTTCTATCTCGCGCAGGGTCTCATCGGGGTTGGCGGCGGGCAGGTCCGTTACCACTACCCTGGCGCCTTCTCTTGCCGCTTCAATGGCGCATGCTTTCCCGATACCTGAGTTTCCCCCGGTAATGAATACTACTTTGTTTTCCAGCTTTTTCATAGGCTTGTTTTCATCTAAATACATTCAGTTAGGTACGGCGGAATGAATTGGTTAGCCAACACAATGGATAGTTATTATCCGGGAAGGGGCTCATAACTGCCTCAGTTGCTCAGGTTTTGAGGTAGGAAAAGGCTGAAATTACTCCCGCGGCGTGTGTCAATCGTACCTTTGCGCGTATAGCATGGTAGGCAAGCCAGGCTAAACACGCACGCCCTATAGCCGGTGTAGCCGGATACTGAACCTTTACCGTATGCGAAGATTTGTCACATCAGACAGCCATGGCGGGTATAAGGCGCTGGTACAGTGCCTGGAGAGGTGCGGGTTTGATAAGGAGCAGGACCAGCTTTTCTTTGTTGGGGATGTGGTGGACGGCTGGCCCGAAACAAAAGAAAGCATAGCGTTGCTGCTTAGCCTCCGGCACCTGGTTTACCTGCTGGGCAACCACGACCAGTGGACCCGTGATTTCTATACCGGAAAGCTGGAGGGTAACAGCGCTGAGCTGGAGGCCTGGCTTTCGCAGGGCGGCGCTGCCACTGTACAGTCGTACGGTATTGGCAGAGACATGCCCGCCCAGCACCTGGAGCTGCTGCAAAAGGCACAGCTGTACCACGTCACAGACGACCGGGTCCTGATGGTGCATGCAGGGTTTGACCCGGCTGGCCCCCTGGAGGAATCAAGTGAAGAAACGCTGCTCTGGAGCCGGGACTTTGTCTCTGCGTGTTACGAGCTTCACCGCCAGAAGCAGGCGATAAAGGTGGAGCATTACAAAGAGGTAATTATCGGCCACACCCCTGTCTTTACGTTCAACCGAAACCAGACCCTGCCGCTGAAGATGGGAAACGTCACGTTGCTGGATACCGGGGCTGCGTTTACAGGTTGCCTGTCGATCATGGACCTTGACAGCGGACAGGTATGGCAGTCGGACAGGGTAATAACCCTGTACCCCGACCACAAAGGCAGAAACCCGCTGAGCTTTAGGGATATGCAGGGGCTTGGGCTTGATCCTGCGGATCTGGTCTAGAGCGAAGCATAAGGTTGCGGCTATACTCTCCAAGGCGGGAGAAAGGATACGTCATCGCTGTGCCTGTTTACCTGAACCCGGTGAATCTTGGGCGGGAACCGCTACAGGTTTGACCTGAGTGACTCCGGCAGCTGGTCTGTGATGCGTTGCCACATGCTTTCGGTGGCGGGCTCTTTCAGTACCTTAAACACAGCCTGCACCGCCTGCCGCACTTCCGTGTTGCTGTAGAGGTCCTCTGCTACAGAAAGGGAGTTCTCTCGTACCGCGTTGTAGAAGTCTTCGCTGGTTTCGTAACTTGTCCGCTCTTTGGCGGTGTCCCAGTCATCCTCGTACATGGCCGTGATATCGTCCGGCAAGCGGCCAACCAGCGCCCGAGAGTCCTCCATGGCTATGGTGTCGCGCAGCGTGTAAAAGACAGACTGCGTTACTCTGAATGCATGGCCCAGGTCATCGGGGGCGTTCAGTTCTGTTGCCACCCCGTCGAGAAAAGCTTTTGACCTTTCATCAAAATTCGAAAAACCCACTAACACTGCACCTCCTTTCCCAAGCTTTATGCGCCTGTCTATACCTATACCGCATTCTTGTTGGGGCAGTGAGTTGAGAAACCCCCTGCTGAAGAACTTTTGCGTAAAGCCCCTGCAAACAAGGCTCAACAGAGCCAGATACTAAGGTAATGAACCGTAGCGTTAAGCCTTGTAAAAGCGAGGGTACGCGCTTGCCGGATGCTTATTTATGCAGATTCTGCTTTGCATCGTCTGGTTAAATTGCTATTATAGCTGTTTGATGACATTACCTCCAAAAGATTACTGTTTTGCGTTATTTTCTACTTTACATCTTTCTTCTTTTATCCACTGTACAAAGCTACGGCCAGGAGGCCTACCCTAAGGTTATTGCACAGAAGGGGGATGGGGTTTATACCCTGCTGCGGCGCCATGGTCTGGAAGTGTCGAAGTACCTGCACTCCTTTCTGGAGCTGAATAAGGACCAGTTGGGTGATGGAAACAGCCTTTTTGCCGGCAGAACGTACCTGCTGCCCCTCAAGCTTAAAAAAGAAGCCGAGGCCCCTGAGGTAAAGAAAGTTGCCAGGGCGGCTGAAAAGCGCGTGCTGGAAGTACCCCTTTTGGGAGCTAAATATGCCCGGGTGGAAGTGAAGGATCAGCGGTTAAAGGGCGCTGTATATTACCTGGTTTCCGGCCACGGCGGTCCCGATCCGGGTGCCGTTGGGAAGTATGGCCCCTACGCACTTGCGGAGGACGAATATGCGTATGACGTGACCATCAGGCTGGCCCGCCGGCTAATGGAGCACGGCGCTACGGTGTACATGATCATACAAGATCCTGACGATGGCATACGGGATGAAAACATTCTGGAGCTGGACCGGGATGAGCTGACCTATCCGGACAAAGCCATACCATACAGTCAGAAAGAACGGCTGCGTCAGCGCACGGCTGCTGTAAACGGCCTCTACGCAAAGCACAAGGGGGACTATCAGCGCATGCTGGCCATCCATGTCGATAGCCGCAGCAAGAGCCAGAACATCGACGTTTTTTTCTACCACCACGAGAACAGCTCCGACGGACAGAAACTGGCCGAGAACATTCACCAGACCTTTACGGCCAAGTACAAGCGCTACCAGCCGCACCGCGACTACTTTGGGAGCGTATCGCACCGAAGCAGCCTGTACGTGATCAAGTACAGCCACCCTCCCACGGTCTTTATCGAGCTGGGCAACATTCGCAATAACATAGACCAGAGGCGCTTCGTGATCGCCAATAACCGGCAGGCGCTGGCCAACTGGATCTGCGAAGGCATCCTGTCGGATTATCAGGTGAACATAAATTAAAAAGCAGGCCGCAACGGCCTGCTTTTTTTCTGCAAAACCTTAGCTGCCGGGCCTACATTTTGGTGTAGTCTACGCCTAACAGGTTTTGTACGGCGTTTCTGTGGGCATCTGTCGCCATGGTCTCGGCGCCCTGGTCCACCATGTCTGCCGTCCCGATCAGGAGCTGGCGCTTGATGTTGTCAGGGTCCTTGTCCCTGGAGAAGTACAGCGCCACGTAGTCTGTCTTGCCGAAGTACTCATCGCGCCCCATGCCCATGGAGGTCAGAATGGCATTAAGCTTGTCCACGGCAGCCGGCTCGGCACGCTCTGCAAAACCGAAGTACTTATACTTGCTGTCCACCTCTACCCTATGGCGTTCAAATTCCTTCTTTATACTCTCTTCAAAATGTTTTTCCCTTTCCTGGTCATCAAAATGGTATAATAAAACAAAGTTATTCATATATCTAAGTGGTTATATTTAAAACATGCATTGTATTATTTAGCTACGTGCCAATTTTCGATTAGTTAGACCTCAGCCCCTGACAGCCTGCAAGCCCTTGCCTGAGCGAAGGAACGGCTTCTCTCCTCTTTGTGTGGTTCATGCACTCGCTTCCGGCCTCTCTGCCGCATGAACCCCTTTAGGTCGAACCCGTAGTGTATAGACGGTCACACGCTGTGCGGCTTTCGGTATCTATCCTCTTGAGCTATGAAAAACATTCCACACGAGAAAACACTCGACAGTTCGCTGGCGCTGTTGTCTGACGGCTATCCTTTTATTCAGAAAAGAAGCAAACGTTTTCATTCCAACATCTTCCAGACAAGGCTGCTTGGCGAGAAGGCCATTTGCCTTCATGGCGAGGAGGCCGCAAGTATTTTCTACGACAATGATAAGTTCAGACGAAGCGATGCCATACCTAAGCGGATCCAGACAACCCTGATGGGGGAAGGGGGCGTGCAAACCCTGGACAATGAGGCGCACCGGCACCGTAAAGCTATGTTTATGTCGCTGATGACCCCCGAAAGCATTGAGCAACTGATGAACATCATGGCGAAAGACTGGCGCGCCTACATCAGGAAATGGGAGAAAATGAATTACATCACCCTGTTTGATGACGTGCAGGAGATCATCTGCCTCTCAGCCTGTGCCTGGGCTGGCGTGCCTCTGAAACCGACGGAAGTACGTGAAAGAGCCCGTGATTTTGGCGATATGGTGGATGCGTTCGGCGGTGTGGGTCCCCGGCACTGGAAAGGCAAATGGGCGCGCAGAAAGACGGAAAGCTGGATCAGGGGCATTATCAGGCAAATCCGGGCTGGCAAGCTGCAGGTGGAGGATGGATCGGCCGCACAGGTGATAGCCTTGCACTGCGACCTGGAGGGGAAACTGCTTGACAGGCAGATAGCGGCGGTAGAGCTTATCAACATCATCAGGCCCATTGTGGCCATTTCTTTTTATGTCACCTTTGCTGCGCTGGCACTGCATGAGCACCCGGCGTACAGGGCGAAGCTTCAGAAGGGCGATGACAACCTGGTGGAGATGTTTGTGCAGGAAGTAAGGCGCTACTACCCTTTTACCCCTTTTCTGGGAGCGCGGGTACGGGAAAAGTTCATGTGGCAGGGGCATAAGTTTAAGGAAGGCACCTTGGTGTTGCTGGATGTGTACGGCCTGCTGCACGACGATAAGGTATGGGAAAGGGCAAATGAGTTCTGGCCGGAGCGGTTCCTGCACTGGGAAGGCAGCCCCTTTGATTTTATACCCCAGGGCGGAGGAGATTACTTTACGGGCCATCGCTGTGCGGGCGAGTGGATCACAATCGAAGCCTTGAAAGTGGCAGTGAGGGTACTGACAAGCTGCATGACTTACCAGGTGCCTGACCAGGACCTGAGCTTCAGCCTCTCCCGCATGCCCTCCCTGCCCAAGAGTGGATTTAAGATCAGCTGTGTGAAAGAGATAAGAAGTGCCCCCTCCTCTACCTCCCGCCCATCCAGGTGCCCATTTCACCACATGTAAGCTGTTCTACCGTCTGATCAGACACAGGCCCCTGCGCAGCGATAGCCATGCTGTGAGCGGGGCCTGTCATTTTAGCATTTGGATTGTAACAGCCTCTGCACGAACTCATGCGTCGGCAGCAGCCGGCGCTGCTCTCTGCCACTCCTAACATCAGGTCCGCCTCTTTCCCATAGCGCCTGCTCCTGCACCCTCACACTGAAAATTAGTGCAATTCTTCCCGGGCAAATCTTTGTATCCTTCTATTGGTATATTGAACTATTTGATTTTCGTGTTTGCTGTTAAGCCTGTACAACAATGTGTTAGCAGTCCTCGTTTTTAAAGGTACAACAACATCTGTTCTTGCCTGTTGGTGCAAGTCTCTTGATATTGTGATATAACATTTTTTTAGCACACTTTAAAATTTTTACGCTATGAGAAAACTTAATTGGCTGTTTCTGTTACTATTTTCGTTCACTTTTTTTGCCTGCGACGACGATGACGATGCGGTATTAGACACCACGGCCCCTACCATTGTGATTACCTCCCCTACCAATGGACAGAACTTTAATGCCGGGGATCAGATGAATGTGCGGGCTGACATAACAGACAACTTTGGGCTTGAAGAGGTACGGGTACTGATCACGCCTCCGGGAGGCACACCGCAGTTAGTAGACGACGACAGCATCAACGACTTCCTGAACGATGACAGAGAGAAAGATCTGGATATCGACGTTGACATTGATGCTAATGCTACTCCAGGCGTGTACAGGGTTACAGTGGAAGCTGATGATGATGCCGGTAACACTGCCTCTCAATTCGTTACTGTAAACGTCAACTAACCTATTTATACTTCTAGTTAAACTATAAAAGCCCTGTGAACGCAGGGCTTTTATAGTTTAGCAGCCTGTTTTCCTGCCAAAGAAGCTCACACAGGATGCCTTGTACGTGGTCAAGAACAGACTTTTCGTGGAAAATGGCCTTTGCCGCTTCAGGCACGGCTAAACCAGTGCTGCCCCCTGTCCGGACTTAAAGTAACGCTTTAGGTACAGCTGTTGCAGTTTCTGTGTTTGCACATCTTATGCCTTGTTGTGTTTATTTGAGTATTATAGTATAATTAGAGTTCTATATAGTCTTCCTCTTCTTTGGCTGCAACCTCTTGTTAGTCAAATTGATAAACAATTATTTTTCTTGAGCGTTAAAAATAGTGTATGCTAAAAATCATACAATACAGTGCAATTTTAGATATGAACTTATAGACCTATGAAAATGAAGACATTACTTACACTCGCAGCTATGTTATTTGCAACCACATTCACTGCTTTTGGCCAGATAACGGAGGAGATCCGGGACCGCAGGCCGCAGACCACGGCCCCTGTTTCAGGTGATGCCGTGCGGGAAGGCAACTGGATCGTCGGCGCTAACATTGCCAACACCGGTATCAACTTTAAATCCGACTTCTTTACATTTGAAGTGAACCCGAGAGCCGGTTATTTTATAAGCGATAACGCAGCCATAGGTACGGAGCTGCAGCTGGCGCTGGACATATATGACGGAGGTGAGACTTTCCGTTACGGTCTGACACCCTTTGTGCGTTACTATTTCCCGGAGGGGGCTGCCCCTACACACCGCTGGTTTGGCGAGGCGATAGCCGGTATAGCGGGTAGTTCAGAGGAAGACAGCGAAGGGGATTCCGTATTTTCCGGTGTTCTGGGTTTAAGGGCCGGTTATGCCCACTTTGTGGCTCAGAACGTAGCCTTAGAGGCCATACTAGGGTATACCCGCACTAGTGCGGATATCTCCGTTGGCTCCGGCGAGTCGGGACTTAACTTAGCATTTGGTTTACAGGTATACCTGCCAAGCCGTAACAGGTAACAGTAGTATGCCTTACTACCAGGAAGGCCACTGTTGCAGAACAGTGGCCTTTTTTCATGTCGAACAGCTCTGTAAACATGCTCTCTACTATAAGAGCTCTTTTACAAGTTTTTTGTTCCCGTCTATTTTGTGCCTGTACTTTAAGCCCAGTATCTCCGTGATGAGTGGGTATACCTGTACATTCTGGAAAGAGCCTATCTTCTGGCCCTTTCTGAAGGCAGGGCCCCAGGCGTAGAACACGGTGTGCATGTCCTTCACCACCGTTGGGTCATAGCCATGTGTACCCGGCGAGGGCTTACGGCTGGAGAAATGGAATATTTTGGGGGCCTCTGTCAGTAGCAGGATGTCGCCTACCCTGTTGTACTTGTCGGCTTTGGTGCCGTAGTGCAGGTGCGCTGGCAAGTTCTTTTTAGTGTATACCTGGTAGGCTCCGTTGGCCTCTTCTTTCAGTTGCTTATACGTGCTTTTAATGGCACGCTTGTCCTTGGCATGCAGCTCTACCACCATGCCGCCTCCCGATACCATGAATTTGGCCGTATCAATGGCTGCTGGCATAGGAAGGGTGTTTTCCGTGTCTATCTGCGTCATGCCATGGTCCGATACGAACACATAGTTCACCGGCAGACCCGTGGCAGCCACAGCCTCTGTCAGCATCTTCAGGTGCGTGTCCATCTCCTTAACGGCCTGCGCTGTTTCTGCCGCATCAGGGCCGTAGCGGTGACCGGCGTGGTCTACCTCAGGCATGTAAAAGGTGATGAGGTGCGGGCGTTTTGCCTCCGGCAGCGACAGCCAGTCTACCACCGTCTGCACGCGTTCCTCCATTGGGATGGCTTCGTTGTAGTGGTAGTAGTAGGTAGGGCGCACGCCTTTTATGGGGGCCTCTGACCCTACCCAGTAAAAGCTGGCGGTCAGCATCTGTTGCTGCTCGGCGAGTACCCACAAGGGTACGCCGCCGTACCAGCTGCCGTCCTCCACTTTGCTTCTGTCGCGCATCGAGTAGCTTTCTTTGCGCTGCGGGTCATAAAAATAGTTGTTGATCAGCCCATGCGTGGCCGGGTACATGCCCGTTACGATAGAATAATGGTTGGGAAAGGTTTTAGAGGGAAAAGCAGGCAGCATGGAAGCCGCCTGCACCCCCTGCTCCCGTAGCCTGAGCAGGTTTTGGGCCTGGTATTTCTCTGCGTAGTCGTGGCGGAAGCCATCCACAGAAATAAGGATAACGTAAGGCTTTTGCTGTTGCTCCGGGCTGTTCTCACGGCCGGGCACTATTTTCTGGGTGATGTCGGGCTGCGCATAAGTTGCTGTTGTAAGCAGCAGGCAGCACAAGAAGATTAGGTAGCGTTTCATGTGGCAAAGTTAAGTTTCCCCGGGCAATGCTCCGCATGAATTGTTTTAAGAATACACTAACTTGCCCCTCGATTCACAACAGAGAGCTGCCCGGGACCTTTAGCAGCTATTGGCTGTCTTCAGTAAGGACACCAGCGCAGCTCTCAGAGTTCATGCTTTCACAACATCACCCTTATGATCAAACCAAAAAGTATACTTGCTGCCGCCTTGCTTTTGCTGGGCACCTGTGGTTATGCTCAGGACCAGCTGCAGATGCCGCGTAACATCCGGCAGGCCTACGACAAAGGTACCCGTTCCGCGGATGGGCGGCCCGGGCAGAACTACTGGCAGAACACGGCGGACTACACCATCAAAGTAACCTTCGACCCCACTACCCGCCTTTTGTCTGGCACCGTAGACATCGACTACCTGAACAACAGCCCGGACACGCTACGCCAGGTCTGGTTTAAGCTCTACCCTAACTTTTACCAGAAAGGCGCTGCCCGTGCCCGCAGCATCCACCCGAACGATGTGAACGAGGGCGTGCAGATACAGCAACTCAGCATAAACCGGAAGGCAACTGAGGTAGCCAAGCTTCGCGTGGAGGGAACCAATATGCCGGTGCAGATACAGCCGCTGGCACCAAAGGGCAGGGCCAGGATTTCGCTCACCTACAGCTATACCCTGAACGAAGGGTCCCATAACCGCACCGGGCAGGTGGATGAGGGCTCTCACTTTGTGGCTTACTTCTTTCCGCGCATAGCCGTGTACGACGACATTGACGGCTGGAACCGCACCCCTTACAACGGGGCACAGGAGTTCTATAACGACTTCTGTAATTTCAAGTTTGAGGTAACGGTACCGAAGAACTATGTAGTCTGGGCAACCGGTGACCTGACGAACGCCTCGGAGGTGTTGCAGAAAAAGTATGTGAAGCGCCTGGAGCAGGCCGAAAAGAAAGACGCTATCATCACGATCATAGACAGCACGGACCTGAAGCGGCATGATGTGACCGTGCAGCAGCCGCAGAACACCTGGAAGTTTGAGGCCAAGAAGGTGACTGACTTTGTTTTTGCCACTAGTGACCGGTACATGTGGAAGTCCACCAGCCTGGTGGTGGACCCGAAAACAAAGCGCCGTACCCGTGTGGATGCTGCTTTCCTGCCAACGCAGAAAGACTTTTACGAGGTAGTTGACTTTGGCCGTAAGACCGTGGAGGCCATGAGCTATACCTTCCCCCGCTGGCCGTTCCCGTACCCGCACATCACCGTTTTTCAGGGGCTGGCGCAGATGGAGTACCCGATGATGGTAAACGACAACCCGATCGAGGACCGTGCGGAGACCATCATGCTCACCGACCACGAGATCTTCCACACCATGTTCCCGTTTTACATGGGCACGAACGAAACCAAGTATGGCTGGATGGACGAGGGCTGGGCAACGCTGGGCGAGTGGCTGATCACGCCGCTGATCGACCCCACAATCATCGACGACTACGGCGTGGCGCCTTACGGAGCTGTGGCCGGAACAGAGATAGACTTACCCATCGCAACCCTGACTACGCAGCAGAACGGCACCACCATGTTCCTGAACTCATACCCGAAGCCTGCGCTGGGCTACCTGTATGTGAAGGATATGCTGGGCGATGAACTGTTTCTGAAGGCGCTGCACTTCTACATCGGGCAGTGGAACGGGAAACACCCGCAGCCTTACGATTTCTTCAATGCCATGAACACCGGCTCCGGGCGTAACCTGAACTGGTTCTGGCAGCGCTGGTTCTTCGAGGATGGGTATCCGGACCTGGGTATAGCCGGCGTGCAGCAGCAGAATGGGGAGTACGCTGTCACCGTGGAAGCCGTGGGCACGAAGCCTGTGCCGGTAGACCTGGTGGTTACCTATGCTGATGGCTCCACCTCCACGTTGCATCAGGACGTGTCGGTATGGGAGAATGGAAACCGGACCACCTTGCTGACGTTCAGACCCGCCAAGCAGGTGCAGAAGCTGGAGCTGCGCGGTACGTACGTGCCGGACAGTAACCCGGCCAACAACGTGCACGAGGTAAAATAATTTTTCCTTTCTCGCTGTAAAACAGCCACTTCGTCTTTTTTCGGAGTGGCTGTTTTTATTATATTCGTATTTCCTAATGTAAAACTGACGGATATCAGTTTTATTGTTCTACCGGCTTTCTACTTTTACCGGCACTTTATAAATCAAGCATATAACGATGACACCTGACTCCTCTCCTGTTTACCTGCAGTTTCTGGGTGGTGCCGGCACGGTAACCGGCTCCAAGATCCTGGTTAAAACAGATAAATACCAGATCATGATCGACTGTGGCCTTTTTCAGGGGCTCAAGCAGCTGCGTTTGCTGAACTGGCAGAAGCTTCCGGTAAACGTGGAGCGGCTGGACGCCGTGATCCTGACCCATGGCCACCTGGACCACTGTGGCTACCTGCCCGTGCTGGTGAAGGAGGG
>JAJLKL010000052.1:0-20591 GCA_033838975.1 Hymenobacteraceae bacterium | reverse complement strand
CGTTGCTCCAATAAGGGTTGTTACCGTACCTTCTGTTGTCGACACAAAAGTGTTTCGCTATGATTCAATAAGCAGGAATAGGCTTAGAAAACAGTTAAGCTGGACTAATCAGATTATTGGTATATATGTAGGTAAATTTGGGGGACTGTATTACGAGAGGGAGGCATTTATGCTTTTTAAACGTTGCTTCCGCAGTTTCTCGCAGTTTCGTCTGATTATACTTTCTCCTCAGGAGCATGAGGGCGTAAAAGAGAAGTTCCAGGAGGTAGAGCTTGGGTCAGATCAGGTGCTTATCGCCACAGTTTCTCAGAATCAGGTTCCAGACTACTTATCAGCGGCAGACTTTGCTTTTGCAACTTATAAACCTGGAGCCTTCAAAAGGTTTCTGTCCCCCGTTAAGATCGGCGAATACTGGGCCAATGGCTTGCCTGTGCTCCTGACAGAGGGGGTAGGTGATGACAGTGACATTATCAAGAACGAAGGTGGCGGCGCCCTTTTCAACCTGAACGAAGAAGGGAGTGTAGAGCGTGCGCTGAAGAAAATTCAGGAGATTCTAAAGGACCCGGCACACCGGCAGGATATACCCAAGCTGGCGGAAAAGTACAGGTCACCCGACAGGATCAGGGAAGCTTACGAGTACTTCTTTGACCAACAGCGGGAGGGGCAGTCGTGAAGGTGCTTTTCGTGGTTCCGTACTCGGAGGGGCAGGCTGCTTCACAGCGTTTCCGCGTGGAACAGTTGCTCCCCTTGCTAAAAGAGAAAGGTATAAAATATAAAATTGCGCCTTTCTGGAGTGGCAGTACCTGGAGCATCCTGTACCGTCAAGGGCACTTCCTGCAGAAAACTCTTGGCCTTATGCAGGGCTTCTGGAGGAGAGGGCTGCTTTTGTTTCAGCTTCCTTTCTATACCTATGTTTTCATACACCGCGAAGCCTCGCCTGTTGGTGCGCCCTGGTTTGAGGGGATGGCGGCAAAGGTATTCCGTAAGAAAATCATTTTTGACTTTGATGATGCCATTTGGCTGCCCAACACAACGGCTGGCAACAGCATCGCAGCCAGGTACAAGCAGCATGGTAAAATTGCCCCGATTTGCAGGTGGAGCCACAAAGTGAGCTGCGGCAACCAGTATCTGTTGCAGTTTGCCTTGAAACATAACACCAATGCTGTTTTGTTGCCGACAGTGATTGATACAGCGCATTACCATAACCAGTTAAAGGCCCAGCACACAAAGCAGGTAACCATTGGCTGGACAGGCTCACACTCTACCTTACCCTTTCTCAAACAGCTAGAACCTGTGCTGCAGCAACTGGAGCAGCAGTACAACTTTCGCGTCCTGGTTATTGCAGATCAGGCGCCGGAGATAAGTATAAGGTCTCTTGTATACAAGCCTTGGCGCAAGGAAACGGAGATCGAAGATCTGCTTCAGTTTAATATAGGCGTGATGCCCTTGCCAGATACCGAGTGGGCCAAAGGGAAGTGTGCCTTTAAGGCGCTGCAATACATGGCGCTGGGAATACCAGCCGTTGTGTCCAGTGTAGGCGCCAACACGGAGGCAGTACCAGATGGCGTTGCCGGCTATACCTGCTCTTCTCAGCAGGAGTGGTATAACCGCTTAGAGCAACTGCTGTTGGACGCCGGCCTTCGTTCAGAAATGGGAGCTGCCGGACGGGAGTGGGTACAAGAGCGTTACTCTGTTCAGGCGCACCAGGAAGCCTTTCTTAGCCTGTTCGCTTAGCCCTTTCTGTTCTCTTTCAGGTACTTTTTGGCCTCTTTGTAGTTAGCAGACTTCTTCTCACTGGACTGCATCACAATGGTGTAGTAGCGCCTGGCGGTTGGTCTGTCCTGCTCCTGCTTGGCTATTCTGGCCAGGTTCAGGTATGAGTTGATGAAGTAACCGGAGTCCCGCTCATTGCTCATTTCCGCATACATGATCGACTGCTGGTAGTACTGCTTCGCCTTGTCAAAATCGCGGTACTTGTTTTGGTTGATGTACGCCAGAATATAGGAAGCATAGCGTCCGCTTACGGCTTCGTAGCCGGGCATGTCCTTCTCTATTTTGTGGAGGATGTCCTGCGAAACATGCTCAGCTTTGCTAAAGTGCCCCTGCACGAACAGCAGGCGGGCGTAAAAACGCTGGAAATAGGCATTGTCCGGGTATTTAAAAGCCAGTTCCTGCGAAACCTTCAGGGCTTCTTCCATATTACGCTCTTCGTTCGCGTAAATCTTCATCAGGAAGAACTTGGACTCGGTGCCGGTATAAAAGCCGCTGTTGGATACGTAGCGCAGCTGCTTCAGGCCGAGGCGCTTATCCCCGTTCGGGAAAAACATCAGTACCGGGCGCAGCATCGGGTAGTTTTCATGAATCCACACGGAGTAGTAGTTGAAGAGGGCCTCCCCAAATAAAAACTCCGGGCTCAGTCCGTTGCCGGCCTTGGCTTTCTCCATGTACTCCAAAGAACGCTTACTGGCCACCGTTGCTTTGCGCCAGTTGCTGCGTTCAGAGTTCAGGCGTGCGTTAAAACCATTGGCTGCAGCCAGGAAGAAAGCTGCTTCAAAGTCCTGTTCGTTGCGATCATACATTTTTTCAGCCTTCTGTATGGTCGTGTCCATATAGGCAAAGAAAAGGTCGTCGTACTTGAGCGTCTGGATGTTGGTAGGCACAATTTTCCACCACTGGCTCAGGCCCATCAGGAAATAAGGCAGCGGGTGCTCCGGGTAGCGGCGGCGCAAGGACTTGAACTGCTTCTCGGCGCGTTCATACTTGAAGTTGTACATGTTGTCCACGGCACCCTCCAACTCGTACTGGATATCTTTGTTAAGCAGCAGCATACCTTTTACGGTAGCCGCTGTAGGAATTACCTCGATAGACTCGAAGGTGATGTGGCGCATAGCAGTAGTGTCGGCAGGCGGACCGGCTTGCTGAGCCACTGCTGCCGTAATAGGTATAATAAAGGAGAAGACGATAAATAGGAGCTTCTTCATGAAAACTGTGCTAAAATGCTGTAGTGCTTACTGTGGCCTCGGCAAGTAATAAAAGTACAACAATTATAGTAAATTTGAATTCCATAAATGGAAAATTACTTATGAGACTGCTAGAGCAACTGTGCAAGATACATGCCCCGTCGGGGAATGAGAAAAACCTGACGGATTTTTTGCTAAACTACATCAATGAGCATAAAGTTCATTGGAAAACACAGCCGAGAGTGATCGCCGGAGAAGGTTTTCAAGATTGTATTTTGTTAATATTCGGAGACCCGCGCACTGCTGTTTTCGCTCACCTCGACTCCATTGGCTTTACGGTGCGCTACGGCAAGCAGCTGGTCCGTATCGGCGGCCCCGACCTGGAGAGCGGCTATAAATTGGTAGGGGAGGACTCGCAGGGGAAAATAGAGTGCACGCTGAACTATAATGAGGAAGAGGGGGAGTTAACCTATGAGTATGAGCGCGACCTTGATCGGGGTACAGAACTCGTGTTCAAGTGTGATTTCCGTGAAACAGAGGAAACCGTGCAAAGCTGTTACCTCGATAACCGCCTTGGAGTGTGGAGTGCCCTGAAAGTAGCCGAAACACTGGAGAACGGGATCATTGCCTTTAGCAGCTGGGAGGAGCACGGCGGAGGTTCGGTGGCCTACCTGGCTAAATATATCTATGAGCATTTTGGGGTGAAGCAGGCGCTTGTCTCCGACATTACCTGGGTAACGGAAGGGGTGCATGCCGGTAAAGGAGTGGCCATCTCGATGCGTGACAGCATGATCCCGCGCCGCTCCTACGTACAGCGGATCATAGACATTGCCAAGGAATCCGGAGTGCCTTATCAGCTGGAGGTAGAAGGTGCAGGAGGCAGCGATGCCAAAGAGCTGCAGCAAAGTGCCTACCCCTGGGACTGGTGCTTTGTGGGGGCCCCGGAAGATAATGTGCACACGCCAAATGAGATCGTGCACAAGAAAGACATTGAGAGCATGGTAGCCCTGTACAAAGTACTGATGGAAAAGCTGTAAAAAGCTCTTTCATACAGCAAACAAAAAGGCTGATTCTGTTATGGGATCAGCCTTTTTGTTTGCTGTGGAACCATGCGGATGGCTGGTTGTGAAGTTTTCTCAGGTTAATGTTGCAACTTCTTAGACAATAGCCGTATAGCCCGCAGATGATCTAAAAGGCTTTGCTGTGGAACATTTGGAAAAGTCAACAGAATCACTTTTCTTTAATAACTATATACCCATATCCTTTTAACCCTTAATCTCACTGAATGGAAACTATTCTCTACGCAATTCCTGCATTTGGACTGGCGGCCTTACTCTACACCTGGATAAGGTCGGCTTGGGTAACGAAGCAGCCGGCTGGCAACGAGCGCATGAGCAGCATTGCACATCACATTGCCGACGGCGCCATGGCCTTTCTGAAGGCCGAGTACAAGGTACTTTTCTATTTTGTGGTCATCGCCTCTGTTTTTCTGGGCTATCTGGGCTACACCGGCGATAGATCACATCCGCTGATTGTGGGAGCCTTCATCATAGGGGCGGTTTTTTCGGCAATGGCCGGTTTTATCGGGATGCGCATTGCCACTAAGTCCAACGTGCGTACCGCAGAGGCGGCCCGTAAAAGCCTGGCCAAGGCGCTGACCGTGTCCTTCGCGGGAGGCTCTGTAATGGGCATGGGCGTGGCCGGCCTGGCGGTGCTGGGGCTTGGCTCCCTGTTTATCATCTTCTACTACATGTTCGTGCAAAGCGTGGGAGGGGATGTGAACGGCGTGGAAATGGAAGTCGCGCTGGAGGTACTCACCGGCTTCTCACTGGGTGCCGAGAGTATAGCCTTGTTTGCGCGTGTAGGGGGAGGTATCTACACTAAGGCGGCCGACGTGGGCGCCGACCTGGTAGGCAAGGTAGAGGCCGGCATTCCGGAAGATGACCCGCGTAACCCTGCCACTATTGCCGACAACGTGGGGGATAACGTGGGAGACGTGGCCGGTATGGGGGCAGACCTTTTCGGCTCTTACGTGGCTACCATCCTGGCCACCATGGTATTGGGCCGTGAGGTGGTGGTAGAGGATAATTTCGGAGGTCTTTCTCCCATCATACTTCCTATGCTCATTGCCGGTCTGGGCATTGTTTTCTCACTGATCGGGATGCTGTTTGTGCGCATAAGAGAGGGGGGCGATGTGCAGGCCGCGCTTAACAGGGGCAACTGGATTTCGGTTATCCTGACCGCCATAGGGGCTTACTTTGCTATTCACTGGCTGCTGCCAGATAACCTTGTGCTCCGTAATTTTGAATTTACTGCTACAGGTGTTTTTATAGCCGTAATAGTAGGTTTGGTGGTAGGTACGCTGATGAGTATCATCACGGAGTACTACACGGCCATGGGTAAAAAGCCGGTTAACTCCATTGTGCAGCAGTCTTCTACAGGGCATGCCACCAACATCATTGCCGGCCTGGCAGTGGGCATGCATTCCACGGTGATGCCGATCATAGTGTTGGCAGCAGGTATCGTACTTTCCTACGCTTCTGCCGGTTTGTACGGAGTGGCCATTGCTGCTGCCGGTATGATGGCGACCACGGCCATGCAGCTGGCCATAGACGCCTTCGGCCCGATTGCCGATAACGCCGGAGGTATAGCCGAGATGAGTGAACTGCCGAAGGAAGTGCGTGGCCGCACCGACATCCTGGACGCTGTGGGGAACACCACGGCCGCCACGGGTAAAGGCTTTGCCATTGCTTCGGCGGCACTAACCTCGCTGGCTCTTTTTGCCGCCTTTGTGGGTATAGCAGGCATTCCAACCATCGACCTGTACAAGGCTCCCGTACTGGGCGGCCTGTTCATCGGCGCCATGATTCCCTTTATTTTCTCCGCACTGGCCATCTCGGCGGTGGGCAGGGCGGCGATGGCCATGGTGCAGGAAGTGCGTCGTCAGTTCCGCGAGATTCCGGGCATCATGGAGGGGACAGGGCAGCCGGAGTACGAAAAGTGCGTGGCCATCTCTACCAAGGCGGCTATCCGGGAGATGATGCTGCCGGGGGCCATCGCCCTGATTGTGCCGCTCATTATTGGCTTCGGTTTTAGGGGCGTGTTCCCGGATACCTCTTCTGCCGAGATGCTCGGAGGGGTGCTGGCCGGCGTAACGGTGTCAGGTGTGCTGATGGCCATGTTCCAGTCCAACGCAGGAGGTGCCTGGGACAACGCCAAAAAGTCGTTCGAGAAAGGGGTGGAGATCAACGGGGTGATGGAGTTCAAGGGTTCAGAGCCGCATAAGGCTTCCGTGACCGGTGATACGGTGGGAGACCCTTTCAAGGACACCTCCGGCCCGTCTATGAACATCCTCATCAAGCTGATGTCGATCGTTTCCCTGGTGATAGCCCCGCATATAGCGCTGGAGCGTGAGCCGGCTATACCTGTGCCCCCGATAGATCTGGGCCCTATCAACCTGAACGAAAAGGAACGCTCTCCGGAAACTTCAAAAGTGGGCGACTTAACCGGCAACACGGTGATTATTAATCCAGTAGGTGCTGAAAAGTAGGCCGTAAGTGCGATAGTTTGAATAAGCCCAGCCTCAGCGTTGGGCTTATTTTTTATTTGTCTTACCTTTGTACAAGAATAACCAATCATTCCCATGAGTCCCCGTACCGTTAAACTGCACGACTGCGAGTTCAGCACTTACATTTGTGAAGAAGAAATTATTGCCCGCATCAGTATGCTAGCCGAGCAACTGGACAAGGATTATGAGCATAAAAATCCGCTCTTTCTGGCCGTGCTGAACGGCTCGTTCATGTTTGCCGCAGACCTGATGAAGCGTGTGAACATTCCGAGTGAGATCTCCTTCATCCGCCTGTCTTCTTACCAGGACATGCAGAGCACAGGTAAGGTAAAGGAAATCCTGGGGCTCAGTGAGGATATCAGGGGCCGCCATGTGGTGGTGCTGGAGGATATTGTTGACACAGGGCACACGGTGCACGGGCTGTTGCAGCAGCTCCAGGAGCGCGGGCCTGCTTCTGTGGAGGTGGCTACGCTGCTTCTGAAGCCAGAATGCCTGCAGCACCCACTGGATGTAAAGTATGTAGCGCGAAGCATTCCGAACGATTTTGTGGTTGGCTATGGTTTAGATTATAACGGGCAGGGGCGTAACCTGCGCGATATTTATAAAATCGTGTCGTAACCTAGGAGGAGCTGTAGCGTTAGGAGGTCTTTGAGGCTGAAAAGATATTGCCTGCAGAGGTCTCCCAAAAAAACAGATAATTCATTATTTTTATACTTACATTTGCCTTTTATATTTAGCTATAAGATATGCTTAACATCGTTCTGTTTGGCCCTCCAGGTGCTGGTAAAGGTACCCAAAGTCAAAAACTGATAGATAAATACAACCTGATTCACCTTTCTACCGGTGATTTGCTCCGTTCAGAAATCGCAGCTGGAACCAAGCTTGGCTTGGAAGCCAAGAAACTGATGGACAACGGTATTCTTGTGCCGGACGAGGTGGTGATCGGTATGATCGAGAACAAGGTGAAGGAGCACCGCAGTGCTGCCGGCTTTATTTTCGACGGCTTCCCGCGCACCGTTCCGCAGGCACAGGGGCTGGACAAGCTGCTGCACGAAAACGGCACAGAAATCTCCTGCATGATCGCCCTGCGCGTGGATGACGAGGAACTGACAAAGCGTCTGTTGCTGCGCGGCAAAACCTCTGGTCGCCCGGACGACCAGAACGAGGAGCTGATCCGCAAGCGCATTCAGGAGTACAACACTAAGACAGCACCTGTAGCTGACTATTATGCAGGCCAGGGTAAATTCTGCGCGGTAGATGGTATCGGAGAGATTGAGGAGATCTTCAAGGAACTGTGCCAGCAGATAGATGCGCTGAAGGAGAAACAACAAGACGATAAGAAATAAGCACATTTACGCTTACCTGATTTGGCATCAAGCAACTTTATAGATTACGTTAAAATCTGCTCGCGCTCCGGGCATGGTGGTGGAGGTTCCGCCCACTTGCATCGGGATAAAAAGACGGCTAAAGGAGGCCCTGACGGGGGCGACGGAGGTCGTGGTGGGCATGTGATACTTCGGGGTAACTCCCAGCTCTGGACACTGCTGCACCTGCAGTACCGCAAGCATGTGATTGCGGAGAATGGGCAGAACGGTGGCCCGAGCCATTCTACCGGTGCACAGGGCAAGGATGAGATCCTGGAAGTGCCGCTGGGTACGATCGCCAGAAATGTCGAGACCGGCGAATTCATGTGCGAGATCACCGAAGACGGGCAGGAGATCATCCTGACACCGGGGGGGCGCGGTGGTTTGGGTAACGCGCACTTCAAGTCACCAACGAACCAGACGCCCCGCTACGCCCAACCGGGTGAGCCAGGTATAGACGAGTGGGTGATCCTGGAGCTGAAGCTATTGGCCGATGTGGGCCTGGTAGGCTTCCCGAACGCGGGCAAGTCTACGCTGCTCTCTGTGGTGTCGGCCGCCAAGCCTAAGATCGCCAACTACCCTTTTACCACGCTGGAGCCTAACCTGGGGGTGGTAGCCTACCGCGATTACAAGTCCTTTGTGATGGCCGACATACCGGGCATCATTGAGGGGGCCTCTGAGGGCAAAGGCCTGGGGCACCGCTTTCTGCGGCACATCGAACGGAACTCCATGCTGCTGTTTATGGTTTCCTGTGAGAGTGCCGATATAGCCGAGGAATACAACGTGCTGCTGCGTGAGCTGGAAAAATACAACCCTGAGCTACTCGACAAAAAGCGGATATTGGCTGTCACCAAATCTGATATGCTGGACGAGGAGTTGGAGGAGGAAATGCGGAGAACGCTGCCGGAAGGACTGTCAACCGTGTTTATCTCCAGTATCACCGGAAAGAATATTACAAAACTGAAAGATATGATCTGGGAGGCGTTAAACAGCTGACCTCAGTCTTTCTGAGATAGAACAGGATCGGTAGAGGCTGCAATAGCTGTCTACCGATTTTTTTTGAGGCAACCTCAGTACCGACCAGCAGGAGGCAGCATGATCGAAAGGTCGGTCCGGCTTCATTTAATTGCGATCAACAAGTTAAAGGCTAGGCAATTCGGCAGTGCCAATCTGGCACTGTGAAAGGTTTGGCAAGTTAATTGAAAAGACAAAGTATACTGATCAACCTAACTTTTTAAGGCATTATGTCAGATAAAGATACCAAAAAAGAACAGGAACAAGAGGAACTACAGGAAAACACTGCCAGCGCAGGAGCAGAGGAGAACCTAAACCAGGTAGATGAAACGGCCGAAGCCGAAGAAACTGCCGAGGAGCAAGGCCCTGCTGCAGAATTGGCAGAGATGAAAGATAAATACATCCGTCTGATGGCGGAGTTCGAGAACTTCAGACGCAGAACTGCCAAGGAGCGCCTCGAGCTCTCCAAAACCGCAACGCAGGACCTGATGGAAGACCTGCTGCCGGTGCTGGACGATATGGAGCGCGCGCGCCAGTCGATGGAGGCAACGAAGGACGTGGATGCCATGCTGCAGGGGCTGGAGCTGGTGTTCCACAAGCTGAAGCACGTAACGCAGCAGAAAGGCCTTAAACCTATGCAGATCAATGTTGGCGACAGCTTTGACGCCGACTTACACGAGGCTGTGACGCAGGCGCCTGCTCCGTCTGATGACCTGAAGGGCAAGATTATTGATGTTATAGAGAAAGGATATACCCTGAATGAGAAGGTTATCCGTTTCGCAAAAGTTATAATTGGAGCGTAAGCAATGGCTAAGAGAGATTATTATGAGGTTTTGGGCGTAAGCAATAATGCCTCCCAGGAGGAGATCAAAAAGGCTTACCGCAAAATCGCCATTAAGTACCACCCCGACAAGAACCCCGACGATCCAACGGCTGAGGACAAGTTCAAGGAGGCCGCGGAGGCCTACGAAGTGCTGAGCGATCAGCAGAAGCGTCAGCGCTACGACCAGTTCGGGCATCAGGGCATGAACGGCGGCTTCGGCGGCGGTGGCATGAACATGGAGGATATCTTCTCGCAGTTCGGCGACATCTTCGGCGGCGGCAGTCCGTTCGAGAGCTTCTTTGGGGGTGCCCGCTCAGGTGGTGGCCGCCGCACACGCAAAGGGTCTAACCTGCGCATCAAGCTGAAGCTGAACCTGGAGGAGATCGCCAATGGCGTAGAGAAGAAGATCAAGGTGAAGCGTTATGTGGCCTGCGGCACTTGCGGCGGCAATGGCGCCAAGAACGGCACCGAGATGCAGACCTGTAACTCCTGCCAGGGATCTGGCCAGGTGCGTAAGGTGGTGAACACCATGCTGGGACAGATGGTCTCCACGGCGACCTGCCCTACCTGTAACGGCGAGGGCCGTATCGTGACGAGCAACTGTGAGACCTGCCACGGCAGCGGTAGGGAGCTGCAGGAAGAGGTAATCGCCATCAACGTACCTGCCGGTGTGATGGACGGCATGCAGCTTTCCATGAGCGGCAAGGGGAACGTGCCGGAGCGCGGCGGTATACCTGGCGACCTGCTGATCCAGATCGAGGAGGAGCCACACCCAACGCTGAAGCGCGACGGGAATAACGTGATTTACGAGCAGTACATCAGCTTTATCGACGCGGCGCTGGGCGCAGAGGTAGAGGTGCCGACGATCACCGGTAAGGTAAAGATCAACATCAAGCCGGGCACGCAGAGCGGGGAGATCTTCAGGCTGCGTGGCAAGGGTGTACAGGATATCAACGGGTACGGCAAAGGCGATCAGCTGATTCATGTGAATGTGTGGACGCCGAAGTCGCTGAGCAGTGAGGAGAAGGCGGTGCTGGAAGGCCTGCGTTACTCCAACAACTTTGCTCCGCACCCGGGCAAGAATGAAAAGGGCTTCTTTGAGAAGGTAAAAGACTACTTCCAGTAAGAGCTTCCCACTATAGTGCTGATCAGCCTGCCTTTCCACGTGGAAAGGCAGGCTTTTTTGTACCTGCACCCGGCCTCATCAGGTACAGCCTGTGTTTAGTCCGGCTTCCGGCCTACTTTGTCGATTAATATATTTAGTGACTTCTATATTGTTGTCAATTGTTCCGCAGAAAGTTATTTTTGAATAAATCAAAAGAATATCAACCTTGAGCATTCTGAAAATTGAGAGCGTAACCAAAACCTACGCTAACCATACCGCGCTTAACAACGTGAGCTTTGAGATTCCGGCAGGCTGCATTTTCGGCTTGCTGGGGCCTAACGGGGCCGGTAAAACCTCGCTCATCCGCATCATCACCCAAATTACGGGCGCTGACAGCGGCAAAATATACTTCAAAGGGGAGCGCCTGAGGCCGGAGCACATCAAGGACATGGGCTACCTTCCGGAAGAACGGGGCCTGTATAAGAAGATGAAGGTAGGGGAGCAGCTGCTGTACCTGGCGCAACTCAAGGGCCTGAGCAAAAGCGAAGCCACGGCACGTATCAAGGAGTGGGTAGACCGTTTTGAGATCCGCGACTGGTTGGGTAAGAATATTGAGGACCTCTCGAAGGGGATGCAGCAAAAGGTACAGTTCATTGCCACGGTACTGCACCAGCCTTCGCTGATCATCCTGGATGAGCCTTTTTCGGGTTTTGACCCGATCAATGCCAACCTGATCAAGGATGAGATCCTGCGCCTTCGGGAGAAAGGGGCCACTATCATCTTCTCCACGCACCGCATGGAGTCCGTGGAGGAGCTTTGTGATAACATAGCCCTCATCAACCGCTCCCAAAAAGTGCTGGATGGCCCTGTGAATGAAATCAAAGATACGTACAAGACGGATACCTACCAGGTGATCGGCGATGGCCACCTGATGGTGACCTCCCCCGATTTTGAGGTGCTGGAGCAGCACGAGAACCACGGCATCTTCAGGGCAAACATCAGGCTGCTTAATAATACCAGGCCCAACGACCTGCTCCGCTACCTGATCCAGCGCGTCGAGATCCACTCTTTCGTGGAGCTGGTGCCAAGTATAAACGATATCTTCATCCGAAAAGTAAAGGAAACACACCATGTCTAAAATCTGGCTGATTATACAGCGCGAGTACCTCACCCGCGTACGCAAGAAGAGTTTCATCGTCATGACCCTGCTGACGCCGCTTTTGCTGGCTGCGTTCATGGTGCTGCCGGCCCTGCTGGTTTCCATGTCGGATGAGACGGAGACGGTGATGGTGCTCGATGAGAGCGGCCTGATCGCCGACAAGCTGGAGGATAAAAAGGACCTGAAGTTTATACCCCTGGCTGGCTCGCTGGAGCAGGCCAAGACGGTATACCAGGAGACCGAGAATACCGCGCTGCTCTATATCCCGAGAATGACCATCGACGACCCCAGGGGTATTACCATCTACTCCCGAAAGAATACAAGCCTCCAGACGCAGGTGCGCCTGGAGAACGCACTGGAAAAGGTGATCGAGAGCCAGCGTTTCATGGCCTCAGGTATTGATCGGGAGACCCTGGATAAGATTGAAGCGGACATCAAGCTGACGACGATTAACCTGAGTGACAAGGGGGAGCGGGACAACAACGCCATCATCACCTCCATTGCGGGGGTGGCCGGTGCGGTGATCATCTACTTCTTCATCTTCATGTACGGCGTGCAGATCATGCGCGGCGTGATTGAGGAAAAGACCAGCCGTATTGTGGAAGTGATGATCTCCTCGGTAAAGCCTTTTCAGCTGATGATGGGCAAGATCATAGGTATAGCTGCCGTGGGCTTAACGCAGTTCCTGCTCTGGATCGTGCTTTCCTTTGTGGTGGTGACAGGCGTTTCGGCCGCTTTTGGCATTGATGCAGCACCGTCGCCCACGCAGCAGTTTGCGGCTGGTCAGGCCGCCGCTGTAGGAGAGGACGTGGAAGGGCTGGAAACAGATGAGGCTGCGGCCAGCGCCGTAGATGATGACGGCACCGAGATGCTGACGGACATGAGCCGGGCCATCGCCAACCTTAACTTCCCGCTTATTCTGGGTTGTTTTCTGTTCTACTTCCTGGGTGGTTACCTGCTCTACGGTTCCCTCTTTGGGGCTATTGGCGCTGCAGTAGATAACGAGACAGACACGCAGCAGTTCATGTTCCCGATCACGATTCCGCTGATTATCTCTTTTATCATGTCGTACACGCTGGTGCTGAAGAACCCCGACGGGCCGGTGTCCTTCTGGATGTCCATCATTCCGTTCACCTCCCCGATTGTGATGATGGTGCGTGTGCCGTTCGGGGTGCCTGCCTGGGAGCTGCTGCTGTCGATGGCGCTGTTGGTGTTAGGCTTTGTGTTCACTACCTGGATCGCCGCACGTATTTACCGCGTGGGTATCCTGATGTACGGTAAGAAGATAAACTACAAAGAACTGTCGAAGTGGTTGTTTTACAGGGTATAGCAGCTGCTCTCGCATGAAAAGCATAAGTATAGCCGGCTTTGTAAAAGGCCGGCTATTTTTTTGTAAATTGACTCTCTAAAGTATGCACATGATGAAAAGTACACTTCTAGCCTTTCTCCTTCTTATGGTGACCTTTACAGCCTCTGCTCAGAAGCAAGATAAACCGGCCTACCGCCTCTTCACGAAAGAGGGCAAGAGCATTACGTACCGTAAAATGCTGGATGAGCTGCAAAAGGCGGATGTGGTGCTGTTTGGAGAGCAGCACAACGACCCGATTGCGCACTGGCTGCAGCTGGAGGTGGCCAAGGACCTGCACCAGGCACACAAGCAGAGCTTTGTGTTAGGGGCCGAGATGTTTGAGGCCGATGTGCAGCTTGTGCTGGATGAGTACCTGGCGGGGCAGGCGCCGGAGAACAATTTTGAGCAGGAGGCAAGGCCATGGCTCAATTATAAAACCGATTACAAGCCCCTGGTGCGCTACGCCAGAGAGGAGGGAGTGCCTTTTATAGCCACGAACGTGCCGCGCCGTTATGCCGCCATGGTTTCGGGTGGAGGGCTGGAAGCACTAGACAATGTTTCTGCGGACGCTAAAAGGTTTATTGCCCCGCTGCCCATACAAGTGGAAATGAGCTTGCCGGGCTACAACAACATGCTGGCTATGTTTGGGAACAGTACCCACGGCAACGCCAAGAGCATGAACATTGTGAAGGCACAGGCGCTGAAAGACGCTACCATGGCCCACTTTATCCTGCAGCAGGTAAATAAAGGTAGAAAGATGCTGCACTTTAACGGTGCCTACCACTCCGATAATTTTGAAGGCATTGGCTGGTACCTGAAGCAGGGGCAACCGCAGATCAAAACGCTTACTATTACCAATGTGCTGCAGGAAGACCTGGACAAGGTGACGGAGGAGAACCAAGCAAAGGCTGACTTTATACTGGTGGTGCCGGCCAGCATGACCAGAACCTATTAAGTGCTCAGAGCAGGTACAGGAACGGTTTCCACAAACAGCAAAGCCCGGCCATACAGCCGGGCTTTGCCTATCTAAAGAGAAAGAAGGGATTTTTCCTGGTTATGCTGAGAACGAGCTGCCGCAGCCGCATGTGCTTGTAGCCTGTGGGTTGTTAAACGTAAAGCCACGCGCGTTCAGACCGTCCTGGAAATCCACCTGCATGCCTAACACATACATGGCGTGCTTCTTGTCCATGATCAGGTCTACGCCCTCCAGGTGGAAGATCTCATCTGAATCTTTTGGCTTGTCAAAACCCAGCAGGTAGGAGAGACCAGAGCAGCCACCGCCTTGCACGCCTACGCGCAAACCGTATTCCGCTGGTACGTTCTTCTCTTGCATTATATTCTTAACCTCTGCTAAGGCTCTTTCTGTCAAAGTTATAGGTGCAGTCTTAGTTTCTGTTGCCATAGTAAATCCTGTTCTTTATTTGTAGTCACAAACTTACATAATTCTTCATAAAGATGCTTGCGACTTGTGCCTGTACTGATTAAACAGCTGAGCGCCATAAATGATTCATGCTTATTAAATTAATTTTTTGCGATATTTATACCTCAATAAAATACCTGTTTATGGATCAAACGCTTGTTTTTATTATAGACTTGCTCAAAATTGTCTTGCCTGCTCTTATAGTGGCGGGCGCCATGTACTACCTCGTTCAAAAACACTACGAAAGAGACTACAAAATACGGGTGCTGGAGCTCCGTCAGAAGAACGCAGAGGTCATCACTCCTATCCGCCTGCAGGCATACGAACGCGTAGTGCTTTTGCTGGAGCGTATTACGCCCAGTAACCTCCTGCTACGGGTAAGTGCGGCAAACCAAACTGCTGCGGACTATCACCGGCTGCTGCTTTCGGAGATACGCAGCGAGTTTAACCATAACCTGTCGCAGCAGGTGTACATGACCGGACAGGCCTGGCAGCAGGTAAAGCATGCCCGTGAGGAGGTCGTGAACCTGATCAACAGAACCTACCAGGAGCTACCGGAGAAAGCTAAAGGCACTGATCTGGCCAAGCGCATCCTGGAGAACATTCTTTCCTCTGAACAGGACCCGACGGCACGCGCCATCACCTATGTGAAGCAGGAGATAGGGCAGATATTCTAACCCTGCTGCCCCGGTAAGCTATTTATACCGAAGGCGTGTGCTGCTAGGCAGTACACGCCTTCGGCTTTTAATACAGTACCCTGAATTTGATCGTGTGCGGTACCCGCTTCAGGTCTTGCGTCACCTGCTTGTCGTACGCCTTGTTGATGTCTGTGATGACATAACCGATCCTTTCGTTCGTCTTAAGGTACTGGCCCAGGATGTTGACGTGGTGGCTTGCCAGGGCATTGTTGATATCGGCCAGCACGCCCGGTACGTTCCTGTGTATATGGATCAGGCGGTGTGCGTTCCTCAGCTCCGGCAGCTGAATGTTCGGGAAGTTGACACTTTGGTAGGTGTTGCCGGTGTTTACATACTCGATGAGCCGGTTAGGTACAAACTGCGCGATGTTTTCCTGGGCCTCTGCCGTGCTGCCACCGATGTGCGGCGTCAGGATAACGTTAGGGAGGCCGCGCAGTTCGCTCATAAAGGGCTCGCTGTTAGACGCAGGCTCATAAGGGTATACATCCACTGCAGCCCCCGCTACTTTACCCGATTTTAGGTTTTCCACCAGGCTTTGAATATCCACCACATGGCCCCGGCTCAGATTCAGGAAGATCACCCCGTCTCTCATGGCGGCAAATTCCTCGGCTCCGATCAGGTGCTGGTTTTCCAGGCGACCGTCCACATGCAGCGATACAATGTCCGCCTGCTCCAGCAGTTGGCGCAGGGATTGGCATTTGCGGGCATTGCCCAGCTGTAGCTTCTCTACCAGGTCATAGTAACAGACCTGCATGCCCATGGCCTCTGCCAGCACAGACAGCTGCGCCCCGATGTTGCCGTAGCCCACAATGCCTAGCTTTTTATCGCGCACCTCTACGCTGCCCTGCGCCGATTTATCCCACACGCCGCGATGCATTTTGGTGCTCTTGTCGAAGATGCCCCGAGATAGCATGATGATTTCCCCCAGAGCCAGCTCCACCACACTGCGGGTGTTGCTGAAAGGGGCGTTGAACACAGGTACACCCGCCTCCAGGCAGGCCTCCAGGTCTATCTGGTTGGTGCCGATGCAGAAGGCCCCGATGCCGATCAGCCGCTTGGCATGCTCCAGCACCTTGGCCGTCACCTGCGTTTTGGAGCGTATCCCCAGTATAGACACATCCTTTATCTTTTCGCAAAGTTCTTCCTCGCTCAGAGCGCCGGGTATCGCCTCGAGCTGATACCCCTCCTTTCTGAAAAGCTCGCTGGCGTTGGGGTGCACGTTCTCCAGCAGCAGTACCCGGATGCGGTTTTTGGGATAGGAGATGGCCATCGGCAGCTTATTCTGGTACAGGAACTCGTCGAGGCTTGGGGCCACGTGCTCTGCCTTCGCCAGCACTTTCTCGCGCACCACGTTTTCAGTGAAGGCATAGAACTTGTCAGCCAGGCCGGCTTCCTTTATCTCATAGTCGGTGTAACCGTCACCCAACACATATACATCGCCCTGCAGGGCCAGTGCGCTGAGGAGCTTTATTTTTCCCTTGTCCTGGCTCAGCACGTTCTCCTCATCAAAGCCCACGATCTTGCCCTGTTCATCGTAACGGAAGGTGTTGGCGTACACATGCTCCTCCTTGATGCCGTAGGCTGTCACGATGGGCACGATAAACTCCTTGAACCCGCTGGATACGATCAGGATCTGATCGGCGTGCTCTGACAGGAAAGCCTTGTTACGGTGCACCGAGTCGGAGACCTTTTGCTGCAGGCTCTGAATGAGGGCCTGCAGGTGCCGCTTATCGGCCTGCAGCAGCGACAGGCGTTTAGCCAGGCTATCGGCAAAGGAGCTGTTGCCTTCCATGGCGCTGTTGGTCAGGCTTTTGATCTCCTGCAGTACCTGCTCTTTATTCTCTTCCTGGTGCAGCGAGATTTCCGCCAGCTCATCGAGCGCCTCTACCTGCGTAAAGGTACTGTCGAAGTCAAGGATAAAGTATCTGTCTTTTGCCATGGCTAAAGGGTATAAGGTAAGACACTAACTGCAGCCGGGGCCGCTGCACATCAACCTCAGTATACGGCATAATAAAGCCAGGCTCCACAAATGGTAGCCGAATTTTAAGTAAGGTCTTAATAACAAATGCCTGTGCTGGAGCTGTGAGTGCGGTGCTGCTCTGCCAGATAGTTCAAGTGTAAAACCTTTGAGCCAATTAGCCACCTGCTATTCCCTATCCTTTGTCCTCCTCCTTGTCTTTCTCTTCTTTCTCTTCTTTCTCATTCTCCCGCTTCTCTTCCTCTTCTTTTACAGATTTCTCTTCGCTTTGGCCTTCTTCTTTTTCTTCATTTATCTCTCTGAGTTCATCAGAGAGCGGCTCGTAACGCTCTTCTCCTATCTTGCTAAACACATGGTACATGGCACCACGCCTTTCTACCCGGCTTTTCACATAGTAGAAGTACCAGAATAACCCGAAGCAGATGAGTGCTAAAGCTGAGATCAAGGGAGTCCAACCCAGTAAACCAACAAGAATGAGCGACCCCAGTGCGCCAAAGATCTGCATCCATGGGTAAAGAGGTGACTTAAAGCCTGGCCTGTATTCTTCAATGCCGCTTTCGCGCATGATAATTACAGCGAGATTGATCAAAGAGAATATCAATAGCTGTGTGGCACTTGCAAACTCCGCTACACCGCCAGGACTAAGTATAAGTTCAAAGAAGACCATGATCAGTACTGTGGCAATGATGGCCACAGTAGGTGTTTTTGACTTGCTCATGCGGCCAAAGAACTCAGGGATGAGCTTGTCTTTTGCCATCGCTAGCGGGTATCTGGAGGCTGCCAGAATCCCTGCGTTGCCTGTAGAGGCAAAGGCGGCAATGGCAGCAGCTACTACTATGTAAAGGCCCCACTCGCCAGGAAGCCAGGTCATGAACTGTTCTGCAGAGGAGGCGACGGGGGTCAGGTCACCGCGCAGGCTGTCAGAGTCTAACGTGGAGACGAGTATAAACACCCCGACAACATAAATAACGGTGGCAGTGGCAAGTGCAAACAACATACCTCGGGGAATACTGCGATCGGGGTCGATGACTTCTTCTGACACGCTGGCCGCCTTTGTTACGCCTGCATATGCCACGAAAACAAATGCGGTGGCGTGCAGTAACCCATAGGCTCCCTCCGTAAACAAGGGGGTAAAGCGCTGCCGGTCGATAAGCTCGTTGCCTTGGCTTGTAAGGCTAACCAACCCCTCAGTCAGGAAGAACGCCATGACAGCGATCAGGCCGAACACTAGGAATCGCTGAAGGCCTGTTGTTTCCTTTGCCCCAAACAAATTTAAGGCACCGAAGGCTAAGGTGAGTGCAATCGCGACCGGAGTGATACTCACATCAAAGAAAAGGTTGGAGTAAGCCCCGATGCCGATCAGAGCAAAGGCACTCTCAAAGACTAAAGCCAGCCACGTGCCAATGCCGCCAATTGTGCTCATAAGGGGGCCGGTTGTTCTGTCGATGAAGAAGTAGCTGCCACTGGCCCGAGGCATTGCAGTTGATAGCTCAGCCATGCTCAGCAGAGATGGAAGCATGATAACGCCAGCTAAGAAGTAAGCCAAGACTACAGACGGGCCTGCCTTTTCAGTTGCCAGGCCGGGCAATAAGAAGAAGCCTGCACTGAACATGGCGCCTGTGCACACAACATATACATCCGTTAGCCCTAGCTCTTTCTTAAGATCCGCCATAAGGTCAGTATGCGCATGAAGTCGTTTAATTCTTGGCTTTGCAACCGGGGTGACGAAGGAGTAAGTGGAGGTGCGCTTAGTACTTATGCTTACCGTCAGTCCCGGGTTTGATATCTAGATACTGATAGGCTACCGAATGAGTTCTGATTTTGGGAGAACATGTTTGATGGGCTACCTTATATTTTCTCCGTCGGGCTGACTTGTACTTTACCTGATGCTGAAAAAAACAAGCCTGATTAGGGCTAATCAGGCTTTTAGAGTAAGTGCAAAGGAGTAGTGAAAAACGCTAGCAGGAGCGGTTAGCTACAGGACTGCCAGCTGCTCGTCTATGATCTTCTGGTACAGCTTCTCGTACTGTGGTACGATCTTCTCGATATCGAAGTCCTTGGCGCGGGCCAGGGCGTTGGCTTTAAACTGAGGCAGGTTCGCGTCGTCCAGAATATAGAGGGAGTTCTCGACCATTTCCTCTACAGCGCCCACCGGGCTGACGAAACCTGTCTCACCGTCTATATTCAGCTCAGGTATACCGCCGGCATTAGTAGAGACAACCGGTACTTCGCAGGCCATGGCCTCCAGTGCCGCCAGTCCAAAACTCTCCTTCTCTGAGGGCATCAGGAACAGGTCTGCGATAGACAACACCTCCTCCACGGCATCCAGCTTACCCAAAAAGCGCACATCCTGGCAAATCTGGAGCTCCCGGCAGAGCTTCTCCATCTTAGGCCGCTCAGGACCATCACCCACCAGCAGCAGTTTACTCGGGATCTTCTGGCGTACCTTGGCAAATATATGAATCACGTCCTCCACGCGTTTCACCGCCCTGAAGTTGGAGGTGTGGACCATCAGTTTCTCGTTGTTGGGGCTGATGGCCATGCGGAAATGCTCTTTCTTCTGACGCTTAAACTTTTCCAGGTTGATGAAGTTCGGGATCACCTCAATGTCTTTCTCGATCTGGAAGTAGTCGTATGTCTCGCTTCGCAGGCTTTCTGATACGGCTGTTACACCATCCGACTGGTTGATGCTAAACGTCACAACGGGCTCAAAGGAGGCATCCTTGCCCACCAGCGTGATGTCGGTGCCGTGCAGGGTGGTGATCACCGGTATGTTGATGCCCTTGGTCCTGAGGATCTGCTTGGCCATGTAGGCGGCTGAGGCGTGGGGGATGGCGTAGTGCACGTGCAGCACGTCCAGCTTCTCAAAGCGCACGATATCCACCATTTTACTGGCCAGGGCCAACTCGTAGGGTGGGTACTGGAAGAGCGGGTAGGAGGGGATGTATACTTCGTGGTAAAACAGGTTCTCGCTGAACAGGTCGAGGCGTGCCGGTTGGCTATAGGTAATGAAGTGCACCTGGTGCCCCTTCAGGGCCAGTGCTTTACCGAGTTCTGTGGCTACGACACCACTCCCCCCGAAGGAGAGCCGCTCAAGCACAAAGCTCTAAGTTTGGGATCATTGCGGAGTTGGTCGGGAATTGGGTCCTCTGAA
>JAJLKL010000051.1:0-7523 GCA_033838975.1 Hymenobacteraceae bacterium | reverse complement strand
AGATGGGCTGGATGGAGCACTTGGTGTTCAATACTTTTTTCCTGGCGCTGGCAATAGTGGGCACCAGGTTACACCTAAAAGCCAAACGCATGGCCTCTCCCGGGAAAGACCCGCAGGGGCATGTAGGGCAGAAAGGAGGGGACGTGGCAGAAGCATAAGGGCAGTGCGGCAAACAGGTCCGGCCGCGATCATTTTATAAGTTATTCCCCGGCTGCAGAGGGGCCTCCAGGTGGCAGCCTGGGGCAGGCATGGCCTGAACCTGTTTCTTTCAGGCTTTTATCGATAATCAAAATGTTATGAAAAAGATTAATTTAAGTGTCATGGCTATTTTGCTGGGTTCTGCACTGGCCTTTGCCGGCAGTACATCCGTTTCGCTTCCAAAGACGCAAAGCCTGCAGTGGTTCGAGCTGGCGGTGGGCGGTGATCCGTCCAACCCCGACGACTATACGTTGGCAGATGGTGCGCCGTCAGGCTGCACCGTCCGCCAGGAGCGTTGCGCCATTTACGCCGAGGAAGACATGGGGAACCCAGGGCTTCCGACAGAGGAAGGTGTGAAGAATCCGATTCAGGAAGTATTCCGCGCCTCCACCAGGTAAGCGCTAGGCTCCTGTTATAGAAAAAGCCTGATGCGGAAGCGCATCAGGCTTTTTGGTATGTCGTTAGTTCTGCGGCATCTGGCTGATGTCAATCACTTTCTGGGGGAGCGGAAAGACGTAACGCGGATCATTGGGTGGGAGCGTCACCGTTTCTCCCTCCAGCTCGCGGGTGAGCGTCAGAGCGTAGCGGCTGTCACGGTTGAGGCGGCGCAGGTCTGACCAGCGCAGGCCCCGGAAGGGGAGTTCCTTTTGGCGCTCCTGCAGGACAAGGTCCAGAGCCTGTCCGGCGTCCGCTGCTTCCAGTGGGGTAAAAGTGCCGGTCTTCCATCGCTTTTCCAGCAGCGTGTTGAGCGCGGCCATCGCCACATCCCCTTGTCCCAGCCGTGCCAGGCACTCGGCGCGAATCAGGTAGAGCTCATCGGTGGCGATGCCGTTGAAGAGCAGGATGGTGCCCGAGGCACTCCCCCTGTACTCAATGTCTCCCGATCCGCGCTCGCGGTAAAGGACGGTCTTGCGGAGATCATCCGGGTGGTAGCGCGCCAGCAGGGCTGGGTGGACTTTCCCCGCCGGGTAAAAGGTGCCGGGGAGGGCAAGCATGGTGCTGTGGAAGATGACCTCCGCATGGAAGAGGGGAATAGGGTTGGCCGCATTCGGGTTCAGGAGGTTAAAGTCCAGCAACTGCCCTCGCAGGCTGAGTGCCCTGTCGGCATAGGTGAGGGCCTCGTCGTAGCGTTCCATCTGCAGCAGGGTACGGGCCAGCAGGGCGAAGGCGGCAGGCTTGGATGGACGTGTTTTGTAGAGGGGTACTTCCGGCAGCAGGTCGGCGGCCTCCCGCAGGTCCGCCATCACCTGCTCATAGCTCTCCTTCACGGAAGCCCGGACAGAGCGTTCGTTAATGTCCGTACTGCGCTTGAGAACAATACCGGGATCCTGGGCGGCCGTGGCTTCTGCATAAGGTTTGGCAAACACCTGCAGGAGGTGATAGAAGGCATGTGCCCGGAAGAAAAGGGCGCTTCCCCGGATCATGTTCCATTGGGGCTGTTCCTGCGGGGAAGGAACCAGCTTGGCTGTACCTTCCAAGGCCAGGTTTGCATAGAGGACCATGTTATAGGTGTGTGCCCAGTCGTTGCGGTCGTGGTCGTTAAAAACATCCCTTTCCCAGGCATAGGCATTTTTGACTGTCAGGTCGGAGAGGGCGTTCCAGTCGGTGGGCCGGATATAGAGGTTGTCCGAGGCGATTTCCCCCGCCACGGGATACTCCTGGTTCAGGACGCTGGTATTATCCAGGAGGCGAAGCAGGTTGTCGAGCCGGTCGGTCGGGATGGCCAGTGACTTTTCGGGCTTTACGTCCAGGTACTCCTCACAGGAGGAAAGGCTAAACGCCAGCAGCAGGAAAATAAATTTTACGGTTTTCATATCGTCTTTATTTTAAGGTTAGAAGCCTACCCGCAGGCCCATGGAGAGCGTAGGGGCGGGTGTCATGAAATTAGGATGGTCCGGGTCAAGGCCATGGCGGTTGGCGCGCCACAAAATGCCCAGGTCCCGGGCGATAGCGTAGACCTGCAGGGTATGCACCGGGCGTCTGGTCTGCGAGGGCTGCAGCACGTCCACCGTCAGGTTGATGTCCTGCAGGCGCACATGGTCTCCTTTCTCCACCAGGGCCGCTGAGTTAGCATAGAAGGTGTCGCGGTTCGCGTTGCCCGGGTACACCATGGACGGCACGTTCGTATGCCGCTCATCGCCCGGCTGCTGCCAGCGGCGGGCATAGTCGGCATGATGCACCCATCCCTGGAACAAGTTATTATAGTGGATGGAGGGGCGCCGGAAGTAATAGCCGAAGCGGTAGCTGATATTGCAGGAGAGCGACACTCCCTTGTAGCGGAAGGTATTGAGCAGAGAGCCGAAGACAGGCGGGAGCGCCGGTCCGTGGTACACCAGGTCCTGTAGCTCTGTCCGGCGGGTGATGGCCGTGTAGTCCTTACTGAGCTCCCCCTCGAACAGGCCCTGCGGGTCTCCTGTTTGCGGGTCGAGGCCCTCCCAGGCGTAACTGAAGATACTGTAGAGCGGCTTGCCCTCGATCGGCGTCACGGAAAGGCCGGTGTTGATGTAGGTGCTGCCGCTGGCCCCGGATTCCTCATACCGGGTCACCTGACTTTTGTTGTAGTTGAAGAGTAGCGTGCTGCTCCAGGCCAGCCCCCTGTCCAGCAGCTTGCCTGTCAGCGAGAGGTCCACCCCGCTGCCTTTCATGGCGGCCACATTGCGGCGCACCCTGCCGGTGAGCACCCCGACCGTCGGATCCACAAGGGCATCGCCGATCAGGTCCGTGCCCTGCTTGACGTAGTAATCAATCGTGCCGCTCAGGCGATCATTCTTCAGGCTGAAATCCAGTCCCGCGTTCCAGGTGGCGATCTTCTCCCAGCGCAGGTCCGGGTTTGGATAGGTACGCAGGACGGCATAAGGGCTACCGTTCAGGTTCCCGGGAATGGAGAGGATGGTAGCCAGGGCGGTGAGGCTGTTGTCGATGTTGCCGTTGTAGCCGTAGGAGAGCCGGGCTTTCAGGCGATCCAGCCAGGAAATATTATAGAAGGCTTCCCGGTGCGCGTTCCAGGCCAGTCCGGCCGACCAGAGGGGCACGCCGCGCTGGTTACTGTTCACACCGAAGATATTGGAGGCGTCCTTGCGGGCGCTCAGCGTGGCAACGTAGCGGGTGTCAAAGGTATAGGTGGCGTTGGCATAGTAGGAGGTGAAGCGCTGGTTGCGTTCCGAAAAGCTGGTGTTCTCGGGTATCCTCGCCCGGGAGACCGGGTTAAAGAAAAGGGGAAACAGGGACAGGTGGTCCACCGGCACCGAGGTACCCACCCGCTCATCATAGCCATAGACCCGGAATTGGTGGCCGGTGCTGCGCTGGGCCTGCAGCTCGGCTCCGGCCATGGCCGCCAGGTCGTGTTTCCCCCAAGACTGGCCGTATTTAAGCTGGGCGCGCCCGTTGTGGGAGCCGAACTGATTATGCCACGTGTCGAGGATGCTTCCCCTCGGTACGGCGAAGCTCAGCGTGCCGTCCGGGTTTACCTGGGTAAAGCGGTTGATGGTATTGCGGGTGCTGTAGGCATCGAGCGTCTGCAAGTTGGTGCTGAGGTCCTGGTTCCGGGCAAACTGGTACTTGCCCAGGAAGGTGAGGCCCCGGAAGAGGTTTACATCCACTCCCGCCGTGACGATGACCTGCTGTTGCTCAGCCCTGTGATCAATGCCGTCCGCGTCCAGCAGAGGCACATAGTCCCAGTTGAGGAGCCCCATGCCTTCGGCCGATGCCGCGTAGCCCTGGCGGTAGTCGCGGGGCAGGGCCACCGGGTTGCCAGCCTCGTCTGCCAGGCGGGCATAGGGGTACAGGCTCCTGGAGGCATCAGGCCGCAGGTCGCTGAAGACGGGCCGCCCATACTCCCGGGTGCCCTGGGCAAAGTTAACGCCGGCGTGCAGGGTCAGCCGCTTAAAGGGGGTGTAGCTGTTTTCAGCGCGCAGGCTCACACGGCGGTAAGGATCGCCCAGCTGGCCGGAGTTGGCGTCATACCCTCCCGAGAGGTAGTAGGACATGCGCTCGCCGCCCCCGCTCAGGTTGAGGGCATACTGCTGGTTGATGCCGTTCTCGTAGAGGTGGCGCCGGAAATCCTTGCGCACGTCATGGCTGGCCAGTTCCTGCAGGGCGGCCTCCAGCTGGGCATCGGTGAGCTGGCTCTCCCGGTGGCGGATCATGAGTTCCACGGCAGGGGAAAGCAGGAGGCGGGCGGGACTTTTTTCACGGCTGTTGTAGAAGCCTTTCCCGAAGAGCAGGCGCTCAACCTCAATAAAATCGCTGGGGGCCATCATCGGCAGCTGGTCGAAGTCAGGTTTGGGGAGCACGCTGACGTTGGCGTTCAGGTTCACGCGCATGGGTTGCTGCAGGCGCCCTTTCTTTGTGGTGATGACGATGACGCCGTTGCCGGCGCGCGCTCCCCAGATAGAGGCTGCCGCCGCATCCTTGAGTACTGTGATGTTTTCCACATCGTTGGGATTGATGGCGCTCAGGTTTCCTTCGTAGGGGAAATTGTCCAGGATGACAAGGGGGGACGCATTGGCGTAAATGGTGCTGATGCCCCGGATGTTGACGGCCTCATTGTTGCGGCGGCGCTCATCGAAGTTCAGGCCGGGGGTAACACCCTTGAGCCTGCTCAGGACGTCGGTGCTGACGGTGCGGTCTAGCAGCTCCCGGTTTACCTGGGTGAAGGAGCCGGTGACCCGCTCGGGGGCCAGCTGCTCATAACCGGTCGAGATGAGCACTTCCCCTAGGGACTGGGTGTTTTCCCGGAGTGCGACGGTGATTTCCTCGCCGAAGGGTGGGCGTACCGGCAGCCGCTGCGGGAGGTAGCCCAGGAAAGTGACCTCCAGGGTGTCGGGTGCCGTTACCGGGTAGAGGGTAAAGCGGCCCTCGGGATCCGTGGCAGTGCCGGTCTGGGCACCTAGTAGGCGGACGGTGGCGCCGGGGAGGGGCTGGTTGCCCGGCAGGGCGACCACGCGGCCCTGCAGCTGCTCCTGGCCGAGGGCGGGGAGCATGCTGCAAAAAAGCAGGATAGCGATCAGTAGTTTTGGTTGCATAATAGATGTAAATAAAGGTTAAGAGAAAATTATTGGATGAGGAGCACCTCGAGCGGGCGCTTCTTCTTTTGCAGGCGGAGGCCGTAGGCGCGCAGCCGGTCCTTCAGCCGGTCAATGTCCTGCAGGTCCTCGGCAGACAGCTGCAGGTCGAGCGGGTGCGTGATGCCGGTACGGTTGAGCACGGGCAGTTCCTCCAGGTGCTTGTTGAGGAAAACGATCAGCTTGCCGATGGACTCGTTGCGCATGTACTTGTCTGGGTCGCTGACGTCGACGAAGTTGTGAACAGGTTCGCCGCCCCTGGACAGGGGCGCGGCCGCCCGGTCCGCCAGGGTAAGTTCCCAGCAGTCGATGCGCTTTTTGCGGACTGTGGCCTGCAGGCCGAAGTGCCGTTCCAGGTCCTGCCGCATGATGGCATGCAGCTCCCCGGCCTGGGCGGTGGGCAGGAGCAGCTCATAGCAGTAGTTCTTCTGCTGCCTTTCCTCCACCCAGTTGTGCACCTGGTGGGCGCGGGCCTTCTCGCTTGCCAGGAAAATCTGCTTCTCCGGGAAGTAGGAGGGCAGGCCGCAGGAGGCACGGAACAGCTGGGCTACAGAGGCGTTGATGATGTGGAAGCGTGTCGTGGAATCGGTTTTGATCTTGCCGGAACCTCCTCCCAGCCCGGGAACGTAGGGCGTCAGGATGGAGCGGTACCGGGGAAAGGGGGAGCCGCCGTTGCCCTCCACAAAGAGCGGCTTGGAGAAGTCATAGTCCAGGATATCCTTTTTGTGGTCTTTAAAGTTTCCCGCCTGTCCGCGCAGGAGGCGGCGTACTGTTTCAGGCCGCGCATCGTAAATTCCGGTCTGGGCAAGGAGCCTGCCGTCCGGAGCGATCCAGACCAGGTGCGGCACAGAATTGTTAGGAAAAAAAGCCTGCAGGTCCTCATTGCCCAGCACGATGGGCAGCGTCATGCGTCTGCCAATAGGGCTTTTTGTCAGGAAGGTCTCCACCTCTTCCCGTTTCTCCCTGGTGACGGTTAGCACGCGGAGGCTGTCGCCGAAGGTGTGCTGCAGCGCTTCCAGCTGGGGCAGCGCCAGCAGGCTGGTGCCGCAGGTAGAGGACCAGAATTCCAGCAGGACCAGCTGACCGCGGAAGTCAGAGAGCCGCGCCGTGCCGCCCGGGTAGTGGAGCATATCGGTCAAAGTGATATTAGGCACCGGTGCTCCGGTTGCCAGTTCACTGGCAGGTGGCAGAGCTTGCTGCGCTACGCTGGGTGCGGCCAGGCAGAGGGCCAGGACCAGGAGCGTGTACAGAAAGCAAAGGGGGACTTGCAGGGGAAGCCATTTTTTTAGTCGCATAAAGTTTAGTTTAAGGGGTGATCAGTTGTGTAATGAATAAATGAAGGTCTCCTAGGCCAGAGCCGCGCCGTGCTGCAGGTCCTGAGCCCGGAACACGGGAAGCAGGAGAGGCGGGGACGACCGGCGGGAGCCGGAACAGCGTTCCAGGCTCCAGGGCCGCTTCGGGAAGTACACCTTAATCAAGCTAACCCTTAACGTGAAGCGGCCCGCCTGCACAGCCAGACAGGGCCGGTCGCCCCGGCCTCCCCTACAGCCGCGAAGCAGGATCGCGGCACTTGCCCGGGCTTTCTTCCTGCGCCATACCGCTAGCACCCGCCTGGAAGAAGGCGAGCCGGTGCGGCAGCCATCCCGGGAGCGGGCGAGCGCCCTTCAGGAGCTGCAGCAGGATTGCCAGCAGTAGGAAAAGCAGGGACATGAGCAGGCCCGGAAGCCATTTTTTCAGAGACATGGACTTAAGTGATTAAGTGAAAAAGGGGTAAGAATACAGGCCACCCGCTCCCTATGGGAGGGGCAAAGCTTACTCCGGCGGCGAGATTAATAGGCGCCAGCCTGTGTCATGCTGCTGCCTAGGCATGACAGGTGCCTCCTGCTGCTGCCTTTACCATGGCCTTCGCTTCCGGTGGGGCGGACAGGTCAGGTAGCTGGTATACAGCCGAAACAAGAATTTCAATGTTTTCATAGAAGGATGCCAGTTGGTTGGTGTGGTCGGGATCCAGCTCGGAGAAGCTGGCCAGCAGGCGGGGCTGCAGGCAGCGCCAAAGCTCTTCCTGCACCTCTTCCAGGGTATAGGTGAGGCGAAAAACCCGGATCGTTTCTGCCGGGGTGATGGCCGGTATGGGGGGGCGGAGTGGAATAGTTGACATAACAAACAGGTAAAAAAATGAATAAACTCAGTGGCTGCTGAAGACAGGCATAGCCGGAAACAAAGAGACAGCCGCCAGGTATGAGTACCCGGGGCAGTGGGGAA
>JAJLKL010000050.1:0-4233 GCA_033838975.1 Hymenobacteraceae bacterium | reverse complement strand
TCATCGTGCTCCTCATGAACAGGATGTACCCCTTTGGGTGTAATATCAGTACTAGCCATAGTAAATTATGATTAGGTTTAACAAACTCTGCCTGTTAGCTGCTGCCCTTTGGCTCGGACACACAATTATCTTTTACATACTGAAGAAGCAGTGCAAAAGATGTACTTTTCAGCGCCAAATAATTGAATACCAATTAATTTACAAACCAGAAGGGGGTAATCCTCATTAAAAAGCATCTTACTCATTAGTCCAATTCCATCTTTAATGGCTCCCTTTTTAAGCTGTTGATCGGCCTGTGTTAAAAACAACATCCCACCCCTGATTTGGTTATGGCGAATAAAAAAGAGCGCATGCCCATGGGCACGCGCTCTCAACATCACCAAAATACCCTGAGCAGCCCAAACACCTGCCAGCCTTGTTCGGTCCCTCTGCCGGGCCTGGGTAGCGCCTGACATCTTCAGGGCTTTCACAAATTGTGCCTGGTGTGCAGTTGCTTTTATATTGCCTGGTCATTTTGTCTCAGGAACTCCAGAATCGCTCTGGCATCCTCCTCGTTCACGTTCTGGTTGGTCATCTGCGTTAGGTGCTCAGCCAGTAGTCTTTTGGCAGTAGGGTCTTTTTTGGTCATTTCCTCTGGATTAATGATCATGTTCATTACCCACTCCGGCTTGCGCTTTTCGGTTACACCGGCCAGGCCGGGACCAACCACTTTCCGTGCACTAAGCTGGTGGCAGGCAGAGCACTTGCCCTCAAAGATCGACTGACCACTAGCAGCAAGTGCCTGGTCTACAGCCTCTCCTAATATGACTTCCTTCACCGGGCCTATACCTTTGCCATCATCAACGGCTGGTGCCTCTGCAGCGGCTGTCGCCAGTGCGTTCACGCCCTGCTCCTGCTTATACTCATCATAATGGTTTTCACTACCTCCGGATGAGCAGCCCAAAAGTATAGTACCACAAAGCAGCGCCACCACACGTACCTGCGCAGAAGCCGGAATCCTTGTCCATAGTATGCTCCTCAGGGTTCTACCTGATGTTTTCATGACTCTAAATTTTAAGATTTGAGACTATTTGAAAGATAAATTATGGAGCAAAAGTATGGTGCGGTATCTTCATAAAATAAGACACGAACCTCTTTTACTGATGATATTCGTCATTTTCTGCAGTAGCTGCCCGAGACCTTTGAGAGCATGTTCAACATTCACCCTTTACCCTGTAAACTACATCTATACATGCGCTGAACTGACAGCCTGCCGTACAAGGTGTTGTTGTGCTGCTAATTACTTGCTTCTTAAGTATAAATAGCTTTTCTTAGATAGCTTATTCAAGGCACCCTGAAGGCCTCCGCACAGGCCAGCAGAATGCAGCCGCTGAAGTTGTGCAAGAATTCTGCAGCAGCCCTACCCTGACCACCTGTGTACTCTGATGGACACCGCGCAGGAGGTACGGCCTTATTTTAAGGGCAGGCTCTCTCCTCCTGAACCCTGATATGGAGCAAGCCCAACTGGTGAGCAGCAACCACTCCCGGGGCCTTCCGGCAAGAGGCAGTCCCATTAAGTGTATCAACCTTAAAGTAAATAACTAGCTAACCCAAAAAAAGAGAATTATGCCAACCATAGCCCTGATCGCCCACAACAACAAAAAGACAGAACTGCTAAACTGGGCAAAGCAGCACCAGGATGTGCTGCGCGACTATGAACTGATCGGTACCACAAACACCTCGCGGCTGATCAATGAGCTGCTGGACCTGCAGGTACAGCCTTTCGGGCACGGGCCCAGCGGCGGCGATATTCTGCTGGCGGCCAAAATCCTGCAGGGCGAGGTGCAGAAGGTAATCTTCTTTATTGACGCCGAAACACCGCATGGGCACGAGCACGATATCCAGACGCTCATCCGCACGGCTGTGATCAATAACATACCCATTGCACTGAACCGCGCCTCTGCCGACCTGCTCGTACAGGCGCAGTAGCCGGCCGGCCATCTGTTCGTCAGGCAGAGCACCCTGATAACCTGGCCCGGTAGTTGAACTGTTTTTTAGGCTGTACTTCTTCCTGATTTACACGTATTCATTATCCATCACACGCTAAACACATGAAAAAGCATCTCCTCCTCATCCTGTTCAGCTTTGTGCTGCTCAGCGCAAGGGCTCAGGACACCAACTGGACGTGGGGCGGCCCCCTTGACCCGGCACAGGCCGCCTACGATGTAAAACATTATAACCTGAACCTGGCCATTGACCCTGAGAAGAAAGCCATCTCCGGCTCAGCGGATGTGCTGGTTCAGATTGTATCGCCTATAGACCTGATCAGGCTGAACCTGATAGACCGGTATAAAGTGAGCGAGGTAAGGGTGAATGGCAAAAAGGCCAAGTTCAGCAGAAATCAGGACCAACTGGATGTACAGCTGAAAGAGAAAGTGGCGCCCGGCCAGCGAGTAACGGTTACGGTGAGTTACGCAGGAGTTACGCCAGAGGCTGTGCGTCCGCCGTGGCAGGGTGGCTTCACCTTCTCCAAGGATGCGAACGGCATGCACTGGATCGGGCTGTCGTCGCAGAACGAGGGGGCCAAGATCTTTATGCCCAGCAAAGACCACCCCTCCGATGAACCGGACGAGGGAGTGGACCAGTATATTTCCGTGCCGGCCCCTTACAAGGTGGCAGCCAACGGACTGCTGGTGTCAGAGAACCAGAAAGGCAGCAACATCACCTACCACTGGAAAACCGACTACACCATCAACAACTACAACATCAACTTTACGGTAGGCGATTTTGCCGTACTGCAGCAGGATTACACGACCATAAACGGCAATAAGGTGCCGATGGTGCTGTACCTGCTTAAGCAAAATGAAGAGCGGCTTCCGGAACTGATGGCGATACTGGAGAACAGCGTGGCAACGCAGGAAAAGTACTTCGGCGAGTATCCCTTCTGGAAAGAAAAGATCGGGATCGTGGAGACGCCGTACCTGGGCATGGAGCACCAGACCATCAACGCCTATGGCAATAACTACAGGTATACCGTTATCGGTAACACCACGCACGACTGGCTCCTGCACCACGAACTGGGCCACGAGTGGTGGGGCAACAAGGTTAGCGTGAGAGACTGGGCTGACTTCTGGATTCAGGAGGGCCTGTGCACCTACGGCGACTGGCTCTTTGTGGAGGAGCACGGCGGTCGCGACGCCTACCTGGAAAAGGTGAAGCAGGTAAGTCAGCAGATCCAGCACCGCCAACCCATTATCGTGAAGGAAAACGCGACCTCAGATGAGGCGTACCATGGCGAGATTTACACCAAAGGGGCCTACGTGATACACACGCTCCGCTACCTGCTGGGGGACGAGGTGTTCTTCAGGATGATCAAAGGCTTTGTTACGGACCCCAGGTATACCTATGCCAACCAGGTGAAAACATTCGACCTGCAGAATTACATCAACACCAACACGCACCTTAACATTACCCCTGTTTTTGATATGTACCTGCGCACCACAGAGGTACCGGAGATACTCATAAAGCAGATGAGTGACACGAGTTATACGGTTCAGGTTACCAACATTAATTTTGCGCTGCCCATGGATGTTACCACCGATACAGGCACACAACGCATGGAATTGTCCGCAACCCCTGTGGTGGTTACCTCCAAAATCACTCCTGTCATAGATGCGGATGGCTGGTACCTGAAGCGGGTGCAGCTAGAGCAGGGAGAGGCGAATTAAGTATACCTGCCCGGCTACGGCTGCAGTAGGTATAAGAAGGAACAGTTGCTACTCTTTTGCAGCTGTTCCTTCTTTTTTCCACCTGTCCATAAAAGCCAGGGCCTCGGCATCGGTTAAGTCATAAAAAGCCTCATAAGCCTGCGAAACGGCAAAATACACCTTGGGTGTCTCCAGCACCACGACCTCATCCACCAACTCCTGCAGCTCCTTTTTCTTCTCTCTTCCCGAGACCGGGGCCGCTACCACCACCTTCCCGGCTTTCTGATTTCGGCACATCTTGATGGCGGCAAAGAGCGTGGCACCTGTCGCGATGCCGTCATCTACCAGAATAACGGTTTTACCTTCCAGAGACGGCAGCGGTTTTCCCTGCCGGAGAATCTCTATCCGGCGCTGTATCTCCTGTTTCTGCTTTTCCGTCGCCCTGTCAATGGCTTCCTGCGCTACCTCCTCCCGCGCACGTGCACTGATGTAAACACTTCCATCTTCGGCAATGGCTCCAATGGCGTACTCCGGATTACCGGGGTGC
>JAJLKL010000049.1:0-4101 GCA_033838975.1 Hymenobacteraceae bacterium | reverse complement strand
ACATCCACATTCGGTACAAAGCGGCGGGTAACCGCCACATAGTCTGACGGGAAGTTCAGGCTGATCTGCTTACCGCCTGCTGTGATGGCTGCCTTTGGCTGTGGCGTGTAGCCGAACATAGGTACATTTTGCACATACGTGCCATCCGGGTTTCCTGGCTGCAGTCCGAGCTTCTTGAACTGGCGCGTCAGGTAGTTTACCGTGGAGTCTTCGCCGGCAGTACCAGGGCTGCGGCCTTCGAATGCATCAGAGGCCAGCGTAGCGGTATGGTTCAGCAAGTCAGCGGAAGTAATGCTTTGCAGGGCAGGCTGCAGGTTTGTGCTGTCGGCCGCGGCTGCCATTGCCTCATCGCTTTCGCTTATCTGGCGGGCGCTTTCGCTGCAACTCAGGGCCAGTAAGCCAAGGAGGCCTAGTAGCGGGATCTGTTTCTTCATAAGTCAGGTGTGTAGGTTAGTAAACCTTAAGATAAGGATTTTTTACAGAAGTAGCGATCAAGAAAGCTTGCTTAGGCGGCAAGTTCCCAGCTGGCCGGTACGCCCCGGTGCAGGACCCTTATAAGCCCAAGTATCCCATCATGCTCCTGCTGCAACTGGCACTCCCAGATAACCAGGCGTTGCCATCCCGCCTCCCGGTAAAGGTGTCTGTACTTTTGGTCACGGGCCACGTTCTGGGCAAACTTATGCTGCCAGAAGGCAATGTTGGTTTTCGGTAGCGAAGGCTGGCAATGGGGGCAACGATGCCAGAAGCAACCGTGCACGAAAATGGCGAGACGGCGACCCGGATAACAGATATCCGGCTTGCCGGGGGCTTTGGGCCAGTGTACACGGTAGCCGCGCAGGCCGGCCTTCCACAGTGCCGACCGAAGCTTTAGCTCAGGTTTTGTGTCCCTGGATTTGTTGCCGCGCATGTAGCGGCTGATCTTCTCCTGTACCGTTAAGGGGGGCTGTGGCTGCTTATACCTGCTTTTTTTCCTCCGCTGCTGTGCCAATGCTTCTCCTGATTGTGTGCAGCAGTATAACAAAAGGGCTCCGGAGATCGTGCCCTTAAACGCGGTAGTAAATACGGCTCATGGTGCTGTCGTAGGGGTCGTAGCCGGGGCGCTTGCTGCTGAATCGTTGCTCCAGCACCTCAAGGTCTTTGATCTCGCTCAGGTGATAGCACCGCCAGCATTCTTTGGCGCTATCCGCTGCGATCTTACTCTTTCGCCAGGCACACAGGCAGTCCTGCTTTTGCATGTCCTGCCCAACCAGGTGTGGTTCCACTACATGCTCCTCATGGTTATAGCTGAACCGGATGAGCAGCCTGGCCCCGATCGCTTTCGAAATCTCTTCCAACAAATCGCTATACATGATCAAATTATTCAAAGTAAGGGTGGTCCGGGCCTTTTGCCGTTGCATGCACTAGCCTCCGGATGAAATTTACTTCAGTCTCTCTCTAAAGCTACAGATCTATACCTTGTTAAAACAGGAAACTAATCGCTTGGAAGTAACATCGCTAAATGTCTGTACGGCTGCCTATTGCAGGTGATTTTTTGCCTCTAGAGACGGGGTTAGCCAAATTAGGTGCTTAGAAAATGGCTAAAAAGTAACATAAAGCATAGCGCGTATTCCGGATCAGCCTTCGGAGCCAAGGCAGACGCTTTTGTAGGGGGAGCCTGCAGCGCGACAGGCCGGAGCTAAAGTCGCCAAACGCTTCATAACACTCCGCCCATTGCACTCGTACGGTGAAGGCAGTAAAGTTTGCCTATTGCAGCGGCTTATCCGATAAATATATGTTGTTGTTTCTAAGGCACATTTGTTTATGCGAATGGGTAAAGTTTGATTTCTTGTAAATACTGTTAACTTTGCCTTTATACAAAGTAGTGTTCCCTATGGATAAATATACCTACATCGCCAATGCGCACGGCGATTATATTGATGAGCTGTACAAAGCTTATCAGCAGGATCCGGAGTCGGTGGACTTCGGCTGGCGCAAGTTCTTCGAGGGCTATGAGTTCTCCTCTGCGTACAGCGAGAACGGCCACGAAACGGAGGCTGCTACAGTAGCGGCCCCGGCAAAGGCTGCCGAAGGTGAGTCAGAGAAAGAGGTTGCGGTTCGTAACCTGATCTACGCCTACCGTAGCCGCGGCCACCTGCGCTCCAAAACAAACCCGGTGCGCGAGCGCAAAGACCGCAAGGCCCTGCTCGACCTGGCAGACTTCGGCTTGACCGACGCGGACCTGGATACGGTGTTTAACGTGGGTGAGATCATCGGCATTGGCCCTGCCAAGCTGCGCGATATCATCGACGCCGTGAAGAAGATCTATGAAGGCCCGATCGGTTACGAGTACATGTACATCCGTGACCCGGAGGTGCTCAGCTGGCTCCAGAACAAGATTGAGAACGAGTCGCTGAACTTTAACCCGGGCATCGACTATAAGAAGCGCATCCTTTCCAAGCTGAATGAGGCGGTGGTGTTCGAGAACTTCCTGCACACGAAGTTCCTGGGCCAAAAGCGCTTCTCGCTGGAGGGCGGCGAAACCACTATCCCTGCCCTGGATGCCATCATCGACAAGGCTTCTGAGCTGGGCGCGAAAGAGGTGGTGATCGGTATGGCGCACCGTGGCCGCCTGAACGTGCTGGCCAACATCATGGGCAAAACCTATGAACAGATCTTCTCTGAGTTTGAGGGAACGGCCGTGCCAGACCTGACCATGGGTGACGGTGACGTGAAATACCACATGGGCTTCTCCTCTGAGGTGGACACGCCATCAGGAAATAAAGTAAACCTGAAACTGGCACCGAACCCATCGCACCTGGAGGCGGTGAACCCGGTGGTGGAAGGCTTTGTGCGTGCCAAGATCGACTGCATGTACGACAGAGACCAGCGCCAGATCGTGCCGATCCTCATCCACGGTGACGCTGCCGTGGCCGGACAGGGCATTGTGTACGAGGTAACGCAGATGTCGAAACTGGATGGTTACAAAACAGGTGGTACGATCCATTTCGTGATCAACAATCAGGTAGGCTTTACAACCGACTTCGAAGATGCCCGCTCTTCTATCTACTGCACAGACGTAGCGAAGATCATTGATGCGCCTGTACTGCACGTGAACGGTGACGATCCGGAGGCGGTGGTATTTGCAGTGCGTCTGGCAACAGAGTACCGTCAGAAGTTCGGCAACGATATCTTCATCGACATGGTGTGCTACCGTCGTCATGGCCACAACGAGTCGGACGAGCCGAAATTCACGCAGCCGCACCTGTACAACCTGATCTCAAAGCACGCGAACCCGCGTGAAGTATATAATAAGGACCTGATCAACCGCGGCGAGGTGGACGCAAACCTTGCGAAAAGCATGGACAAGGAGTTCCGCCAGATGCTGCAGGACCGCCTGGACATGGTGAAGCAGAAGCCGCTTCCGTACAACTACCAGCCGATGGAGAAGGAGTGGCAGTCGCTGCGCCGTTCTACACCGGAGGATTTCAACCAGTCTCCTGAGACGGGCATCTCTGAGGAAGTGATCGAGAAAGTAGGCAAGGCCCTGACAACAGTGCCGCAGGGCTTTAAGCCGCTGAAGCAGATCGAGAAGCTCCTGAAAGAGCGCAAGGATATGTTCTTCGAGAGCCGCCAGCTCAACTGGGCAGCGGCAGAGCTTTTAGCGTATGGCTCTATTCTGGCAGACGGTAAGATCGTTCGTCTGAGCGGTCAGGATGTGCAGCGCGGTACGTTCTCGCACCGCCACGCTGTGCTGCGCGATGCGAACACCAGTGCTCCATACTCTAACCTGAACTACATCCAGGAGGATCAGAAGCAGCTAGAGATCTACAACTCCCTGCTTTCTGAGTATGGCGTGCTGGGCTTCGAGTTTGGTTATGCCATGGCTAACCCAAGCGCACTGGTGATTTGGGAGGCGCAGTTCGGTGACTTTGCCAACGGTGCCCAGGTCATGATCGACCAGTTTGTGGCGGCTACCGAATCTAAGTGGCAGCGTATGAACGGGGTGGTGATGCTGTTGCCGCACGGCTACGAGGGCCAGGGACCAGAGCACTCCAATGCTCGTCCGGAGCGCTTCCTGCAGCTGTCCGCAGAAAACAACATGTTCGTGACCTACATCACAAC
>JAJLKL010000048.1:0-14831 GCA_033838975.1 Hymenobacteraceae bacterium | reverse complement strand
TCTACATCCACCACACGGGCATTGGTGATGAGCAGGCTGGCCTCTTCTGTCTTTGAAGCTGTGCAGGCGGCCAGGAAGCTGATAAGCAGGAGCAGGGCAAGAAGCTTTCGGGTCTTCATGTATATGTTCGGTTAGTTTCTGATTCGGTAAAGGACAAGATAACAAAAAACCGTGGCTTTGCAGTAAGGTGCTGCAAGGCCACGGTTCCTGTGGGTGTGATCAGGCTTGTTTCAGATAACCTCCTGAAAGAAGCTTTTGATGCGCCCGTACATATCCTGTGTCCCATTGGGCTGGGTGGTGTTGATCTGGAAAACATAGGCCGCTCTTTTCTCCGGATCATAGTACACCTGCGCGATATATCCCGGAAAGAAGCCACTGTGGCCGTAAAGGGTTTTGCCGTTCAGCGTATACTTCATGATGCCCAGTCCGTATTCTGCGCCTACCTCAGGAGCAGGCAGCGTAGCGGTGTAGTCGGCCAGCAGCTCTTTCCCGAAGACTTTTCCGTTGAAGATCGCCAGCATCAGTTTGGCCATGTCCTCCGGGTTATAGGCGTAGCCGCCTCCTGTCCACTCAAACTGCATGTTGTAGCGCGATTTCCCGCTGGCGTCCAGGGTCTCACCCGTAAACCCGAGCGGGTCCTTGGTGCCGGCGTAGCCATTGGCCAGGCCCTCTATACTTCTTTGGGTGGTGGGGGTGAAGGAGTGCAACTGCAGGGGGGCTAGAATCTCCTTTTCGGCATAGGTGTAAAAAGGCTGTTTGGTTACCTCTTCTATAATGGCACCAAGCAGAATGTAGTTCGTGTCGGAGTAGGCAAAGGCGGAGCCGCAGGAGAACAGCGGCTTGGCAGCAGAGACATACCGGATGCGCTCCTGCGGTGTCCATACCTTATCGGGGTTCAGCTTCACATCCTCTTTAAAGTCCGTAAAAATATAGCGCGCCAGACCCGTGCGGTGCTGCAGGAGCTGCCGTACGGTTAGGCAGTTGTAGTTCGGGGTAAGCTGTGCCCATTCGCCCTTCAGGTAGCGGCTAATGGGGGCATCCAGCTCCAGTCTGTTTTGGGAAACCAGCTTCAGTACCGCCGCCGATACGACTATTTTGCCAGTGCTGCCACTCATCATCAGATCGTCGGGCTGCAGCGGTTTTTGGGAGGCTGAATCCGCCAGCCCGAAAGCCTGTGAGAAGGACATGTAGCCATCCGCGTACCCGATGAGCACGGCGGGGTACGCTCCCCCTTTGAAGTGTTCGGCTATTTTCCTGCAAAGCGTATCAGGGTGCTGCCCCAGCGCAGGGGAGGTGAGCAGCAGTAACAAAAGCAGCAGTCGCAGGTGTGGTATCATAGGCGTCAGCATTTAAAAGGTAGGCTATAAAGGTAGCAGGCGCTTTTGGGGGGCAGGTATACTTTCTTGCTAATATTAAGCTGCCCTAGTCCTTGCCGGTGAGCGGCCGCAGGTCCAGGATCATGTGCTGTGTGGATGGCCTGAAACCGCGGGACTCCCAGAACTTTATCCCGTTTTTGTTCTTCACCGACACCTGCAGCTCAATATGGTCGGCGCCCTTGTCCAGCAGCCATTTACAGGCGGCGTCAAACAGGGCTTTCCCTGCACCTGAGTTTCGGTGTTGCTCCCGGATGACGGTCTCGGCAATGTAGCCCCTGGCCTTGAGGGCATAGGCCTCGGAGGTCCTCCGGAAGTTGGCAACCAGCATCCCCACCCATTCCTGCTCCCGCTGGTAGATAAAGAAGCGGGAGTCTTTGTCCTTGAGCCTGCTCACGAGCTCTGCCTTCAGAATGGTCGCACTGGCCGGGTTGTACTGGAAAACAGGGTGATGGCTGCGGTGGTAGTCCATCAGTTCGCACCACAGGGTGTACACTTCGTCAATATCTTCCGGCTGCGCCTCCAGGATCATAGGAGAGTAAAATTTCTTCCCGTATACGGGGCAGCGAGAGGAGCGGCTATACCTTTTGGCAGCCGGGCTGGCAGAAAGCGAAGCGGGTTGGGCCTGTTATTGATTGTAGGGAGGTATAAAGGTCACCTCCACAATTTTATCGCCTTTAACGCGGTACACGGCAATGGCATCGGTGCGGGGCTGGCCCTTTACGCGCTGTACCTTTTCGTGGTCTATCACCACGTCGCCGGCAATGATGCGGTTCACGATCTCGCAGTGCAGGTCTGGTGTGCTGGCAAACATGGCCCCGTAGCGTTTCCGCATCTCGTCCTTCCCCTGGTAGGTGAGCACGCCCGGCTGCCGGTATACCTTCACCGTATCGCTGAAGGCCTGCAGAAAGGTGTCGATGTTGCGGTTATTATACCCCTCCAGCTGCAGCTTAACAGGTGCCTCTACCGGGGGATTATTCTGAGCCTGCACCGCCACAGAGGCTAAGGCCACAAGCGGGAGAAGTAGGAAACGCTTCATATTTTGTAGGGAGTGAAGTATATGTCAGTTCTGCTTGTGCTGCCCGCAGGAATTACCTGCGGATGGTTTTCAGGTAGAGGTCCTCTACCTGCTGGCGGGCCCAGGGGGTGCGGCGCAGAAACTTCAGGCTCGATTTCACACTGGGGTTACTGTTAAAGCAGTTAATGTTGATCTTGTAGCCCAAGTGGTCCCAGCCATAGTAGTCCACCAGGTACTCGACCATCATCTGTAAGGTAATGCCGTGCAGCGGGTTGTTCTTCTGTTCTTCCATAATTCTCCTGCAAAGCTACGCAAATAGATTCATGGTCTGTATACGTAGTTGTGGCTTTGTGTGCATACCTTCCTCCCACAGCACCCGGCCCGGCGCCAGGTACATCTTTCACCCCTGAGTGAATAGACTTTCTTAAATATACCTTATCTTTAGAACTGGGGTGCATTCTGGTACAGGATCTGTCACTTCTTTTAGTTCAAGTTTAAATATTAACGAGTACATGCTGAAATCTTCCAAGGTCATAGGCTTAGGCTTGCTTATGATGCTCACCCAGGCCTCCTGCTCCGGCACAAAGTCAGCGCAGCAAGGAGCCACAGCAGCCAAAAGCGAGGCCGCTGCCAAAAAGCCATCCCCCAAAAACGGCATCAAACCCTACAGCGAGGTCATCACGAAAGATGCCGTTTCTGATGCCGGTGTTTTCACCATCCATAAGGTAGCAGACAAGTACTACTACGAAATTCCGGACTCGCTGCTGAACCGAGACTTCCTGTGGATCAGCCGGTTTGCTAACCTGCCTACCGGGCTAGGGGGCGGCTACGTGAATGCCGGCTCTTCTGTGAACGAGCAGATGGTGGTGTGGCAGAAGTTCGACAACAAGATCGTGCTGAAAACCAAGTCGTACAGCTCTGTGGCGGCCGATTCCTTGCCGATCAGCCTATCGGTGCAGGCGAATAATTACCAGCCTACGCTCTACGCTTTCGACATTGCGGCCCTTTCCGATGACTCGAACACCTATGTGATCGATGTGACCAAATTTTTCCTCAGCGATATCAAAGCTTTCAGCGGACTGAGCGCCAACATGCGCAAGGAGTATAAGGTTAGCAAACTGGATGACAGCCGCAGCTTTATCAACAGCGCCAAAAGCTTTCCGCTGAACATCGAGGTGAAGCAGGACTTTACGTTTGATGCCGCTGAGCCGCCTTCAAATTCCGAGACCGGCGCCATCAGCCTGATGATGAACCAGTCGATGGTGCTGCTGCCAAAGGAGCCGATGCAGCCCCGTGTTTACGACGACCGTGTAGGTTACTTCAACATCCGCCAGATTGACTATGGGTCCCCGGCCTACAAGGCAGATGAGAAATCGTATATCCGCCGCTGGAGACTGGAGCCGAAGGACGTAGAGGCCTATAAGCGCGGTGAACTCGTGGAGCCTGTAAAACCGATCGTGTACTACCTGGACCCCGCCACTCCGGAAAACCTGAGACCTTACATCAAGGCAGGGGTGGAGCAGTGGCAGAAGGCCTTTGAAACAGCGGGCTTCAAGAACGCCATCATCGCCAAAGACCCGCCTTCACCGGAGGAGGACCCTGATTTCAGCCCGGAAGACGTGCGCTATTCCGTGATCCGTTACGTGGCCAGCACGACCCGTAACGCCATGGGGCCAAGCGTGTCCGACCCGCGCTCCGGGGAGATCATCGAAAGTGACATCATCTGGTACCATAACCACCTGCGCTCGTACAGAAACAGATACCTGCTGGAGACAGGGGCGGCTAACCCAAGTGCCCGTACCCTGAACACGCCCATCGAGGACCTGGGTGACATGATGCTGCAGGTAATTACCCACGAAGTAGGCCATGCGCTGGGCTTGCCGCACAACATGAAGGCCAGCTTTGCCTATGCCACAGACTCGCTCCGCTCCGGTACCTTTACGCAGGAGTACGGCATTGCCGCTACCATCATGGACTATGCCCGCTACAACTACGTGGCGCAGCCAGGCGACAAGAACATCCGCTTTGTGCGCCAGCTGGGGCCTTATGACCATTATGCCATTAACTGGGGGTACCGTTACCTGCCGGATGCCAAAAGCGCAGAGGCAGAGATGCCGACGCTGGCGCAGTGGATCAATGAGAAGGCCGGCGATCCGGTGTTCCAGTTCGGTAGCGGCAGCGGTGGCTACGACCCGGCCAGCCAGACCGAAGGCATCGGTAATGACATGATCAAGTCGAGCACCTACGGCATGAAAAACCTGAAGCTGATAGCGCCTAAGCTCATGCAGTGGACCGCTGTTGAAACCAACGACTACAACGACCTGGACGAACTGTACGGGGAGCTGCTAGGGGTGTGGAGCAGGTACATCGGCCATGTGGTAACGAACGTGGGCGGCGTATACGAAAACCGCCTGAGGCCAGACCAGAAAGGCTATGTATATACACCTGTTTCTGCCGATGTGCAGGCTGCCTCCCTGAACTGGTTGCTGAGCAACGCTTTCTCCTCACCGGAGTGGCTGCACCAGTCGGATATCAGCCGGAATGTACACCACGCCAGCCATGTAGACGGCGTGAGGAGCCTGCAGGTACGGCACCTGAACAGCCTGCTGTCTGCCGACAGAATGTCGCGCCTGATGGAGAACGAGGTGAACCAGGTAAACTACAACGCCCTAAACATGGTGAGCCAGTTACAGCGCGGCATCTGGAGCGAGGTATACGGCGGCAAGAACATCGACATCTACCGCAGAAACCTGCAGAAGGCCTACCTCGACAGGATGAACTTCCTGCTCAATGAGGAGCCGGGCAGAAGCAGCCGTTTCGGTACGCCGGTCAACATCAGCCAGTCCGACATCCGCTCGATCGCACGCGGGGAACTGGTAAAGCTGGAGCGGCAGTTAAAGGCAGCCCGCACCAGAAACACGGATAGCCTGACCCAATACCACATCGAGGATTCGCTGGTAAGGATCAAAAAGATACTGGAAGCTGAGAAAAGCTAAACAACTAAAAGGAGCCCCTGCAGAGGGGCTTTTTTTATGCTTGCTAGATACAGCCTTAACCGTTGAGCCTTACAAAACCCAAAGAGGTAATCCCTACAGGTCTCTATTCGTATAAGCCAAGCTATGATAGAAGAACTGATCATCCGCACCCTTTGCGATACCTTGCCCCAAACTACCACAGACGCTGTATTTCTTTTTGGACAGACCGAGGATAACCAGCATGCCGCTTTCCGGGCTGCTCAGGAGTTACTGCAGCAGAAGCAGGCACAGCGGGTATTGTTTTTAAATACGGCTCCCATGAGCGGCTACCCCGGAGTTGAAAGCTGGAAAAGTGCTTTGCAAGAATTAGGTATACCAGAGCATCAACTGGAACCCATACCCCCTGTGCCCGCCGATACCCAAATGCTGCACACGCGCATAGAGGCCGAATCAATGGTCAGGCATGCCAAAGCAAAAAATTACAGAAGCGTCGTAGTAACGGCTGCTCCGTTCCAGCAGCCCCGGGCTTTTATGGCGGCTGTCACCATCGCGTTGGAGCAGTACCCGCAGCTACGCATCTACAGTTCTCCCGGAAAGGCGCTGCCGTGGCAGGAGGAGGTGGTGCATTCGCAGGGGGAGGTGCATAACACCAGAGCCGGCTTGATAGCAGGGGAGGTGGAGCGCATCCGGAAGTACCATGCCCAAGGGGATCTGGCCTCTGTGGAGGATGTGCTGGAGTATCTGAACAAGCGGGATGAGGCATTGCAGCAGCTATAGCTGCCTTTTAAACCTGATGGCCCACATGCCGCGCAGGTCGCCTGACCGGAAACCTACGGCCTTGTCCGCAGGGTATAGCTGCTGAATCCCGCGGTACAGTTCCTGCGGCACCGTTCCGCCCACCACCCCATGGCAGGCCTGGCACTGGGGCTGCAGCAGGATAGGCTTGGCAAAAAGCACCTGATCGTTGTCCAGCATCACCACGGTGTCTGCCGTCGCAAGGTCGCGGCCCTGGCTTTTCCAGGCGGCAAAGGTTGTCAGTAGCGCCTCCTCCTGCGCGTCTGGCTGGTTCCCGGGGTTCCGGTACTGCAGCGAAGTACGCCTGATGTGCGCGTTGAACTGCTCTGAGAGCGAATCGGTGAGCGGGTAAGCCTGTAGGTTGCAGAACTGCAGGGCGTGGAGCGGACCGCCTTCGCCCATGGCGCGCATCAGGTTATGGCTCAGGGTGTCGAAGCTGGCTTTTACAATCATGCGGCCATCCTGCCGGTACTGCGCTGCCTCTTGTGGGGTTAAGGCTGTGGCAGTAGCCGTGGTCGTTTCCTCTTTCTGCGGGGTGCTGCAGGCCCACAGGCCGGCAAGTGCAAGCGAGAGCAAGGTATACCGGGTGCGGACCGGGAAAGTGCTGGAGGGGGTCACGTTGGGGTAGTTAAGGTATCGGTTACGGTCAGTTCACCTACAGAGAGCTTTTCCACATGCAGCTCATCAATGCTGAGCTTGCGTATGTGTGAATCAGCGATCGCCATGCGCCTGATGGCCAGGCTTCCGATGGCGGCTGCACCCAGGGCCAGCGCACCGCAGGCTACCGCTCCAACGGCAAACGCTCCCATCGACATGGCGCCTAGTGCCAAGGCTCGAACAGATCCTTTGTCAGCATGAAAGCTTCTGATGCTACCTACTATTCCCTGCTTCATACTCGTTTCCTCTAGCGTTAAACCTGATTCTGATAGAACGAAGCCGGTGCGGCGTAGTTAACAACACTGGCGGTAGTTTTGGTAAGCTTCACGGATTTAAACGTGCTCCTAGAAGAGAGGCCAAAGATTGTGCACAGCTTCTTTTATTTCCTGTGGGTTTTGATGACCACAATGCCCTTCGCGAATTTTGGGTCTCCGTACTTCTCCGCTGCCTCTTTGCCATGCATATGATAACTTGTGAATTCCCCCGCTTTTAATTTCAGGGAACGCATCTCGTCAGTGGATAAAATTCTGCCATCCACATCGTAATACTCGACCCGCTGCGGCTTATCGGCTGTTCTGTAAGTGATGCGCTCATTGGAAATATACTCTTCCCCGTAAAGCTTTACCTCCAGGTAATCGCTGAAAGAAGATTCTTCGGAGGCATTGTATACTACTGTTGCAACACTGTTGGGCTTTATATCCGGCAGTACGTTGTGCTCATAATAGGTGCCTTTGTAGTACAGCATGGCCTTGTTTTCAAAGTACCTGAGCACCGGGTGCTGCTTGTCTTTCACCTCAATCAGCATTTTGAGGTAATCCATACTTAGCTCCGGAGAATGCTCACTCTTCATCACGATTTCCTGCGGCTTGAACAGCGACAACACCTCTATCTTTGTTTCATGGCCGTCTACATAGGCGATGATGTGTGCAGAGTCATAGGTTTGTTTCGCAGCAACCCTGTGCTCTGTCATGGTTTTGACAGCCTTTTCCTGTTGCGCGAGCAGGGGGTAGCTCAGGCAAAGCAGCGCTGGGATGAGTAGCGTTCGTTTCATAGCGGGTGATCTTATGAGGCCATTGCGTTAACTACAGGAGCCTGGGGCTACTCCTCTTCATAAAATTCGATCAAAGAGCCGAAGTAAACCTCGTTCCATCCCTCTACAATGTCCTCATAATCCTGCTCCGGAATATTCGTGTGCCGTAGCTCTGCCGAGGTGCCCTGCTTGTGCGGGTGTAGCTTTATGGTGACAATGGACGCCTCAGGCTGATCCCCGAAATACCACTGCTGCACGATCCTCTTCCCCTCCTCAAACTCCAGGTTCTTACCCATGATGCTGCCGTCAAAAAGGGAGAACTCAGAGCCGGGTTCCGTAGCCATCTCGGCCTCTTCCCCGGTCCAGAGCTTGAGGGTGTTGGGGTTTGTCAGGGCGATGTAAACCTCCTCCGGCGGGGCGGGAACAATGTAGTATTTCTTATAGTCTTTCATGCTGATGCAGAGTGTCGTTTGGGGAAAGATATAAAAAAAGTCCCTGCCCTCAGCAAAGGACAGAGACTTTTTGCACAACGACTATCGATTAGAGAAAAAGTGCCTTACCTGAAGTCATACTGCAGCAGGTTTTCTGCTCTGCTGCCCATCAGGCTTTCCTGTCGTGGAGAACCCTGTAGCGAGCGCTGCAGCACTTCCTGCGGTACCAGCAGCTCCTCTTCTGTCTTCACCAGCTCCTCAAAGGTAACCTCACCCAGGTACAGGTTAAACTGATCGGCAGTGGCGGGCGTTGCCAGGTCAATTGGGTCCACATCCATAGAGCGCAGCACCGGCGACAGACGCTTGTTGCTCTTCAGCTTCATGAGCTTAAACAGCGGCGAGATGTTCTGCTGGGCCACCAGGTTAACGATAAGCCCCCTGAAACTGTGGTGATTGTTGTGGAAGATCTGATTGGCCAGGTCCGGCTGCGTGATGTCGAACTCACCGGTGGCAACCAGTTCCGCCTTGGCGTTACGGTGCGTGGAGATCAGCAGGGTGCAACGATCGGCATACACGGCCTCCGTCACGATCATCCAGTTCTTGTCCCACTGCCCCTCTTTGTACAGGCGGATCACCTCGTTCTGGATGTGAGGCAGGTCCTTAATGGTAGGCGTGTTGGTGTTGTTCGCCTTAAAGATGATGGTGTGGTCCCGGTTGAAATCAATGATAACCCCGGTCTGGTCCTGCGGAATGCTGCTGCCCGGAACCTGTGGGGCACCGGCCGGCTTGGTGGTGATGGAGAAGCCGTTCGGGGAGGTATACTCCAGGTTGCCCGGCGATGGGTCTGACTCCATCTCAAAATGTACCCCTACATCCTTAAGCTCCTTTAGCTTGGTGAAGACGTTCTTTTTGAACACGCCTACGGAACCCAGCACGATCTGCTTGTTCGGCTCCCAGGTGGGAATGTAGCCGAACTCTCTTCTCATCTCTCTCAAATAAGCCTTATTTGGTGTTTTCATAGCTTAAAAAGATTAAATTATAGGATTAAAACAATGTTGTTTATGAATAATTACGAATGAGTTTTACGGCAAACGTGCCCCTCCGGCAGTACGTTTTACTCAGTAATACCCTAGGCTCGCCACAATGTACAGGACGTTTAAAAGATAGCAGAAAGCTTATATGATGAAAAAAGGCAGATGTCGGGCCTTTTGCGTGTCCGGGCGCGGGCATGCGCTCAGGCTCAGGCGGCTTTCCTGCTACAGAAAGCTGGGCCTGCAGCAAGTGGTGTGGATAACCTTTTGGCTGCGCTTTAGTTCTATAAGAATGACTTTTTGTGAACCTTAATAAAAGCCTATGAAAGCAATCGTTTTAACTAACCCGGGGGGAGTGGAAAACCTGCAGCTGCAGGAGGTGGAAATGCCCGTACCGCAGCGGAATGAGGTACTGGTAAGGGTACATGCCGTAAGTGTGAATCCCGTGGACACGAAGACGCGTGAGGGCAAGTCCCTGTACGATAAGCTAAAAGAAGATTCTCCTGTAATACTAGGCTGGGACATCTCCGGCGAAGTGGTGAAGGTAGGAGAGGACGTGACCTACTTTAAGGAGGGGGATGAGGTGTTCGGGATGGTCAACTTCCCGGGGCACGGCAAAGCCTATGCAGAGTATGTGGCGGCCCCCGAAACGCACCTGGCCCACAAACCCGCCAACATACCGCACCACGAAGCCGCCGCAGCCACGCTGGCAGCGCTTACCGCCTGGCAGGTGCTGGTGCATGAGGCAGGCATAACCTCCGGACACCGGGTGCTGATCCATGCGGCGGCAGGCGGAGTAGGGCACTTTGCCGTGCAGATAGCCAAGTACTTCAAAGCCATCGTGATCGGAACGGCCTCTCCCGAGAACCACGACTTTATCCGGAACATGGGCGCCGACGAGCAGATCGACTACCACAAGTATAAGGTGGAGGACGTCGTGATGGACGCTGACATCGTGCTGGACTCACTGGGGGAGGAAAATACCCGCAGGTCGCTGGCCACGTTGCGGGAAGGCGGTAAGATCATCTCCATACTGGGCGGCGCCAAGGAAACAGTGATAGGAGAGGCTAAAAAACGAAACATCGAGGCCAAAAACTACCTGGTGCACTCCAGCGGCGAGGATCAGGAGCAGATCGCAGAACTGATGCGGCAGGGGCACCTGCGGCCGCACGTGTCGCACGTGTTTGAGCTGGCGGACATGGGCAGGGCGCACCAGCAGGTAGAAACACGCAAAACAAATGGCAAGGTGGTGGTAAACGTAGTGTAGGACTACGCCTGCTTTACCGGCCCGCCTGTGCCTTCGCTTAAAACGTTTTGCTATTCTCTAAACAACACTACATTACCATGGCTGAAACCAAACACCTTGAAGTATGGCTACGCGGCCCTATTCCTGGCATGCCATCGCTTTTACAACCCGTGGCCCACGCCTTGCTGCAGGCACGGGAAGAAGTACACACCCTGATGGAGGGATTCCCGGAGGAGTTGCTTTGGGAGCACCCTGCCGGAACAGCTTCTGTGGGTTTCCACCTGCAGCACCTGAAAGGCGTGCTGGACCGGCTCTTTACGTATGCCAGGGGAGAGACGCTCACGGAGCCGCAGCTCGACTTTTTATATGCAGAAGGAAAGCCCGCCAGGAACACGGTATACCTGGTGCAGGACCTGGTCAGGGATTTTGACCGGCAGGTAGACCAGGCGCTCGAGCAGCTGCGCGATACCGATGAGGACACCCTCACCGAAAAGCGGGGAGTGGGGCGGGCGCAGGTGGCCTCCACAGTGCAGGGGCTGCTTTTCCATGCCGCCGAGCACACCATGCGCCACGTAGGGCAGCTGCTGGTTACGGCCCGGATACTCCGTATGAAGGCATAGGCATCTGACGTGTTGGCCCTTGGTGCGCTAGCGCTTCTCCAGCTTCTTCAGCTCCTGCGCAATGTACTCCTTCGGAAGCCAGCGCTTTCCTACGAGTACGCCCTCAATGTTCTGGGTCGCCTTCACATCCTGTAGCGGATTACCGCTGATAAGGATCAGATCGGCAGCAGCGCCTGTTTGGATCACCCCGATATCCGGACGGTTGAGGTAGCGGCCCACGTTGACAGTGCCGGTACGGAGCGCCTCATAGGGTGTCAGGCCTGCATCAACCAAGTACTGCAACTCCTGGTGCGTGGAGAAGCCCGGCACGTTGAACACCTGCGGTGCGTCGGAGCCGAGCAGAAGTCCTACGCCGTTCTTATGGCTCTCGTAAATGAGCTTCCGGCGGAGCTGCAGGTAACGGGCAATGGCCGCCGGGTCGTACTGTGGCTGGGCCATCAGCTTCTTCTTGGTGGCCACCCAGTTGCTCAGTGCCTCCGGGTTTATGTACTTCATCTCCGGGGCCTGGGCGAGTTCATCCGGATCCTTGTCGGGGGCCATCCAGCGCTCGGCCAGCGCCTGTGTGGGCACCACCCAGATGTTGTGCTCGCGGAGGGCATTCACCAGTTTCGGTATACGCGACGTATCGGCCTGGTCGGCAATGAACATAGCGAACAGGCCCGCCTGCTGCTCCGGTATACTGTTCAGGTTTGGCACCAGGCTTTCTATGAAACCATCCATGTGATCAATGGAGGCGTAGCCGGCATCAATCGCACGCCACACGCCCACCTCGTAGGAAACATGGCCGGCAAAAGGAATGCCTGTCTCGTTGGCTGTTTGCGCAATGGCGCCAAAGGTTTCCGGCGTAAGGCCAGGGTGGAGCTTCAGGAAATCGTAGCCCGCCTGCTTTTGCTGCCGCACCATCTCTGCCCCCTGCTCCGGGTTTTGCACGCTGTTGCCGTTAAGGGAGGGACCTGAGGTATAGAAGCGCGGACTCAGCAGCTCCCCCTGCTCAATCATGCTGCGCAGTTGCAGGTGGCGCGGGTGGCCCAGCATCCCTCTACTGGTAGTGATGCCCTTCAGGGCGAAAAGTCGCACGATTCTCTCCATGGGTTCCAGGTCATCCACGGGAGGTACATGGGCGTGCATCTCTGCCAGCCCCGGCATCAGGTACCGGCCTTGCCCGTCCACCACCAGGGCGCTTTTCCCGTACTTCACCTTGCCGGTACCGCCAATGGCTGTCACCTTCCCGTCCCTGACCACCACATCCTGGTTCTGCAGCACCTGTTCCCTATCCATCGGCACCACATTTACAGAGCGGAAAACGATCTCCCGGGCTCCGGAGTCTACCGGGGCCTGTGCCCGGGCAGAGAAAGCAGAAAGTATGAAAGCGAGGACGAAGGTCAGCTTCAGGAGGCTTGTTCTAAATAAGTGCTGCATCGCAGAGAGGGTTAAGTGAAGACAAAGGGTATTTTAGGAAGATAACATTCGCCTTATCTACGAAAGAATGGCAGATCAGGCTTGTAGCTTCGGGCAGTTTTTATGTCGATCCCTTCGGGGGTATTACCGTTCACTGGCTATGTCTGTTGATGGGGTGGTGGTATCAATCAGGATCTCCCCGTTCTTGGTAACGAAGGCGGCCTTGTTGAAGATGGCGTTGAAGTCTTTCTCCAGGTCCCCTTTGTAGGCCACCATATCGGCAAAGGCGTCTGGCTTTAGCACCCCCAGCTTGTCTTTGGCCCCTATAAAGTCGGCGGCGTTGATGGTGGCGTACTGTAGAATTCTTTGGGGTGAAATGCCGGCATCCAGGTAGGCGACAAACACGTTCTTGGCGGCGTCTCCCCTGGGCATCCCGAAGTCGATGTAAATGTCGGAGCCGAAGGCGATCTTCACCTTATGCTTCTCGGCTGCCTTCAGGCGGTTGTTCAGGGTGGTCTTAAAGCTGTTTGTCCGCTCATCGGTCCAGCCGCCTTTCTTGTGGTACTCGATGCCGATCGGGGCAACGTGATAATCGGTTGGCACCAGGTATACATTGTTCTTGGCCATCAGGGCCAGTGAGGCGTCGTCGATACGGTAGCCGTGCTCAATACCATCTACGCCCGCCAGCACCGCGTTGGTGATGGAAGCCGGGCTATTGGCGTGCGCGGTCACCTTTTTCCCGAGCCCATGCGCCATCTCCACGATCGCCGTCATTTCCTCGCGTGTCAGGGCCGTGTTGTTGGGGGAGTTGTCGGCGCAGATCTTGATCAGGTCGGCGCCATAGTTGATGTGCTCCCTCACGGCAAAGCGGGCATCGTCCGGGCTTTTGATGATGCGGTATTCGGTGGCGGCCAGGTGGCCATAGTCGTGGGAGAGCCCCGGGAACTGCCCTCCCACAGAGCTCAAAATAGGCCCGGACGAGAACATTCTCGGCCCCCGGATCAGGCCTTCGTCGATGGCTCTGCGCAGCGAGATATCCAGGTACATGCCCGAGTTGCCGAGGTCTTTCACAAAGGTGAAACCGGCTGCCAGGTATGACTCCAGGAACTGCACGCTCCGCAGGGAGCGGTAGGCGCCGTCCTGTGTGGTGATGTACTCCACGGTACCGCCGATGGTGTTGTTCTCCGGGGCCAGGTGGGTCAGTAAATGCGTATGCGAGTCGATCAGGCCCGGGATCACCGTGTAGTCCGACAGGTCAATCACCTTCACGTCGCTGCCGGCTTTTACCTTTTTCCCGATCTCCTTGATGATCCTGCCCTCCACCAGGATCTCCTGCGACTTCACGAACGTGCCTTTCTCTGCGTCAAATACTTTCCCGGCCCTGATCAGGTAAGTTCCCGAACTTTGGGCGTTCAACAGGAGAGGGGCTAAAAAGAGGCTCAGGAGGAGGTAGAGGAGGTTTTTCATGGCTTTTGGTTTAGTGGCTTTAAACTTAAAGTATGCCTGTATGGCAGTGGGGCTACTTAGCGGCGACCCTTTCGCTGAATCTGACAGGTGGTTTCCGGTGTTTGGTGCCCTGCTCATAGGCATAGGTAAACCTGATCAGCTTTGGCTCATCGTACATGCGACCCAAGAACTGCAAGCCGGCTGGCAGGGTATTGTAGGTATAGCCCATCGGTACAGTAAAGGCCGGCTGACCTGTGTGAGGGGCAATGACCTGGCTGTTGTCGCCTTTGTAGCCCTTAAAATCACCTACTCTGGCAGGCGGGTGGTTCCAGGTGGGGTAGACGATGGCATCTACCCTATACTGATCCATGGCTGTTTCTATCGCGTTGCGGAACGCGATCCGTCTCGGATCGTTGTAGGCGTCGGCGCAGGTATGGGAATCGTCCTTTGCCTCAAACTGATTTTGCTGGAAATACTTCAGGTTCTCTTCTATGTAGGGGGAGTACTTGCCGGAGGCCACGATCTCGTCCAGGTTCCTGACCGGTACACCAGAGCCTTGCGCGGAAAGGTACGCGTTGATGTCCTGCTGAAACACGTCGCACCACTGGTCCTGGCGGAGGCTATCAAAGCCGGCCACCTCAAACGGGTCCACGATCTCAGCGCCTAAGGCCTGCAGGTCGGCAATGGCCTGCTCAAACAGCGCCTTCACCTGCGGGTCCGGGTCTTTGTCACTCAGCGTTCTCAGTACGCCGATGCGAGCGCCTTTCAGCCCATCCTTTACCAGAAATTGGGTATAGTTTTGCGGCACCTT